>NZ_BSDC01000001.1:1500000-1710395 GCF_030268045.1 Geothrix edaphica
GGGCCTGGCGGAGGATCGCGGCCACGGCGCTGTTGTCGGCGAGGTCCTGGGTCTTCTGCCGCGCCAGGCGGGCCCCGGGAAACATGAGGAGGTTCCGCCCCGACGCCAGAAGGCGGGCATGGGCCGCCAGCTCCAGGTCCAGCCTCTCCCGGGTCTGCGCACCGTGGTCCGCGGGATCCGGCAGGGGCCTGGCGCCCAGCGCCCAGGCCAGCCAGCGCAGAGGGGCGGAGGCGCCATGGTCCCGGCCCACCACCAGGACCGGGGCGAAGCGGCCGTGCAGCTCGGCGCCCAGCAGGAAGGGATCCACGAGGGTCGGATGGTTGGCCAGGAACAGGATTCCGGGGGTTCCGGCAGCGGGAACGGCCTCCAGCCCCCCGGTATGGATTCGGTAGCGCAGCCGCAACAGCGGCCGACCCAGGGCGCGGATCAGGGAGTCGATCATCGTGGATGGAACCTAGCGACAGGATGCCGGATGGAGCCAGGATTGTAGCGGGAATCCGGGGAAGGCCCTAAACCGGCCCCCGGGCTTCTGCGAAGATGGACCAGGGCCTTCGGTGGCCCCTTGAGGATCCCATGACCGACGCGCCCCTGATCCGGCTCACCGACATCACCAAGATCTATCAGATGGGTGACATGGAAGTGCGCGCCCTGGACGGCGTGTCCATGGAGATCCGGCGGGGCGAGTACGTGGCCATCATGGGCCCCTCCGGCTCCGGCAAGTCCACCATGATGAATGTCATCGGCTGTCTGGATACGCCCACCGGCGGCACCTACGAACTGAACGGCAAGCTGGCCTCCGCCATGACGGATGATGACCTGGCCCAGATCCGCAACGAGGAGATCGGCTTCGTCTTCCAGACGTTCAACCTCCTGGCCCGCACCACCTCGCTCCAGAACGTGGAGCTGCCGCTGATCTACGCGGGGAAGACGCCCGTCGAGCGCCACCAGATGGCCCTGAAGGCCCTGGAGAATGTCGGCCTGGGCACCCGCAGCGACCACATGCCCAACCAGCTCTCCGGTGGCCAGCGGCAGCGCGTGGCCATCGCCCGTGCCCTGGTGAACGACCCCTCCATCCTCCTGGCGGACGAGCCCACGGGCGCCCTGGACTCCAAGACCAGCATCGAGATCATGGCCCTCTTCGAGGACCTGTACCAGAAGGGCAACACCATCATCCTCGTCACCCACGAGGAGGACATCGCCCGCCACGCCCACCGCATCGTGAAGCTGCGCGACGGCAAGATCATCCACGACGAGCCGAACACGCCCATCACCTCCGAAGAGCACCTGGCGCACCTGAACCTCTGAGCCAGGCCTCCTCTCCCGGCCCTGACCTCAGGTAGACTGGACCGATGCAGAAGCTCGTCCAAGGCATCCACCAGTTCCAGACCCAGATCTTCAGCTCCCACAAAGAGCTGTTCGAGCGGCTGGACAAGGACCAGGCCCCGGAAACGCTCTTCATCACCTGCTCGGATTCGCGCATCAGCCCGAACCTGATCACGCAGACCCAGCCCGGGGAGCTGTTCATTCTCCGCAACGTGGGCAACCTCGTGCCCCCGTACGAGCACATGGGCGGCATGAGCGCAGGCATCGAATTCGCCGTCACCGTGCTCCAGGTGAAGGACATCATCGTCTGCGGCCACTCCAACTGCGGCGCCATGAAGGCCCTGCTGGAGCCGGACCAGCTGGGCGAGCTTCCGGCCACCAAGGCCTGGCTGGCCCACGCCCGGAAGACCGAACAGATCATGTGGGAGAGCTACGGCCACCTCCACGGCAACGAGCTGCTGCACGCCACAGTGGAGGAGAACGCCCTGGTCCAGCTGGAGAACCTGCGCTCCCATCCGTCTGTGGCCAAGGCCGTGACCGCAGGCCGGCTGCACCTGCACGCCTGGGTCTACAAGATCGAGACCGGCGAGGTCTTCGCCTTCGATCCGGACCGCGGCCAGTACACCTCGGTCACGGGCACGGATGGTCTGGCGCCGCTCGACCCCGAGCACCGCGCGACGGACCTGTCGATTTAGATAGAAAGCCGGTCCAGCCGGTCGGGGCGGTCCCGCCAGCCTTCGTCCACCTTCACGAACAGTTCCAGGCGCACGGGGCGCTGGAGGAGCTTCCTCAGCTCGCGCTGGGCGCTCTGGCGGATGTCCTTGATCATCTCGCCCTGGCTGCCCAGCAGGATCTTGCGGTGGCCGTCGCGGTCCACCAGGATCCTCGCGGCGATGAAGACGCCCTCAGGCCCCAGGTCCTCGGGGTAGTCCGCGTGGCCCGCCTCGAGCCACTGCTCGATGAGCACCGCCACCCCATGGGGAACCTCTTCGCGGGTCTTGCGGAGCACCTTCTCGCGGATGAACTCCGCCGCCAGGGACCGCTCGGTCTGGTCGGTGAAGGTCTCCTCGTCGTAGGGCCAGCCGGGCTGGGTGGCATCGCGCTCGAGGAGGGTCCAGAGCGGATCGAGGTTCAGCCCCATCTTGGCGCCGATGGGGACGATCTCCTTGAAGGGGAGCAGGTCCTTGTAGGTGGCGATCTTCTCGAGCAGGCGGCCCTTGGACAGCAGATCGATCTTGTTCAGCAGCAGGTAGGTGGGGCGGCCCAGCTTGCGGAGACGCTTGGCCAGGGCGTGCTCCCCCGTCCCCAGGTAGTCGTCCGCATCCACCATCCACAGCAGGAGGTCGGCCTCCTCCAGCGCCTGGTCCACGTGGGCCATCATGCGCTCGTTCAGGGCGTGCTTGGGCAGGTGGATGCCCGGCGTGTCCAGGAAGGCCAGCTGCACATCCCCACGGTTCACCACGCCCAGCACCTTCGTGCGGGTGGTCTGGGGGATCTGGCTCGTGGCCGCCAGCTTCTGGCCCAGCAGGGCGTTCAGCAGGGTGGACTTGCCGGCGTTGGGCAGGCCGATGATGGCGAGAGTCGCATGGCGGCGCTGCGGGGCCTTGGTAGGCTGGTCAGCCACGATGCACGCCCCGCTTGGCCTCGCGGATGAACGTGAGCAGGTAGGCCACTTCGGCGATGTGGCCCACTTCCTTCTCGGTCTGGGCCATGGCCTCGTCCCGAAGCAGCCCCGAGTGGAAGAGAAGACGGTGGGCCTTCTTCAGCCCCTCGACCACCTCGATGGGGAAGCCCTTGCGCTGGAGGCCGATGGTGTTCACCCCGTAGCTCTTGGTGTCCCGGGCGCCGGCGGTCTTCATGAAGGGCAGCACATCCTGAGTGGCCACGGTGAAGCCGCCCATGAAGGCGTGGTGCCCGACCCGGCAAAACTGGTGGACCGCCGAGAAGGCGCCGATGTTGCAGCCGTCGCCCACCTCGACATGGCCCGCCAGGGTGGCGCAGTTGGCGAAGATGTTCTTGTTCCCCACGTGGCAGTCGTGGGCGATGTGCGACCCGGTCATCAGGAAGTTGTCGTCGCCCAGCGTGGTGAGGCCGCCGCCGCCCTCGGTGCCGCGGTGGAGGGTGGAGCCTTCGCGGATCACGTTGCGGTTCCCCACCTGCAGGCGCGTGGGGGCGCCCTTGAACTTGAGGTCCTGGGGCCCCATGCCCAGGGTGGCGTGGGGGTAGATGTCGTTGTCTTCGCCCAGCACAGTGTGGGGACCGATGACGACATGGCTGCGCAGCAGGGTGCGGGCGCCGATGACGGCATTGCCTTCGATGACGCAGAAGGGACCCACGACCACGCCCTCGCCCAGCCGGGCCTCCGGACTCACCACGCTGCTCGGGTGGATCTGCGCGCTCATCGTCCCTCTCCTTCGGCCAGGTCCATCAGCATGGACATGAATTCAGCTTCCGCGACCTTCTGGCCACCCACGAAGGCTTCGCCCCGCATCTTGCAGATCCGGCCCTTGAGCTGGACCACCTTGACTTCCATCACCAGCTGGTCGCCGGGCAGCACGGGCTTGCGGAACTTCACTCCGTCGATGCCCATGAAGTAGATCACCTTGCGGGCCCGGTCCTCGATGTCCTGGAGCAGCAGGCAGCCACCGGTCTGGGCCATGGCCTCGACGATGTAGACCCCCGGGAACACCGGCCGGCTGGGGAAGTGGCCCTGGAAGATCTGCTCGTTGTAGCTGATGTTCTTGAGCCCCCGGATCCACTGCTTGGGCTCGAAATCCAGGATGCGGTCCACCAGCAGGATCGGATACCGGTGGGGCAGCAGATCCAGGATTCCTTGCAGGTCGATCGTTCGGGGTTCGCGTTCCGACATGGGCACTCCAATCCTATAGCCTACCGGCTATGGGCTTCGGCCTCCACCCTCAGGACCGCCGGGTCGTCCGCTCGTAGATCCTGGCCTCGATGAAGAGGTCCAGCAGGCCCCGGTCCAGGGCCCCCTCCCGGGCCTCCTCGTCCAGGATGGCCAGGCTCCGCTCCACGGGGACGGCCCCCTTGTAGGGCCGGTCCTGGGCCGTGAGGGCGTCGTAGACATCCGCGATGGCCATGGCCCGGCTCTGGACCGGGATGTCCTGTTCCGAGAGCTTCCGGGGGTAGCCGCGGCCGGTCAGGCGCTCGTGGTGGGCGTAGGCGATGTCGGGGATGCCCGCCAGGTCGCGGGTCCAGGGGATGCGCTCCAGGAACCGGAAGGTGTGGGTCACGTGGCTCTCGATCTCGAGGCGCTCGGCTTCGGACAGGCTGCCCCGGCGGATCCGGAGGCTGGCCAGGTCCGCGGGCTCTACCAGCGGCCGGCGCTCGCCGGTCCAGTGGGTGAAGGCCAGGTCCTCCAGCAGGCCCAGGCCTTCGGCCACCTCCTGGGCCAGCACCGTGGGCTCATTGCTCTGGCGCACCAGGTGGATGAGCCGCTCCGATTCAGCCTTGCGATCCTGGATGGCGCGCTCCCACAGCCCGGGATCGCCCCCGCCCTTCCAGGCCCGGGCCAGGGCCTCCAGGGCCTCCTCCAGCTCCCGTTGGCGCAGGCGCTGGAGGATGATCTCGAGCTGGCCGGGATCCAGCTTCTTGGCCTTCACCAGCACCTGCTCGCGGACCCCCACCTTGCCGAAGTCATGCAGCAGGCTGGCATAGCGCAGCTCCCGGAGCTGGCGGTCGCTGAAGGAGAGGCTCCCATAGGCGCCATTCGGCGTGGCGTTCACGACCTCCGCCAGGCCCACGGTGAGGTCCGCCACCCGGCCCGAATGGCCGCTGGTGACCGGGTCCCGGGCCTCGATGGCCGTCACGGAGGCGGCCACGAACCCCTCGAAGAGCCGCTCGATCTCTTCCCGCAGCTGGGCGTTCTTCACCGCCACCGCGGCCTGCCCCGCCAGGCTCTGCGCCAGCCTCTGGTCCGCGGAGGAGAAGGCGGCGACCTGGCCGTCCTCCTGCAGGCGGTTGAGGAGCTGCAGGACGCCCAGCACCTGCCCTTCCGTGTCGAGCATGGGCACCACCAGCGCGGATTGGGTGCGGTACCCGGCCTGGCGGTCGAAGCTGTCATTGAAGCGATAGGGGGCTTCCGGGGAGATCCCGTAGACGTCCGGCAGGTTCAGGCTTTCCCGGCTGAGGGCCACGAAGCCAGCCAGGGCTTCCCGCGAGATGGGCATGGCGACCCGGGCGAAGGGCAGGCTCACCCGGGCATTCTGGGTGTGGGCGAAGAGCAGCTCGGGATGCTCCTCGTCGCCGGTGAGCAGGTAGATGGACCCGGCCTCGGCCATCAGCAGCTCGCGGGCCTTGCTGAGGATCAGGTCCAGCAGCCGGTCCAGGTTCTGTTCGGAGGCCAGGGCCCGGCCCACCTCGTGGAGCCGCTCCATGTCCCGGCGGTCCTGCAGCCGCGCCCAGGCAGCCCGCACCAGGGCCTCCGCCGCCTCCAGGCCAGGCCAGCACTCGCAGTCCGCGAAGGTCCCGTCCCCCGGGAGGCCCAGCACCACGTCCGCCGCGCCGCCGTCCACGAAGACCAGGCAGCGGCGCATCTCCCCGGCCGCGCGGTCCAGGAGGATGCTACGGTGCTCTGGGGGGACGGCGACAGTGAAGCGCAAGGCGGAATCAGGCTCCAGGAAGACGAAGGCGAAAGTCCCGCCAGCATATCGGAATTCCCCTGCCCCCACCGAAACCTGGCAAGGCCCGGTGGAGCGGCTGGCCTGGGGCGGCAAGGGTGTGGGCCGCGAGGCCGATGGCCGCCTGCTGCTCCTGGAGGCCCCTCTGGCCCTCTTTCCCGGCGAGGTGGTGGAGGCCACCGTGATCTGGAAGGCCCGCCATGGAGAGGGCCGCGTCACCCGCTGGATCACCCGGGATCCCCGCCGCGCCGTGGCCGAGTGCCCGGTGGCCGCGAGCTGCGGCGGCTGCGAGCTCTGGGAGGCCGGCCGCCACGCCCCCGACCTCAAGCGGCAGATGGTCGCCGACCTCCTGCGCCGCCAGCTGGGCGAAGAAGTGCCCTGGGACTGGCACCCGGCCCCGGCGGAGGCCCTGCGCCACCGCATCCAGCTCCACTGGGACGGGTCCTCCCTCGGCTACTTCCGCCGCCACAGCCACGCCCTGGTGCCCGTGTCCGCCTGCCCGGCCGCCGCCGAGCCCCTGTCACTGGCCATTCCGCGCATGCAGGAAGCCCTGACGGCGCACATCCTCTCCTCCCGGCCCGGCCGCTGGGAGCTGTCCACGGGCACCCCCGCAGGCGAGGTCCTGGCCACCGATGAGCGGGGCCGCAGCTGGCACCTCGAACCCGACGGCTGGCATCGCACGGAAGCGCCGCTGGCGCACCGCCTGGGAGGGATCACCCTGCATCACGAGCCAGGCGCCTTCTTCCAGGTGAGCCCGCCCTGGGCGGCCGAGGCCTTCCGGAGCCTCCTGGAAGGCTGGGAGGTGCAGGGCGGCACCCTCTATGACCTCTACGGCGGGGTGGGCCTCTTCTCCGCCCTGCTGGGCAAGCGCTTCAACCACCGCGTGCTGGTGGAATCCGGCGAAGCCGCCGTGGCCTGGGCCCGGCGCAACCTGGAGGCCCTGGGCCTGCCCGCAGAGTGCCTGGTGGCCGACGTGGCGGCTTGGGTGCCGGAGGGATTGGGCCAGCCCGACGATGTCGTGCTGCTGGATCCCCCCCGGGCCGGGCTGGAACCAGCCCTCGCCGACCGCCTCTGCACCGCCCAGGCCGGGACGCTGGTGCTGGTGGGCTGCGATGGCGCGGCTTTCTGCCGGGACCTGAAGCGGCTGGCCCAGGCCTGGAGCCTCGAGAAACTCGCCGTGCTGGACCTCTTCCCGCTCACCAGCCATGTGGAGTGCGTGGCCCTGCTGACCCGGCGGCCATGAGCACCCCCGCCAGCGCCCTCGGCCGCCACCTGCTCGCGGAATTCACGGGCTGCGAGGCCGCGGCCCTGGCGGACCTCGCGCGGGTCACCGCCGCCATGCTGGCGGCGGCGGAGGCTTCCGGCGCCACCATCGTCACGCACAGCTTCCACCACTTCAGCCCCTACGGGGTCAGCGGGGCCGTGATCATCGCGGAGAGCCACCTGGCCATCCACACCTGGCCCGAGCACCGGTTCGCGGCCGTGGACTTCTTCAGCTGCGGCGACGTGGACATGGACCGGGGCTTGGCCGTGCTCAAGGCCGCCCTCGGTGCGGAGGCGGAGGTGCGGCTGGAGCTGGAGCGCGGCCCCCTGCGGACGCTCAACCCCTGAGCGCGCCCTCCAGGCGCAGCAGCCGCTCCTTCCTGCCCAGACCGCCGGCATAGCCCGTGAGACTGCCGCTGGCGCCGATCACGCGATGGCAGGGCACCAGAATGGAGATGGGGTTGGCGCCATTGGCCCGCCCCACGGCCCGGCTCAGGTTCGGATCACCAAGGGTCGCCGCCAGCTGGCCGTAGCTGCGGGTCTCTCCGAAGGGGATGCGCTGGAGCTCGGCCCAGACGCGCTGCTCGAAGGGGCTGCCGTGGAGCCGGATGGGCACCTCGAAGCGGGT
Organism: Geothrix edaphica; assembly: GCF_030268045.1. Taxonomy (NCBI): domain Bacteria; kingdom Pseudomonadati; phylum Acidobacteriota; class Holophagae; order Holophagales; family Holophagaceae; genus Geothrix; species Geothrix edaphica. The sequence continues at coordinate 1,507,855 of NZ_BSDC01000001.1, forward strand.
GCGGCGGCCCGCGGCGTAGGCCTCCAGCTGCTCCCGCAGGCCGGCCGTCGCTCCGGCGGGAGGGGCCGCCACTGGCCCCAGGCGGGCCAATTTCGCCAGCAGCCTGTCGCGGAACTCATGGTCGGAGAACCCCAGGTAGATCACGGCGCCGCCCTGGTCGAAGGCGACCTGGACTGGTCCGAGCGAGGTGTCGAGGCGATGGATTCCCGTCATGCGGGCACTCCTTTCAGGCTGGCCCACAAATGGAAGGTGGCGAGGCTGCGGTGCGGGGCGAAGGGCGCCATGAGGCGCGTGGTCCCGGGACCGTCGGGACGCGCCTCGAGCTTGAACCAGCGCTGGAGGGCCAGCGTGAGGGCCGCATCTCCCACCGGAACGCAGTCCCGGAAGCCGAGGCCGCGCATCAGCACGTACTGGGCCGTCCAGGGTCCGCAGCCCCGCAGGGCGAGGAGGGCCTTGCCAGCCCCCGTGGCCGTGAGCATCTCCTCCAGGCGCAGTTCGCCTGCCGCCACCTTCCCCGCGGCGTTCAGGACGTACTCGGCCTTGCGCCGCGAGAACCGCCGGGCCACCAGCTCCCCGGGCTCCAGCGCCGCGAGGCGCGCCGCCTCGGGATGGGCGATGAGCTCCCCCACGGGTGTTCCCGCCAGGCAGATCAGGTCGCGCCGCAGGGCATAGGCGAAGGCCAGGTTCACCTGCTGCCCCAGGATCGCCCAGACCAGGGCCTCGAAGGGATCCAGGGTCAACGGCACCCGCAGGCCCTCCCGGCCCCGCGCCAGAGCTGGATGCGCTGTTTCGAAGGAGGCTGGATCCCCGTGCCAGGCCAGGAGCCGCAGGGCCGCCCGGTGGGCCTCCGCCATGGCAGCGGGACCCTGCGCGCCCTCCAGGGTCACGGCGACCGTGTCCGTGCCGAAGGCCAGGCTCAGCACCCCGGGCTTCCCGGCGAAGTGGGCGCCCTTGCGGAGGATGGGGCCCACCACCCGCTCGGACACGCTCTCCGGATCGCGGCCATGGAAGCGCAGCAGGTCGTCGAGGCGGGTGCCCTCCGGCAGCGGCAGGGTGAAGCGGGACGAGCCCAGCAGGTCCCGGTAAGCGCCGGGCGCCAGGCCCGTCTGGCGGCGGAAGGCCTCGTGGAAGCCCGAGGGGCTCTCGAACCCCACGGCGCCCCCCAGGTCCAGCAGGGATCCCTCCCCCGTCTCCAGCCGCGCGCAGGCGGCTTGGATGCGAGCCCGCTGGAGGAAGGCCGCAGGCTGGGTGTGGGCATGGTCCCGGAGCAGGGTCTTCAGCTTGGTGAGGCCGACGCCGGCCGCCTCCGCCAGGGCCTCCGCCTCGGGGAAGGCTGCGGGATCCGCCAGGGCCTGGGCCATGGCGTCCTCCAGGCGCGCCAAGTCCGCATCCTCGCCCCGGTAGAAGGCATCGGGCCGGCACCGCTTGCAGGGGCGCAGCCCGGCCGCCTGGGCGGTACCTTCATCCGCGAAGAACCGCACGTTCCGGGCCAGGGGCTTCCGGGCCGGGCAGGAGGGCAGACAGTAGATCCCAGTGGTGAGGACGCCCGTGAGCACCCGCCCGTCGAAGGACGCGTCCTTCGCCAGGATCCGTTCGTAGAGGTGCTCATCCGACCAGCGCATGCCTCCATGCTAGGAGCCCCCCGGAGGGAAGTCCTCCGATGGGCGGCGCCGGAATTTTTAGCGTTTGCTCAGTCCCACTCCAGCGGCAGGCGGGGCTGGGGCGGGGCCTTGGGCAGCACGCCCTCCAGGCGCAGCAGGAACTCCTTCATGTCCAGGCCCCCGGCATAGCCCACCAGGGACCCGTCCGACCCGATGACGCGGTGGCAGGGGATGAGGATGGCGATGGGGTTGGCGCCGTTGGCCCGGGCCGCCGCGCGGATGCACTTCTCGTCCCCCAGACGCCGCGCCAGTTCCAGATATGAGATGGCCTGGCCGTAGGGGATCTTCAGCAGCTCCTTCCAGACCCGCCGCTGGAAATCCGTGCCCTCGGCCAGCATGGGGATGTTGAAGTCCCGGAGGTTGCCGGAGAAGTAGGACTCCAGCTGCCGCTTCAGGTAGGGCAGGCTCTTGGGGACCGGGCTGGCCGGGGCCAGGAGCGGGTGCCCGTGCAGGCGGTCCAGCCGGATCAGGCGTCCCTCCCCATCGAAGACCGCGCCCAGGTCTCCCAGAGGCGTGGGCAGCAGATGGTAGGGCCCGTTCATGGGCACCAGCATGGCAGAATCACGGTTTTTTGTTGAAGGCGATCAGGGCCGCCGCCAACCCAGGCCCGATTCCAGTTCCCGCAGGGCCTTCGGCAGGGGTCCCTCGCCGGGCAGGATCACCCGGTGGGCCGGCACGAGCAGGACGATGGGATTCGAGGCGCAGGCCATGATGATCAGATCCTCATCCACCCCCAGCCAGGCGCCGAGATCCCCGGGCTGCCGGCACTGTCCGTAGGGGATGGTCCGCACCGTGTCCCAGATGCGCAGCTGCAGGGGCGAACCCTGCGGATCCACAGGCACCGTGAAGGTGCGCAACGTGCCGGCCAGGTAGGCGTCCAGCTGGCGGTCCAGATACCGCTTGGCCTCGCGCTGCTCCTTGGGCGGCAGGGGGCTGGTCTTGCGGGGATCAAGCCCTTCCACGGCCAGCTCCCGCAGCCTTCCCCGGCCGTCGAAGGCGGCACGCATCGGCCCCATCGGGGTATTGAGCTCGTAATGCCAGAGGACCATCAGGGAATCATCGCAGGGTCGGTAGACTGTTGCCATGGCCACTGAACCATTCCGCCTGTCCATCATCGACTACCTGAACGCCGCCCCCCTGAACCACGGATTCAAGCACGGCCTCGGCTGGGAGCATTTCCACCTGAAGTTCCACTACCCCTCGGCCTGCGCCGATCGCCTCCGGTCCGGCGAGGTGGATGCGGGCATCGTCAGCTCCATCGAGTACCTGAGGATCCCCGACCTCCGCATCGTCCCGGGCCTCTGCATCGCCTCCCCCAAGCGGGTGCGCAGCGTGGTGATCCTGTCCAAGGTGCCCCCGGAACAGATCAGGAGCCTGGCCCTGGACACCTCGAGCCGCACCAGCGTGGTGCTGGCCCAGCTGCTCCTCCGGGAGCGCTACGGCGTGATCCCGGCCGTGACCGACATGGGTCCCGATCTCCCCGCCATGCTCGAGGCGAACGACGCCGCCCTGATGATCGGAGACTCCGCCATGCGGGCCCCCCGCCAGGGGCTGTTCGTGCTGGACCTGGCCGAGGAGTGGCACGCCTGGACCGGCCTGCCCTTCGTCTTCGCGCTCTGGCTGGTCCGCAAGGATGCCCCGGAGCTGCCGGTACCCGGCGGCGTGGCCTCCTTCTTCCACAAGAGCTTCGAGATCGGCCAGGCCCAGCTGCCCGCCATCATCGAAGAGGCCCGACGCACCATCGGCTGGACCAAGATCGAGCTGCACGAATACCTCACCGAGAACATCAGCTACACCCTGGGCGAAGCCGAGCGCGAAAGCCTGGCGCTCTTCTTCGAAAAGGCCGTCCGTCACGGCTTCGCCCCCGAGGTGAAACCCCTGCAGTTCCTCTGATGCCCAGGATGGCCCGATCATCCGCCTGCTGACCACCCCCGAAGGGATCCCATGACCGACCTCTCATCTCTCTTCCACACCCACACTGCCGAGCGCCAGCGCACCACGGCCGAAGCTCTGGCCGAGACGGGCTTCGACGCGCTGGTGATCTCCAGCGGCAAGGTCTACACCCACTTCGCGGATGACCAGGACGCGCCCTTCCACCCCGTTCCCCACTTCGCCCACTGGTGCCCCATGGCGGGACCGCACCATCTCCTCGTGATCCGGCCGGACCAGCGCCCGCGGCTCATCCGCTATGCCCCCGAGGACTTCTGGTACGAGCAGCTGCCTCTCGGAAATCCCTTCTGGGCCGGCGAATTCGATATCGAGGAGGTGGGCACCGTCGAGGACGCGTGGAAGCGTCTGGGGACCCTGGCCCGGGCCGCCTACATCGGCAACGAGACCGATCGGGCCGAGGCCGCGAACCTCGAGCTGAACCCCGCCGGCCTCACCGCCCGCCTGGACTGGCACCGCACCAACAAGTCCGCCTACGAGGTGCAGTGCATCGAGGAGGCCACGGTGCTGGCCGCCCGGGGCCACCTGGCCGCCCGGGCCGCCTTCCTGGCCGGCGCCAGCGAGCTGGAGATCCACCACGCCTACATCCAGGCCGTGGGCATCGTGGATCACGAGATGCCCTACGGCAGCATCGTGGCCCTCAACGAGAAGGGCGCCACCCTCCACTACGAAGGCAAGCGCACCCTGAAGAACGGGTTCGTCATGCTCATCGACGCCGGCGCCCAGGTCCGCGGCTACGCCGCCGACATCACCCGCACCGTGGCCGCACCCCACTGCGACAGCCGCTTCGCGGACCTCGTGGACGACATGGTGAAGCTCGAGCTCCAGCTCTGCGACCTGGTGAAGCCCGGCCTGCCCTACGGCGACCTGCACCACCAGGGGCACCTGGCCATCGCCGGCCTCCTGAAGGACCACGGCATCCTGAAGGCCGACCCCGATGAGGCCGTGGAGAAGGGCCTGAGCCGTCCCTTCTTTCCCCACGGCCTGGGCCACCACCTCGGCATCCAGGTGCATGACGTGGCGGGACGCCAGGGCGCGCCCGACGGCACCATGGCGCCACCGCCACCCCAGCACCCCACCCTGCGCACCACCCGCACCATCGACGCGGGCCAGGTGTTCACGGTGGAGCCGGGCCTCTACTTCATCCCCATGCTGCTCCGCCCCTTCCGCGAGAACGAGCACAAGGGCCGCTTTGACTGGAAGCTCATCGACGAGCTCACGCCCTGTGGCGGCATCCGGATCGAGGACAACCTGCTGGTGACCGCAGGCGGACATCGCAACCTCACCCGGCCCCACCTGCCCAACTGAGCCCTTGAGGCCGGGACCGCGGGTGGTCCAGGGGGACACCGGGGTTGGACGGCCGCACCCGCCGGGTGTGGCTGCCCAACCCCAACCTCTGCCGTAGTTCCATCTTGTGAGCCGGGCCGTCTTCGGGTCTGATGGGAAGAGACCTTCTCCACTGCCTTCTCTTCCACCGCCAGGGCCGCAGCCCGAGGAGCACTCCTGTGTCTACTGAAGCCTTCGACGCCAACCGCGACCACCGCATCAGCCCGGAGGAGGCCGCCGGTCTGGTCCAGGCCTTCCAGTCCAAGGCCGAGGCCGGCGAGCATCGGGCCACCGCCTTCAACCGCAGCGCCTTCGAGCAGCTCCTCAGCCAGCCGGGTGCCGCCGGCATCCGCATCTACCGTGCCCGGCACGAAGACGGTTCGCCCACCCTGGTGATGGTGGCGGTGGACGCGGAAGGCCAGGACCTCGCCGCGAAGGATGGCGTGTACATCCAGAAGGGTACGGACTGCCCCCCCTATTGCGTTTCGCAGAGCTGGTTCTAGCTCTCCATGGACCGTTTCCGGGTCCTCCTGTGGGTCGGGTGGGGCATCCAGTCGGTCTCCCCCCTGGTTCCCGTCCTGGCGGCCGCGGTCCACGCCCGATCGGAGCGGTTCCAGTCCTTCCCCTGGATGCGGCGCCTGACGGCCCTCCTCATCTTCCAGCTCTTTGTGAACTGGACCATGCTCGGCATGGCCATGAACCGGGTCCGCAACGCCTGGGTGGCCGACCTGGCCCACGTGCCCGAGGTGCTCGGCGCCTTGTGGGTGCTGGCGGGGCTGGGTCCGAAGGTCCTTCCCGGGCCGGTCTTCATTCTCGCCGCCGGCACCATGGTGGCGAGTGCCGCCTGGGAGGCCGCCCAGGCCGGGGTCGGCTCCAGGTGGTCCATGGCCGAGACCGCGGCGAGCCTGGTGTTGTTCGCGCTGTGCCTGTGGCTGCTCAAGGATCTCGTGACGAAGGCTGACGGACGGTCCCCATGGAATCGGCCCGCCGCCTGGCTGCTCGGGACCTGGGCGCTGGATCAGGGGATCATGCTGATGTTCTACCCCGTGCAGAATCTCTTCATCCACCAGCTCTCACGCGATTGGGTCCTGATCCCCTGGCTCGTGAGATTCATCATCGGGCTGCTCCTCAACCTCGCCCTCGCCAGGACCTACCTGTGCCGGAAAACCAACTCGTACTGAGCTATCTCATGGGTGTCCTCGCCCTGCTGGCCCTTGGCGGGCTGGCCCTTTACGCCATGGCGCATGCCAAGAACCGCATCATCCGCGAGCAGCGCAAGGCCCTGGAGACGGAGCAGCGGCTTCGCCGCGCCCAGGAGGCCTTCACGGACAACGCGCACCATGAGCTGCGCACGCCCGTGCAGGTGCTGGCCGGGCACCTCCAGATGCTGCGGGACATGGAACCCACGGCGCCGCAAGCCGAGATCCTATGCCGGGCCGAGGAGACCACGGTGCGCCTGGGCGGTCTGGTGCAGGGCCTGCTCGACCTCGCCAGCCTGGCCCAGGGCACCCTCGCCGTCCGTCCGGCCCTGACGGACCTCGGCGCACATCTGGCCCTTCTCGGGAAGGATCTGGAGGCCCGAGCCCGAGCGAAGGGCCTGAAGGCCCAAGTGGCCCTGGAGCCCCTGCCCCATCCCCTGGTCTGCGATGCCTCCCGCCTCACCCAGGCACTGGGGGCCCTCCTGGACAATGCCACAGGCTTCACAGAGCGCGGGGTCGTGGCCTTTCGTCTGAGGGCCCGGCCCAAGGGTCGGGCCTGGCACCTGCGGTTCGAGATCGAGGACCAGGGGCCGGGTCTGCCTCCGGACTGGGAGCGGCTGCTGAGGCCGTTCGAGCAGGAGGAGCGCAGCCTCCGCCGGCGCCGGGGCGGCCTGGGCATCGGCCTGCCCCTGGCCGCCGGCATCCTCCAGCTGATGGGGGGCCGGATGGGCCTGGAGCCCCTCGCCACCGGCACGCTGGCCTGGGTGGAAATCGAGCTGGGCGAGGCCTGAGGCCAAGCAGCCCTCGCTTCGCGATATATATAGAACATTCACCGGAGCCTCCATGCCCGTCCGCGCCCTCCTGGCCTGCCTGATCCTCGTCCCCTGCCTGCTGGGACAGGGCTCCGGCCGGATCACGCTCGAAAGCATCGCCCACCCCACGAAGAAGGTGGCCTATGGGGGACTGCCCGCCACCCGCCTGGAGTGGCTGCCGGACGGCAGCCTGGTACAGACCCGCCGGGAGGGGGACCAGGTGGCCCTCTACCGCCTGGATCCGCTCACCTGGGAACGGAAGCCCCTGCTGGAATCCTCCCGGCTCCACACCGCCCTGGTGGCAGCCGGGGCCACCGAGGCCGCAGCCAAGGCCGCCCTCGGCCGCGGGAGCTTCGCCTGGAATGGAACCCACAGCGCCTTCCTCGTGGACGTCGGGGAGGAGCTCTTCCTGGTGGACGTCAAGGCGGCCACGGCCAAGCGGCTGGCGGGCGGAAAGCCCGAGGAGCCGGCCTTCAGTCCCGACGGCACCCAGGTGGCCTATCTGCGCGGGAACGATCTCTACCGGGTGGACGTGGCCACGGCCAGGGAGACCCGCCTCACCACCGGCGGCAGCGAGACCGTGTTCAACGGCCGCCTCGACTGGGTGTACCAGGAGGAGCTCTACGGGCGCGGCAGCTTCCGCGCCTTCTGGTGGGCACCGGATTCGAAGCGCCTGGCCTTCCTCAGCCTGGACGAGACAAAGGTGCCGGTCTACACGCTCATGGATGACCGTTTCCAGCCCCAGAGGCCCTTGAAGGCCCGCTATCCCAAGGCCGGGGATCCCAATCCCATCGCCCGCCTGGGCGTGGTGGATCTCGCCGGGACCACCACCTGGATGGACGCCCCCTACGCGGGCCAGGAAACCCTCATCGTGCAGGTGGGCTGGGATCCTTCTGGCCGCCTGCTCGCCACTCATCAGGACCGCATCCAGAGCTGGCTGGACCTGCGCCGCTACGAAGGGACCGCCTCCCGGCTGCTCATCCGCGAGAACGGCCGGGCCTGGCAGGAACGCCTGCCCCTGCCCCACTTCCTGCCGGATGGTGGCTTCCTCTGGGAGTCGGGACGCACCGGACGCCACCACGTCTATCGCTACGGAAAGGAGGCCCAGCTGCTCGGGGCCGTCACGGCCGGCGACTGGGATGTGCGGCAGGTCCATGGCACGGATGCGGTGGGACGGACCCTCTACTTCGACGCCACGGAGCGCAGCCCCATCGGCCAGGACGCCTATCGCATCGGGCTCGACGGGAGGGACCTCACGCGGCTGACAGACCGGCCCGGCACCCACCGCGTCCGCTTCAACGCCACCTTCACCGCCTTCCTCGACACCTGGAGCGATGCCCGGACTCCGCCCCAGCAGGCCCTCCACGACGGCGCCGGGAAGCAGCTCCGCCTCATTGATGCGAATCCCCCCGACAAGCTCAAGGACCTGAAGCTGGGCAAGGTGAGCTTCCAGCAGGTGAAGACGCGCGACGGCTTCCCCATGGAGACCATGCTGGTGCTGCCCGCGGACTTCGATCCCGCGAAGAAATATCCCGTGTACCAGTACATCTACGGCGGACCGGCTTCCCCCATGGTGCGGGACAGCTGGAGCCGGGATATGCCCTGGTACCAGTTCCTGGCCCAGCAGGGCATCGCCACCTGGATCTGCGACAACCGCAGCGCCTCCCACAAGGGTCTGGCCAGCGCCTACGGCATCCACCGCAACCTCGGGGCCCAGGAGCTCCAGGACCTGCTCGATGGCCATGCCTGGCTGAAGCAGCAGGGCTGGGCCGACATGGACCGGCTCTGCCTGGACGGCTGGAGCTACGGCGGCTTCATGGTCACCTACGCCCTCACCCACAGCAAAGCCTGGAAGCTGGGCATCGCCGGCGCGCCCGTGACCGACTGGCACCTCTACGACAGCATCTACACTGAGCGCTACATGGGCCTCCCCGCGGACAACCCGGCCGGCTACGACGCCAGCTCCGTGCTGAAGGCCGCAGGGAACCTCTCCGGCCGCCTCCTCCTGCTCCACGGCACCCTGGATGACAACGTGCATCCCCAGAACAGCGTGATGCTCATCGACGCCCTGCAGAAGGCCGGCTCCTCCGTGCAGATCGTGCTGCTGCCCGGCTCGGACCACAGCCCCCGGGCCCCCCAGCACAGCTGGGCGCGCTTCCAGGCCATGTGGGAGTTCCTGTCGAAATACCTGTGATCAGGCTTCCCCTGTCGCGGGCAGCATCCGGTCGTACACCCACAGCAGCGCGGCCGTGAGCACGCCCACGCCGGTGATGGTCCAGAGCATGCCGGCCGGCTTGTGGGTCACCTCGCCGAAGTGGTGCATCAGCTTCCCGCCGAACCAGCCGCCGATCAGCGAGCCAAGACCGATGGGGAGGAAGGCGAAGCCCATGTAGGTGCCCTGCTGGCCCGGAGGGGCGAGGCGCGAGATGTACTCGTAGTAGCGCGGCGACTGCACGATCTCCCCCAGTGCGACGCAGATGAGCGTGAGGATCACGCCCGTCACGGTCGGCTTGAAGATCAGCACGATCCAGGCAAGGGAGGACATCAGGGTTCCGATCGTGACGGCCTTCACCGAGGCGATCTTCTGGGTGGCCAGGTTGATCAGGACCGTCAGCGAGATCACGACCAGCGGGCCCGTCATCAGCAGAAGCTCCGTATCCGCCTTCGGGTCGATGTACTTGGCGACATACAGGGGCAGCGTGATGAACTCCTGCCAGTACACCACCCAGTACCCCGTGAAGATCACCAGGAACAGCATGAACTTGGGATTCGAGAGGACGGTGAGGAAGTTCCGGCCGGTCTCCGCCAGGGAGGGAGGGGGCACGTCCCCCTCTTTGCGCGGCTCCTTGAACATCAGCAGCACCGCGAAGAACATCAGGAACACGCTGATGGCGGCCACCCGGAAGACGTTCTCGACACTCATGTGCCGGTGGACGTACGACGCGACAAAGGGGCCAGCGGCGCCGCCGATGTTCACCAGGGTGTAATAGATCGAATAGCCGATCGAGCGAACGTTGTCCTTCGAGGCGCGGGCGGTCGTTCCGACCACGGCCGGCTTCACCAGCGCGATGCCGAGGGCCGGCAGCATCAGCAGGAAGGCGACGAGGGCGCCGAGGGGCACCAGGCCGCGCACCGGCAACATCCAGGACGACCCCAGCGACCCGAGCAGGAAATAGGAGCAGCTGAGGATGAGGTAGGCGAGGGAGAGGGCCCGGCGGAAGCCGAGGCGGTCCGCGATCGCCCCGCCAAAGGCCGCCAGGAACCAGACCAGCCCGCCGAACAGGCCGGCCAGGCTGCTGGCATCCTGCGTGGGAAAGCCGAGGGACTCGTTCAGGTAGCGCGCCAGGGACGCAAAGGCCGCGTAGTACGAGAGGCGCTCGAACAGCTCGCTGATGTTGGCCACCCAGAAGGGGCGCTCAAACCCGTCGCGGATATCGCGCAAACGCTGAGCTGTGCTCAAGGTGCCTCCTGGGCAGGGAAACCGACCTTCGATCTTCCCGGGGATCCGGGCGGGCGGTCAACCCGGTCCGCCGCAAACACTCGCGGGGCCGACCCAGCCCCATGGCACAGAAAGGCAGGGGGCCGAGGCCCCCTGCCCTCGGACCGGCCCGCCTACGCCCGGGCCTTGGCGAACTCCACCACGGCCTTGAGCATGTCGCCCACGGACATGATGCCCACCAGCTGGCCCTTGGCATCCACCACGCACAGCCCGTAGAGCTTGTGGTCGAGGATGGCCTGGGCCGCGGTGGCCAGGTCCGTGTCCGGAGTCACGGTCTGGGGGCTCTGGTTCATGACCTCCTTCACGGCGGTCTTGGACAGCAGGTAATGCACTTCCCAGGTGTCCAGCGAGGTGGCCTTGCCCGGGGTGTAGTCCTTGATCATCCGTTCCGTGATCAGGCCCACGAAGCGGCCCCCTGCCATGACGGGAAGGCGCCGGATGCCCTTCTCCTTCATGAGGTGGATGGCCTCGATGATGGAGGCCTCCTCCTGGATCGTGATGGGGTTCTTGGTCATCCACTTGTCGACAGTGGTCATCGGGATCTCCTCACATGCCCAGGAAGGCTTTCTTGATGTGTTCATTGTTGAGCAACTCGTCGCCCCGCCCCGTCAGCACCACCCGGCCCGTCTCCATGACGTAGGCGCGGTGGGCAATGCGGAGGGACTGGTAGACATTCTGCTCCACGAGAAGGATGGTAACGCCCTCCTTGTTGATGCCGGTGATGATGTCGAAGATGTTCTTCACCAGCAGGGGTGAGAGGCCCAGGGAGGGCTCATCCAGGAGCAGCACCTTGGGATTGGCCATGAGACCCCGGGCGATGGCCAGCATCTGCTGCTCGCCGCCGGACATGGTGCCGCCCAGCTGCTTCTCCCGCTCCTTGAGGCGCGGGAACAGCTGGAACACCCAGTCGATGTTCTTCTGGCGATCCCCCCGGGTGGCCTTGACGTAGGACCCCATGCGGAGGTTCTCCATGACGGTCATCTCCGGGAAGATCCGGCGGCCCTCGGGCACCTGCACCAGTCCGGCCTCGACCACATGGTGCGGCAGCATCTTGCTGAGTTCCTTCCCTTCGAAGGTGATGCTCCCCGAAGTGGGCTTGACCAGGCGGGAGATGTTCTTGAGGGTGGTGGACTTCCCGGCGCCGTTGGCGCCGACCACGGTGACGATCTCCCCCTGGTGAACTTCCAGATCCACATCCCACAGGACCTTCAGATCGCCGTAGGCGAAATTCAGCTTCTCGATCTTAAGCATGGCTCTCACCCAGGTAGGCATCGATCACGTCCTGATTGCTCACCACCTCCTGGGGGGTGCCTTCGGTCAGCTTCTCGCCGGAGGTGAGGACGACGATCCGGTCGGAGATGCGCATGATGGCCTTCATGTCGTGCTCGATGACCATCTGCGTGAGGCCGCGCTGCTTGATGTCCAGGATGAGCTGGATGATCTCCTCGCTCTCGGCCGGGTTGAGGCCGCCCATGACCTCGTCCAGCAGCAGGAGCTTGGGCAGCGTGGCAAGGGCCCGGGCCACTTCAAGCTTCTTCCGCTCCCCGATGGGCAGGCCACCGGCCAGGAAGTCCACCCGGTGCTCCATGCGGACCACCTTGAGCTGCTCCATGGCCACTTCGCGGGCGTGCTTCAGAGACGAGGTGCGCGCCAGGGCGCCCACCATGACGTTGTCCACCACGGACAGCTTGGCCAGGGGGCGCACCTTCTGCCAGGTCCGGACCATGCCGAGCATACAGACCTTGTCGGGCTGGAGCCCGTTCATCCGCCGACCGTCGAAGATGATCTCGCCCTTGGACGGCGGGTAGTAGCCGGTGATGCAGTTGAAGAGGGTGGTCTTGCCCGCGCCGTTGGGCCCGATGAGGCCCATGATCGAGCCCTCCTCCACGGAGAAGGACACGTCTGAATTGGCCGCAAGGCCACCGAAGAACTTGCTGACGTTCTTGATCTCCAGGATGGCCATCAGACCGCCTCCCGATTCCGGCGCGCGGCCATCTTCTTGACGAAACCCATGAGCCCTTCAGGCATGAAGAGGATCACCAGCACGACGAGGATGCCGTAGAGCAGGACATGCGCGTGGGCGAGGTTCTCCTTGAGGAAGAGCCCGATCCGCGAATCCGCGCTCACGAGGCCGATCTTCACCAGCCCTTCGGTGATCATGTTGCTCCGCAGGGCCTCGGACAGCGGCACCAGGATCAGGGACCCAAGTACCGGGCCCCACAGAGTGCCCATGCCGCCGATGATGCAGATGAGCATGATCTGGACAGAGACATCCAGTCCCAGCACCGTGGGCGGATCGACGAACCCCACATAGATGCCGTAGAAGGCGCCGGCCAGCGACGTCAGCACCGCCGAGATCACCAGGCCGATGTTCTTGTAGACCGTGATGTGGATGCCGAGGGAATGAGCCGCGTCCTGGTCCTCGCGGATGGCCTGGAAGTAGTAGCCAAGCTTGGAGTGCTGCACCCAGTACGTGATGGCGATGGTGAGCAGGGCCAGGACGAGGCCGATGTAGTAGAAGGGCACCTTGGTGAGGAAGTCCGTCACCACCCGCTCCCCGATCTTGAAGGCGGGGATCTCGGTGGCCAGGATGCCCTCGGCGCCGTTGGTGAGGGTCGTCAGGTTGATGGCGGAGAGCCGCATGATCTCCGCCACGGCGATGGAGGCGAGCACGAAGTAGGGGCCGCGCAGCCGGAAGCAGATGCTCCCGATCACGAGGGCCACCACGACCACGATCGCCACGCCGGCCCAGACGCCCACCCAGGGGACGACCTGCTTGGCATGCATGAGCATCATGGTGGTGTAGGCGCCCACACCGAAATAGGCGGCATGGCCGACGGAATGCTGGCCCGCATAGCCGCCGAGGATGTTCCAGCTCTGGCCCTGGGACACGCTGAGGAAGAGCAGGATCATCATGTGCAGCGCGTAGGGGCTCTCCACATACCGGGGGACAACCAGCAGGGCCGCCAGGACGATGAGGCCGGTCGCAGCCTTGAGAATGGTCTTGGTCATGTCGTCCTCCTCAGGTCCGCGACTTGCCCATCAAGCCCGAGGGCTTGAAGAGGAGTACGAGCAGGAAGAGCACGAAGACCACCACATCCTTCCAGCCGGAGGAGATGTAGACCGCGCTCATGGATTCGGTGACGCCGATGAGGATCCCGCCCAGGGTGGCGCCCACCACGCTGCCCATGCCGCCGAGCACCGTGATGACGAAGGCCTTCAGGGTGAAGGTGCCGCCCACCTGCGGGAAGATGTAGTAGGTCGGGGAGATCAGCGCCCCCGCGGTCCCCGCCAGGGCGGCGCCGAGACCGAAGGCGATCACGGACATGCGGCTGACGTTGATGCCCATCAGCTGCGCCGCGTCCCGGTCCTGCGCCGTGGCCCGGATGGCCTGGCCCGTGTCAGTCTTCAGCAGGAACCAGCCCAGCGCCCCGGTGATGGCCGCCGTGATCAGGAAGGAGATCAGCAACGGCGCGGAGATCGAGACCCCACCCCCCACCTGGATGGTGGAGGAGGAATATGAGGTCGTGAGGATCTTGTAGTCCGAGGTGAAGATCAGCATCACCGTGTTGCTCATGATCAGTCCCAGGCCGATGGTCAGCAGGATCTGGTTCTGGGAGACGGCGTTGAGCACGCGGTTGATGAAGACCTTCTGGAGGAAGCCCCCGAAGAAGAACATCAGCGGGAAGCTGATGAGGACGGAGACGAAGGGATCGATGCCCATCAGCGTGAACAGCAGATAGGTGAGGTACATCCCGACCATCATGATGTCGCCGTGGGCGAAGTTCACGACCCGCATCACGCCGAAGATGAGCGTGAGCCCGATGCCGATGAGCGCGTACACGCCACCGATCAGGATGCCGCTGATAAGGGATTGAAGGAATACGGCCATGGGCGTCTGGAACTCCTGGAGGGGATGGAAAAGGGGGGCGCCACAAGGCGCCCCCGCTCAGGGAGGAGTCACTTCCACTTGGGGAAGGGGTACACAGCCTTCTTGGTGGCGAACTTGGCGGGCAGCACCGTTTCGTAGTTCCCCTGGAGGATCTGCTGCACGAGCATCTGGTGGTTGTTCTGGTTCGTGAAGCCTTCGTAGTCGGCGAACTGGACCTCGCCCATGACGCCGTTCCACTTGCCGGACTTAAGCGCATCGCGGGTCTTGGCGCGGTCACCGCCGGCATTCTTGGCCGTCTCCGCCATGATCATCATGGAGGCGTAGGCGCAGGCGGCGTGATAGGTGGGTTCCTTGCCGAACTTGGCCTTGTAGCGGGCCCCGAACTCCTTCGCGCCGGGCCAGTTCACATCGTTCGTCCACTGGGTGCAGGAGATGACGTTCTCGGAGATCGCGCGTTCCTTGGCGAACTCGGTGGTGGTGAAGCCCGCGCCGGCGCCGAGGAAGGCCTGGGGCTGGAGGCCCACTTCCTTCGACTGGCGCATGAGCAGGATGGCGTCGGCCACATAGGACACCATGAAGACCAGGTCGGGGTTCTTCGACTTCACCTTGGCGAGGGTGGACCGGTAGTCCGCCGCGCCCTTGGGATAGGGTTCGTCCGCGACGACCTGGATGCCCTTCTTGGCCACGTACTCCTTGGCGGTCTTGGTGGTGGAGGTGCCGAAGTCGGTGTTTTCGTAGATGAACGCGATGGACTTCGGCTTGCCCAGGGAGCTCGCCGCGTCGATGAGGCTGGAGGCGTACTTGTCCGCGGGGGCGTTCATGCGGAAGACGTACTTGAGGCCCTGGCGCGTGATCTCCTCTTTGGCCGCGGCGGGAATCAGCAGGGGCACGCGGTACTTTTCAGCCAGCTTCGCCACGGCGTTGGAGCAGGCCGAGGTGTAGGGCCCCACCACCCCCACGACGTTGTCGCGGGTGGCCAGCTTCTCCATGGCGCTCATGGAGATCTGCGGCTTGCCCGTATCGTCCTCCCACACGAGCTGCAGGTTGATGCCCTTCTTCTTGAGGTCCTCGTCGGCGAGCTTGATGCCGTTGGTGATGTTCTCCCCGATGGGCGCTTCGGGGCCGCTCATGGAGTTGATGACGCCGATCTTCTGCGCCATGAGACACGGAGAGAGGGCGAGAACGGCGCCCAGGGCCAAGAGGTGCTTTCGCATGGCAGCTCCAGTGCAAAAGAGATGTGGGTGGAAGGTATGGTGGATTCTACACCCAAGGTCCGACAAAAAAACCACGGAACCCATGGGTTGTGACCCATGAGTTCCGTGGTGTTGCAGCGGCAAGAACCGCTAGGTGGAAGCGGCTATCAGAAGCCGACCATGAGCGAAGCCACGAGGCTGTCGCCGCCCTGCTCGCCGGTCTGGCCGGCGCGCGGAGCCAGGAAGTTCTTGCTGCGATGGACGTAGTCCAGCTTCAGCTTGCCCGCGCCGTACTTGGCGGGGTTGAACACGTAGTTGTAGCCGACGGTGATCTCCGTGTACTTGGGGCTGAAATCGCCGCCAGCCGCGGGCTTGTAGGGATTGGCGGCCGTGTACCAGTCGTCGCCGGTGTTGTAGTTCAGCATGTCGTAGCGGGCCGTGAACCAGTGGTTGCCCATCTTGTAGGCGCCGTCGACGGCATAGCCCAGGAACTTCTGGTCGAGGTGCTCGCGGGAGGGATTCGTCGTGGCGGCCGCGAAGAGGGTGGGGAAGCGGCGGCCCAGCAGGCCCGTGGCGGCTTCGGCGCTGGCGTGCCAGGTGGCCGTGTCAAAGGCGTAGTAGGCGCCCATGATGGTCGTCTTGTCCTTGTTGTCCTTGATCTGGGCGGCGCTGACGTAGCCGGCAGTCGTCCAGGCAGAGGCGGCGTTGAAGGTCGAATCCTTCAGGCCGGTCACGCCTTCGCGGTAGTAGGCGCCGAACTTGTGCTCGGGGCCGTAGGCGAACTCGAGGCGGGTGGTCCAGTCCTTCTGGGCATTGCCGGAACCGGCCACGGTGTTCTCGTTGTTCTTGCCGCCGCTGCCGTCATCGGTGGTGCCGTTGGAGACGGCGAGGTTGACCTTGCCGCTGAAGCCCTTGGGATCGCCGAAGGCGTAGATGCCCCAGATGCCGCGGTCGCGCTTGTCGCCGAACACGCGGTTGATCTGGTTGCGCTCGAAGAACAGGATGTTCGTGGCCGCGACCATGGTGGCCTCATAGGTCGTGGGCATCTTGAACTGGCCGGCCTTCACGGAGATCCCGTTGCCCGCGTTCCAGGTGATGACCAGATCCTGCAGGACGTTGTTGGGCACCGTCGCGGTGTTGCTGTTGTTGGGGTCGAACATCGCATTCCAGGTGATGTCGTCGGTGATCTTGCCGTTCAGGTAGATCTCGGCGCGCTTGACGGCGAAGTTGTTCTCCTGGAACCGGGAGTCGAGGCCGTAGTACTTGGAGGCCCCGGCCGTAGCCGTCGCGTTGTTGCGCAGGTTGCTGTCCAGCATCTGGGTCTGCCAGAACTCGAAGAGGACGCCGGTGAGCTTGATGTCCTGCGCCTGGGCCTGGGTGACCCCGGCGGCGAGAAGGGCGGCAATGCCGGCAAGGCGGGTGATCTTCATGGATGGGCTCCTAGTGAGGGAGGGTTGGGAGGGATTGAGGGCGGAGTTCAGGTCAGACCACCTGATGTCTGGGACACCAGTCGTTCCAAATCGATGAATGGATCAAACGGATTCAAGCTAAACGGGGGAGCCCGCTGCGTCTATCAAAAATGAAGCAAAGGTTCCGACGGTTGTGATGCGAGACACAAAGGTGTGCTGACACCCCCCTGGCAGAGGGCTCAACGGAGGGCCGGGGCCCCCGCGCGCGAAGACCTCCGGCCGGTGTCTTCAGGCGAAGGGACCTCGGAGTCGCTGGTCAAATACAGACCTGTCGCAGGGCAGGTCCTCGAAGGCATATTGAGAATCAAAATCATCAACACCAATTCACAGATCCAGCACACACCCGGAGCAGCGTCTTCGCGACCACGTCACAGGCGGCCGGGAACCTTTCTCCATCGGCCTGACGGCCCCTAGGAGACCCCATGAAGCGCACGTGCAACCTCGGCCTGGCCGCCTTCCTCCTCGCCGCCCTGCCGGCCTCGGCCCAGACAGTGAAGATCGGCGGGGACATCCAGCTCTGGTACACCCAGATGCTGGACAGCAACCTCCGGTACAACAGCGCGGCTCCCGGCGGGTACTACAACCTCCGCAGCGAGTTCAAGGAGAACACCTTCTCCGTCCGCCGTTCCGAGATCAAGCTCTCCGGCAGCGCGGCCGAGGGCGTGGACTACGAAGTGATGTTCGACCCCTCCATTTCCACCGGGACCTCGAACCCCATCATCCTCCAGGATGCCTTCGTCACCTGGAAGCCCTTCGCCGGCCTCGACGTGAAGGCCGGCCAGTTCAAGAACCTCCAGACCTACGAGGGCGTGACGAGCTCCACCGAGCTGCTCTTCGCCGAGCGCAGCCAGCTGGGCCGGATGTTCGGTGACAAGCGTGACCGCGGCCTGGCCCTCGGCTTCTCCTACGGTGATCCCAAGGGCTTCGCCGGCAAGGTCACCGCGGCCGTGTTCAACGGCATGAACGACGCGACCTCCGGCAAGACCAACGACACCAACGCCCAGAAGGACGTTGTCCTCCGCGTGGACTTCAGCCTCGGCCAGACGCACAAGTTCGGCGCCTACACCCTCCAGGGCGGCACGGACGTGGCCGACAAGGGGAATCCCCCCGCCACCATCGCCGCGAACCCTGGAGGCGCCTGGCCCACCCAGGCCGCCATCTACGACAACAAGGACAAGACCACCAACCTGGGCGCCTTCTATGCCTACCAGGATGGCACCTGGACCCTCACCGCGGAGTACATGACCGGCCTGCTGGGCCGCCGCTTCGCCACCCTCGCCGCCACCGCCCCCGCCGTGAAGCGCGAGCACCTGGACCAGAAGTTCACGGGCTACTACGTGACCGGCGGCTACACCTCCGGCCACCACAGCATCCTCGCCCGCTACGACCTGATGAACCTCAACAGCGGGGACGACTGGTACACCGCCACCAACCCCTACACCACGAACGTGGCCACCGGCCTCCCCACCGGCGCCGACTACAGCCCCAAGTACACGGAGGTCACCGTCGGCTACACCTACGCCTGGATCCCCGAGAAGGTGAAGGCCGCCAACCTCAAGGTCAACTACATCGCCCGCAGCAAGAACTTCCTCCGGCCCTTCGGCACCGAGACGGGCGAGCAGGGCGGCAACACCGTCGTGGCGGCCCTGCTGGTCGCGTTCTGATCCCTCCGGAAAGCCCATGCGAGCCCCCGGGAGACCGGGGGCTTTTCATGGACCGGCCGGCCTCAGCCCTCCGGGGGCGTTTGGAGCCCCTGGCGATTGCCCTCGCAGTCGCCCTTTGCCGAGAGCGCGTCGCCGCCCCACCCATTCGATCCATTGAAGCACCCGGTGGGAACGGGCTCCATCTCTCCTCAAAGCCAATAGGAGAGGAGCCGGGCAAACCACTCCGTGAAGCGCTGACCCACGGGTCGATGCTTCCACTGCGCGAGGGTGATCTCGTTGGAATCCTTCAGGTCTTCGCTGAAGGCGTCCTCCATCTCCCGCCCGAAGGCATCCCCCATGACGACCACGTTGACCTCCTTGTTGTGGAGGAAGCTCCGCGTATCCATGTTGGTGGAGCCGACCGTGGACCAGCTCCCGTCGATGACGGCGGTCTTGGCATGCAGCACCGAGCTCTTGAGTTCATGGACCTTGATGCGGCCCTTGAGCATCTGGGTGTAGAAGGAGCGCCGGGCCTGGGTGGTGAGCCAGCTGTCGGAGACCTTGGGCAGCATGATCCTCACCTCCACGCCGCGTTTGGCTGCCTCCAGAAGCGCCTTCATGATCTGGACATCCGGGACGAAATAGGCCGCGGTGATGTGGATGGTTTTCGTGGCCCCCTGGATGGCCAGGAAATAGGCCTTGAAGATCTCGTGGTTGCTTCCCGGCTGGCTCCTGAGAACCCGCAGGACCTTGTCGCCCGCGGGCGAGAGTGTGGGGAAGTAGTCCCTCTCGGGCAGATCGCCCTCCTTCTGGCTGGCCCAGTTGTCGAGGAACATCCATTGCAAGGCGGCCACGGCCGGGCCCTCGATCTGGAGGTGGGTGTCCCGCCACCCCACCGGAGCGGTGCCCTGGGGTGGGGCCCGGAACGACGAGCCGCGTGCGTAGGCCACCGTGATGTTCACGCCCCCCGCGAACGCCACCTTGCCGTCCACCACCAGGATCTTCCGGTGGTCACGGTTGTTGAGCTTCCAGCGCCAGGGGCGGTGGAGGGGATTGACGGGCTGGAAGGGGAGGAGCCGGATGCCCGCGTCCTGCATGCGGTCGAAGAAGGCCTGCGGGGTTCCCAGCGTACCGACGCAGTCGTAGATGATGCTGACCTGCACCCCCTCCTTCTGCTTGGCGATGAGCAGCTCCGCGAACTTCATCCCCAGGGGGTCCTGATCGAAGAGGTAGGTCTCCAGGTTGATGGTGTCCTTGGCCTTGGACACCGCGGCCATCATCGCCGAGATGGTTTTCGGACCGTCGAAGAGGAGGGTGACCTTGTTGCCCGCGATGAGTGGCCGCCCCGTGGCGGCCTCCTCGAGCCCCGCCAGCATCTTGGCATCCACCTTGGAGTGGCCGAGGCGCTTGGGGAGCAGGGACGCAGCATCCCCCTGGCTGAGCGTCCCCTGGCCATCGACGACGACCGGCGTCGCTGGCGCGTTGAGAGGCACCTTCAGGTAGTTCACTTCAGGCAGGCGCGCACAGGCCAAGGTGAGCAGGCCGGCGAGGGCGAGGGGGAGGCCCGTCCGCGCGCGCGCCCAGCCCGCCGGCCGGCGCCGCGGATGGGAAGACGGCGGGTGAACACGAGAGGCCGCCTTGGGAGGGTGGGCGTTCAAGAGGTGGCCGCCTTCCCGGGGCCCAGCCTGGCCAGGAGCTCGAGCTGCTCCTTCTGGATGGCCAGCAGTTCCTCCCACTGCTTCTCCCGGAGGAGATCCAGTTTCTCGTGCAGCAGCATGATGTCCAGTTCGGCCTTGAGGTTCACTTCGTAGTCATGCTCGGCGTGGATCCGGTCCTTCTCCGATTGGCGGTTCTGGGACATGAGGATCACCGGGGCCTGGATGGCCGCCAGCATGGAGAGGAAGAGGTTGAGGAGGATGTAGGGATAAGGATCGAACGTCCTGCCGCGGTTCATGACGAGGAACGCGTTGAGCCCGACCCAGACGACCATGGTGCCGGCGAAGAGCCCGACGAAGATCCAGGACCCTCCGAAGGACGCCACGGCATCCGCCGCACGCTGGCCGAAGGTGGTGCTGGCATCGGCCTCTTTCGCGACGTTCCGCGCGATGTGCTTGCGCCCGGCCACATGCTGCGCCACCTTCTGCGCCCGCTCGTCCAGGGCCTCGAAGGGCATGCCCAACAGCTTGGCCGCGACCTCATGGGGTTCGCGCATGGTGATCTCCCTGGGAATCCTCCGGTTTGCTGGCGGTTCGGGCTCCTGTGGCTGGCAAGGTCAACCTGGCTGATGGCTGGCAGAAATGGTCCCCCTGAAGCCGGGCGCGGAGCTCCTGGACTCAAGCCAGCCGTTCAAGGCCTCGTTGAACGCATCGGCACGCTCGAAGGCCACCAGGTGGCCGGCCTCGGGGATGACCGTGAGCTGGGCGCCGGGAATGGACTCGGCCAGGATGACGGATTCGCTGGGCGGAATGACCGTGTCATCGGCGCCGGTGATCACCAGGGTGGGCACCCGGATCTGGCCGAGGCGGGCGCTCGCATCCGGCCGGTCCGCCATGCCCCACAGGGCCCCCATGACCCCGTCCGGCTTGGAAGCAGCCATGAAGCCGTGGACGGACGCCGCCATGGCAGGATCCGCATGGCTCGCAGAGAGCATCTTGGGCGCCATGGCGTCCACCACCACCGAAACCCCCTCCGTCCGGACCTTTTCAGCGGTGGCCCGGCGGGCGGCGGCCACCTCGGGCGAATCCTTGCCGGCCTTCGTGCCAACCAGCACCAGCCCGCTCAGGGCGTTGGGGTACGCCATGGCGAAGGCGAGCGCCACATAGCCGCCCATGGAGTGCCCCACGAGGACGACCGGCCCCGTGGACAGGCGCTGCACCAGGTCGTGGAGATCCTCGGCGAACCGGCTCATGGAGACCGGTCCCGGCCCCGACGCGCTTTCGCCCAGCCCCCGCAGATCCGGCGCGATCACGCGGTGATTCGCCTTGAAGAACGCCACCTGCTTGGACCAGGTGGCCCGGCTGAGGGGAAAGCCGTGGACGAAGAGCAGAGGAGCCCCCTGGCCCTCATCCGTATAGGCTATCCGGATGCCATTGATATCTTTGAACATGTTGCCTTCCCTTCCGTCACCCCCGCTCGGGAGGCCATGGGTTCCTGGATGTTCCGGGTGGTCTTTCAAGAGGAGGGCCCAGGCAGATCAGCCCCGAAAGGCCCTGGGGGCGCCCCGATCCACAGCTGCAGGATGGGTCCACCCGTGGAGAATGCCAGTCGCCTGGATCCCCACGGGTGGCTCGGGATGGAAGCCCGGATCCAGGAAGGATCCGGGAATCTCAGAGCCCCGCGGTCTTCCGGCCGGTAATGCCTTCACCGGATACGACCAGTTCCACACGCCGGTTCTCCTGACGACCCGAAGCCGTTTCATTGGTGGCGATGGGGTTTCCCTTCCCGAAGCCCCTGGAGGTGACCGAGCTGCGGGGGACACCCTGGCTCACGAGGAAATCCATCGTGTTCTTGGCGCGCTGCTCCGACAGGCGCTGGTTGAGGGCCTCGCTGCCTTCGCTGTCCGTGAAGCCGTCCGCTTCGACCATCAGCCCTTTGTGGGTCGAGAGGATCCCCGCGATCTTGGAGAGCTTCTCGCGCGCGGCGGGGAGCAGCTCTGCCTTCCCGTTCTGGAACAGCACGCCGGACATGTTCACGATGAGCCCACGGGCGGTGGCCCGGGTCTCAAGGACCGCATTGAGCTGATCCATCAGCTGAGTCCGAAGCCCTTCGTTATTCGCCTCGAGCCCTTCATTATCGGCCTTGAGCCCTTCGTTGCTGGCCTTGAGCCCGTCATTCCTGGATTGGAGGCCTGCATTCCGGTCCCGGAGGCCGGCGTTCTCCTGCTCAGCCTGCCGGGTCTTCAGGACGGCGGAATCTTCAGCGTCGGTGGCCTTGGCGGTCTCCCGCCGGGAATCGTCCAGCTTGTCCTGGGCCGCCTGGCGCTCCGCGGTGAGCCCTTCGGCAGCCTGCTTCTGGACCGAGATCAGGCGGGCATCTTCAGCCCGCTGGACGGATTCCTTCGCGGCCACGGCCCGGACCTTCCGGCCGCCCTCCTTGTTTTCCGCCTGGGCAAGGAAGGTCTCGGCCTTCCCGAGCGCCTCCGGCGCGTAGGTCGAGGCCCCCGTGGCCCGGGCGATCCGCACCGCGTTGCGCGCCTGGAAGACATGGAACGGCGTCTTTGGATCCATGGCCACCGGCTCCACGGTCTCCAGGTTCTGGGCGTACTGGCCCCGCTTCAGCAGCTCGAACTTGGCATCGATGAACTCGAACTGTTCTGCCGAGCCCTTGCGGACCTCGTTCTCCATCACGACCACATTGCTGGGCTGGCTCACCGCAAAATAGGGCTCGGCAGTCACGATGAGGCCGAAGGTCTGGCGTTTTTCGGTGACCTTGACCTTGCCTCGACCCTCTTCGAGGATGAGTTCCCCCAGGTTCGTGGCACTGCCTTCGGGGGAGATGCTCCACACCACGTAGGTCAGGAACTCCCCGCCAAAAGTCGAGGCGGGAGGCAGGTTCTTGAACTTCGCGGTGATCTGGACCGCACCGTCTTCGTTCTTCACCTTCGCCTCACCCGAGGCATTCGAGACGAGCACCGTGCCCAGGAGATCAATCTCCGTGGCGTGCTTCAGATTCCGGTAGTTGATGGCCTTGGCCGAGCCCTGGACCACGGTCACCCGATACAGGGGCACGGTCACGGGCTGGGCCTGGGGCGAAAAGGAGACATGGCGGTAGAGACTGCCCGCCACGGCCGGTGTGCCCGCTTGGGCGACCAGGAGCGCAGTCATGAATGGGATCGTTTTCCAATGGTTCATGTGTCGAGCTTTCAAAAGGTCCATGAATGGGTCGGCCCACGCCTCCGGACCCGGATGGCGAGGGCCAATGGCAGAACTTCCGTTCGATCAGCCGCGCAGATCGCTGGCCGCGTCGGTCACGCCGCGCTTCAGGTCACTGGCCGCCAGGGCCGTCCGGCCCCTCAGGCTGTCCCAGGCCTCGCTCGCGTTGTCGGCCAGCTCGCCGGTCCTGCGCTTCGCACGGGTGGCGAGATCCTTCAGGTTCCCGCGAAGCTCGGGGCCGGTCTTGGGGGTGGTCAGGGCCACCACCACCGCGCCGACGGCGGCACCTGCGAGGAAGGTGAGAAGCGTGGGGCCGTAGGAGGAAGTCTTGGGTTCGGTCGTGGTCATGGTCATGGTCGTCGTCCTATTCAGGTTCGAGTTCGGTTGGCTTGCTTTTGAAGAAGGCCAGCGCGGCGCTGATCCCCCCGATGAGGCCTCCGATGTTCCTGGAGGCCGATTCAATGGTGTTGCGAAAGCGGACGTGCCATTCGTTCACGGTGCTGCCCAGCTCGCCGACCGATTTGGCGAAGGCGGAAAACCCGCTCAGGGACTCCGTGATGGAGCCCGCCAGGAGGTCCATGCGCAGCCGGGAGGCATGCACGTCCTGCGCGATCTGGGCGAGGTCCTTGCTTGTGGAGAGTAGGAATAGATCCAGTCCTCGGGCCGTCCGGCGCAACTGATGAAGCAGCGGCACCAAGGCGGCCGCCAGGGCGACCAGGACCAGGATGAGCGTGATCTCAAGGGCGACGGGCATGGGCGCCTCCAAAGGTGTTCAGGTTTCCTGATGGGCGGACAGCATCAAGGCGCCTTAGGTCTGGACCCGGGCGGGCTGGGCCCTTTGCCGGCAATGACAGATGGTGAAGGTCAGTAATGGAGGGATGGATCTTGAACGATCGCCGTGAAATCCATCCAGCTTGTTTCGGTGCTCGCCTTCACGCTCTGCCAGGCATCATCGCTGGCACCCCTCAGGCTGCTCAGGTGATAACTGGTCATATCGTGCTTGTGCTGCAGGGCTTCAATGGACTCGTCGTGCTGGGATGCGGCATCGATTTCGGCCGGCCGCAGCTTGGCCTTGAGGATCGCGAGATCGGCCTTCCAGCGCGCCAGCTGAGCTTCCAGGTTGCTTTCGTAGAGCCAGCGGTTCTGGAGCAAGGAGGCCCCCTTCAGATGATTTTCCTGCCCTGGATGACCCGGACGAGCACGAGGACGATGGCGAGCACCAGCAGGATGTGGATGAAACCACCCATCGTGTACGCGCTGACGAGGCCAAGGGCCCAGAGGACGATCAAGACGACTGCAATGGTCCACAACATGGTTCCTCCTGGTGGGGTCGTGAACCCCGGCCCGCTGAAAGGATCAGAGGGCCGGGGGGAAGGTTCAGGACGGCTTGACGGTCATCTGGTTGACCACGCGCTTCACGCCATTGATGTCCTCGGCAAGCTTGGACACCAGGTCCCGCTCCGCGGCATTCTTGGCTTCGCCGTGCAGGGTCACCACACCATCCTTGGTGACCACTTTGGTGGCCAGGGCATGGGTGGACTTGTGGAACAACAGGGCCGACTTGACCTGGGCCGTGATGGAGGTGTCATCCACCTTCTCTCCCATCGTCCGGTGGGCGCCCTTCGTGACGACGAGGTGGTTGCGAACCTCCGTGACGCCCTCCACATCCTTGGCATATTCGCCGGTCAGCTGCTTCTGGGCCTCCGAGTCGGCCTTGCCGGTGAGGGTGACGACGCCGTTTTCCGTGTTCACCTCAGTGGCGGTGGCGCTGACATTCCGATGGAAGGCCAGGACACCCTTCACTTTCATGGTCATCCAGCCGTCTGAATGTTCCGAGGGCTGGTCGCCGACGATCGTGAGCTGGTTGTCCACCCTCTTGACGCCGGGCAGTCCGGCGACGGTGTCCTGGGCCAGAGACTTGTGGTAGTCGTGGGCGACGGTGCCCTTCAGAGTGACCACGCCATCTTCAGACTCGACCTTGATGTGGTCGCCCTTCAGGTAGGTCTTGAAGTTGTAGCTGCTCTTGGCTGAGGCCTCGATGCGATGGTCCTGGTCAGAAGCCTGGAGGGGCAGGCCGACCATGATCAGTGCTGAAGAGGCCAGGAGGGCGGTGTGGAGATTCAGTTCGATGTGTCGCATGCTGCTCTCTCTTTCTGCCCCATGGGGCTTTGGGTTTGAAAGGCCGCGGCCTTTTTCTTGCGGTTGGTGGTGTTGGGGATGGTTGATGATGCTGATGACTCGACGGTTGTCCTGCCGCCCATCGCGGGTCGTGCTGTAGGCGAGGCCCCCTCGTCCTCCCTTGGCACTCAGCCGTCAACTGAACTGGGAGCCCACCAGTGCGAGGCCCGTCAGCATGGCGGTCCAGAACGCGACCCGTCGAACGATTGCCTCTCGAGACCTCAAGGTGGGGGCTCCTCATCCGGAGTCTTTCAGCGCAGGATTCGAGCCAAGTGTTTACATCCATTATTTCTATGTTTAAATTCGGGCTGCATCGTTTGCGCGGTGGTATGCTCCATCAAGATGAAAGACCACTCCTTCAGTCCGAAGGATGAAGGCCACCAATGCGTGCCGGCGATTTGGACCACAAGGAATTGCTGGAACTGGATCCGGAGGGCGGGCTGATCCGCTTCGCCGGGCAGCGGGCCATTCTGCTGGACGCGGTTGCGATGGGCCTCCTGCGCAAGTACCTCGTCGAGAACTTCGGCTTCACCGCCGCCCGGACGGTCCTGACCCAGTTCGGCTTCGCCCACGGGTGGCGGATGGCCGAGGCCATGAGGACCGAGTTCAAATGGGATGATGAAGCCGAGTGGCGCCGGGCCGGCAATCGCATCCACACCCTCGGGGGCCTCTTCAGCGTCCAGACGGAGGACAAGGACCCCCTCTCCAAGGAAGGGATGATGCTCGTGACCTCCTACGAGGCGGAGCAGCATCTCCTGCACTTCGGCCGGGCCGATGCACCCATGTGCTGGACCATCTGCGGCCTCATCAGCGGCTACCTCAGCCGGATCGCCGGCCAGGAGATCTTCGTCCTCGAGGACCGCTGCCAAGGCAAGGGGGATGCGGGGTGCCACCTGTTCGGGCGCACCCGTGAGGAGTGGGGCGATACCCGGGCCGAGGAGCTCTGGTTCTACGACAAGAGCCGCTTGTCGGATGCCCTCGATGTGTCGATCCACCGCGTCACGGAGACCCTGAAGGCCGCGGAGCGGAAGCTCAAAGAGCACCGCAAGGCGATGGTCAGCACGATCCGGGAGAGTGGCGAACCGATGTACGGGATCGTCGCCCGGAGCGCGGCCATGAGGCAGGTCGTGGATCTCGCCTGCCGCGTGGCCAAGGTCGATTCCACGGTCCTCATCACGGGCGAAAGCGGCTCAGGCAAGGAGCGGATCGCGCGCCTGGTCCACGATGAATCGACACGCATGTCCGGTCCGTTCATCGCGGTCAACTGCGGCGCCATCGCCGAGACGCTGTTGGAAAGCGAGCTCTTCGGCCACGCGCGGGGCGCATTCACGGGCGCCACCCATGACCGTCCGGGCCTGTTCGAGTCGGCCAACGGGGGCACCCTGCTGCTGGATGAGGTCGGCGAGGTTTCACCGGGCATGCAGGTCAAGCTGCTGCGCGCGCTCCAGGAACGGGAGATCCGACGGGTGGGCGAGAACAAGAACCGGAAGGTGAATGTGCGCATCATCGCCGCCACCAACCGCGACCTGGCCCTGGGCGTCACGGATGGCAACTTCCGCCAGGACCTCTACTACCGGCTCAAGGTCGTGGAGCTGCACGTGCCGCCCCTCCGGGAGCGCCGGGACGACATCCTGCCCCTGGCCCGGGTGCTGCTCGCCGGGTCAGCGCTGTCCATGAAGCGCAAGATCACGGGCCTGACCCCAGGCGCGGCCGATCAGCTCCTTCGTTACCCGTGGCCGGGCAATGTACGCGAACTCGAAAATGTCATGGAGCGGGCCGTCGCACTTTCGCCAGGCAACCGCGTGGAGCTCGAGGACCTGCCCGAAGAGGTCCGGCAGGCCTGCGCCCTTCCCCCGACCGCCGATGGGACGGTCCGGCCGCTGGAGGTCATCGAGAAGGAGTACATCCTCGCGGCCCTGGCCTTGAATGGCGGCAATCAGACGCGCACGTCCGAGCAGCTCCACATCGGCTCCGCCACGCTGTACCGCAAACTCAAGAGCTATGGGTTGATCGGCGGAGAACGGGCCAACAACCAAAGTCTCTAGGATCGACTTCCAAAGGAGGCGGCCCCGCGACAGGGATGCCGCCGCGGGGTGGTGCGCTCCACCCCGGGGAAGCGGCTGAGGCTCAACGGCGGCTCACCAGGTCCTGCGCAGGGTGGCGACGAAATAGCTGATCATCTCCTGGGTGCGCCGCTGGAGGGACGCCCACCGCTCCTCGGGAGTCGGCGTGGTGCGCAGCAGCGGGTGGGCTTTCGGCGATTCGTTCATCGGGATGGCCCGGGACGCGAGCGCCTGGCTCCGCAGGATCGACCTTGGTGGTTGCATCGCTCACCTTCTCTCTTGATGAGCACCCAGCAGCATGAATCAGTCCAAACCGTAAATGATTGTATATATGCACCTTATCAATCATTTCCTGCTCTGCGCCTCGAGTTGGCCGTCAAGATGAAGCAGGGAGCCGATCAGATTGAACGACCGGCGTCAGCTTGATCCGGCGGCACCAGAGCCGACCGACCCGGCCGCCCCACCCTAGAAATCGCAGACGATGTTGCGCTTGTGGACGATGCTGGAGACCTCGCTCCCGATGTCGAGCCCGATGCGCAGCTTCAGCTTGTACTTGCTGCGCTCGTTGAAACGATCCACGGCTTCGACGATGTCCAGGGCCTTCTGCGAGGCCTTGATCGTGTGCTCGATCACCGGATCGGACAGGCCGATGGAAGCCAGATAGGCATTGCCGATGGTCCTGGTCTTGTCCAGGCCTGACTGGCCACCCTGGGCATCGAAGCGGATTGCCATTTCGTCGAGCACCCCCAGCAGGACTTCGGCATTCGCCCCCTCCACGAACCTGGTGAACTCCAGGATGTCCGCGAACAGCAGCGTCACTTCCGCGTAGCTTTCCGTGACCAGTTCCGTGAAGACGCCGGCCTTGACCTCGGACTGCCCTTCGAGGCGCCCGGCCAGGGAAGTCGGCAGCACGTTGAGCAGCAACCGCTGCGATACCTTCTGCTCGGCGGCGATCCGTTCGTACAGCCGCTTCATCTCCAGATGCAGCAGGCGGACTTCGAGCATGTTGTGCACCCGCAGCAGCACTTCCGCCAGGTCGAAGGGCTTGCTGATGAAGTCCTTGGCTCCCGCTTTGAGCGCCCGCAGCTTGTGCGCGGGCTGCGCCGTGATCACCAGGACGGGGAGGTAGCCGCCCTTTTCGAGGTCCTTCAGGTTCTCCATCACCTGGAACCCGTCCATGCCGGGCATCTGAAGGTCGAGCAGAATCAGGTCGTAGTGGTTGATGAGGTGGAGCTCGCAGACCTTGCTTGAATCCATGGTGGAGGTGATGGAGGTGTAGCCGGCCCCGCGGAGCATCTGTTCGAGCAGGAGCACGTTGGCCTCCTGATCGTCGACGACCAGGATCTTGCCGTGGAGGATATCGGTTGGACTGATCATGTGTGCCTCGATGGCGCCGTTGCGTGTTCCAGGGCCACGTCCATCGCCGCCATGAACTCGGTGACGTTGATCGGCTTCGTGAGGTAGCGGAAGAATCCCGCCTCCAGGCCCTTCTTGATGTCCCCGACCATGGCATTGGCACTGATGGCCACCACCGGGATGTGCGCGGTCGCGGGATCCTCCCGCAGGATCTTCAGTGCCTGGAGGCCGCTGATCCCAGGCAGGTTGATATCCATCAAGATCACGTCCGGCTGCCTCTCCCGTGCCAGCTCGATGCCGAGGATCCCGTTCCCCGCGCTCACCAGGCGCAGGTCCGGCCGGCGCGCGATGAGCTGCTCGACGAGGCTCAGGTTGGCCGGGTTGTCCTCCACATACAGCAGGGTCCGAAGCGGCGTATCGAGCCGGATCGGCACCTTCACCAGAGCACCGGCATCAGCCTTGTCCCCCGTGAGCTGCGGGGCCGCCACCGAGTTCAGCTCGCACCAGAACCGGCTGCCCACGCCGACCATGCTCTCCACGCCGATCGAACCGCCCATCAGCTCCACCAGCAGCTTGCTCATCACCAGGCCGATGCCCGTGCCCTCTTCCCCGCCCTGTTCCTGGCCCAGGCGATTGAAAGGCTGGAAGAGCTGCCTCAGCTTATCGGGGGGCAGTCCATGGCCTGTGTCTCTGACGTTGATGCGGATGCGGCCGGGAGTGGTCGTGTCACAGTCCACGACGACCGCCCCTGCCGGCCGGTTGTACTTGATCGCGTTCGACAGGATGTTGATGAGGACCTGCTTCAATCGGATCCGGTCGGCCCGCACGAAGGCAGGATGATCGAACCGGGGGAAGGTCATCGTGAGGCCGCGCTTCACGCCTTGGGGCTCGATCATGGCCTGGCAGTCGAGCATGAGATCCGCCAGCGACACGGGTTCCTCCGAGAAGGACAGCTTCCCGGATTCGATCACCGCCAGATCGAGGATCTCGTTGATGAGCTCCAGCAGGTACCACCCCGCATGCAGGATCTGATCGATGCTCGCCTTCTGGGGCAAGGTGGGGGGCGGAGACTCGGAATCCATCAGCTGGGCGAAACCCAGGATCGCGTTGAGGGGCGAGCGGAGCTCGTGGCTCATGCTGGAGAGGAACTCGGATTTCGCGAGGTTGGCCTTCTCGGCGGCGATCTTGGCGCTCATCAGCTCGGCGTTCTTGTCCTGGAGGGCCTGGTCGAGGAGGGCCCGCTCGGCTTCGACCCGCTGGCGCGCCGTGTTGTCGATGCCGATCAGCAGGTAGCCGATGGTGGCGCCCTGAGGATCGCGCAGCGCCGTGACCGAGACCACCGCCGGAAACCGGCTGCCATCCTTCCGGATGTAGGTCAGGTCATAGATGTCCTCGATGCCGCGCGAGGCCTTGAATGCCAGGGCATCGAAGCCCGGTGCGATGGGGGTGCCCAGCTCCAGGCTCAGCGCCTCGGCGCGCAGGATCAACTCCCTGGGATCGGAGATGTCGGCGGGGGTGATCTGGTTCTGGACCTCTGTGGCCGAGTAGCCCAGCATCCGCTCCGCGCCGACATTGAAGATCTGGATGACGCCCCTGGCATCGGTCGCGATGCTGGAGAAGTTGGCGCTGTTGAAGATCGCGTTCTGCAGGGCCCCGGCCTTCAGCAGCGCTTCTTCCGCCTGTTTCCGGGCGCTGATATCCCGCAGGATGCCCGTGAAATAGCGCTGGCCGCCGAGCCACATCTCGCTGACGGCGATCTCCAGGGGGAAGCGCTGGCCATTCTTGCGCAGGCCCAGCACCTCGCGACCTAGGCCGCTGGCCCGGGCCTCCTCGCTCGCCCTGAAATACTCGAGGGAACCTGCCGCCTCGTCCCGGTCCAGCTCGGGGATCAGCGAACGGAAGGGTTGCCCGATGAGCTCGGCCGCGGCGTAGCCGAACATCCGCTCCGTGGCCGGGTTGACCGTCTCGATGATCGCGCCCCGGGCCTGGACGGTGATGATCCCGTCCACCACGGTGTTGAGGACCGCCTGGACCAGGGCCGCAGAGTCCCGCAGGGACCTCTGCGCGGCATATTCTTCGGTGACGTCGCGGAACACCAGCACAGCCCCGACCACCCGCCCGTCCCGGCCGCAGATGGGCGCGCAGCTGTCGGCGATGGGGCATTCCCGGCCATCCCGGGCGATCAGCACCGTGTGGTTGGCCAAACCCTGCACCGTGCCATGCGCGAGGGTGTCCATGACCGGGGCCACGGCGGGCTGGCGGGTCTCCTGGTTGATGATCCGGAAGACCTCGTCCACGGTGTGGCCTTCGGCTTCGGCCATGGTCCAGCCGGTGAGCCGTTCCGC
This sequence comes from Geothrix edaphica, assembly GCF_030268045.1. Taxonomy (NCBI): domain Bacteria; kingdom Pseudomonadati; phylum Acidobacteriota; class Holophagae; order Holophagales; family Holophagaceae; genus Geothrix; species Geothrix edaphica. The sequence continues at coordinate 1,539,309 of NZ_BSDC01000001.1, forward strand.
CACGGGGTTCAGGATCCTGACCCGTCCCCCGGCATCCGTGGCGATGACCGCATCGCCGATGGAATGGAGGGTGACGGCGAGTTTCTCCTCGCTTTCCTGAAGGGTCGCGTTGATCCGCTGGAGCCGCTCGTTCGTCTCTTCCTGGCTTCTGAGCAGGCGCTGGGTCTCCAGATGGAGGAGCTTCCTGGTCCGCAGCTGCATCTTCCGCAGATCCCCTGCCAGATCGCCGACGGGGCTCGACATGGCGTGAATGCGGATCTTTCTGGGCATGATCGACCTCTGGGAAGCCGCGAGGAGTCCTGCGGATCGCGAGACCGGAGGTGCGAAGAATGCTCACCTGCTGATACGCCCAGCCTGCAGCAGATCGTCATCGCTGCCGAGATGGACGGGAATATGCTCGCGGTGCTTGCGGCAGGACCCGTTGCGCCAAACAACCTGACACTGGTTCCCCTGGATGGGGGATCGTCAGATCCAAACGTGGTGGCGACCCGACCACCGGTATGTAGCGGTTTCCATTCCAAATCGTAAATAAACTGATATGAATCATTTGCGACATATCCATTTCTTCATCACTAGGCGCTAATCCACCAAAATGAGTACCCTTCCCATCAATGTGACCAGACATTGGGCGGCTTCTGCCCGGAGCTCATGGGAGGGAAACCGCTCAGAACCGCATAGCATTGCCGATGGTGAACTGCCAGCGGGACAGGTAGGGCTCCCGGTTCAAGGGCATTGCCACGCTGAGGAGGATCACGCGGCCCGCGGAGCTCTTGAGGTTCCCCAGCCGGAGCCCGACCCCCACATCCGAGTACGTGCGGGACCACCCCTGCCCGTCCATCCGGCGGACGGAACCCAGGTCCAGGAAGGCGGTGTAACCCAGCCGCACCAGACCCCACCAGCGCTTTTCCGTCAGGAGGCGGTAGTCGAAGGAGGCGGTCCAGCGGGCATCCCCCGGATGGAGCTGGTTGGGAAAGCCTCTCAAGCCCTGCTCACCCCCCAGGTAGTACCAGGTTTCGGGGTCAGGACGCCGGGCCTGATCCACCGTCACCATGCCCGCGAGGATCTGGTTCGAGGTCAGCTTCCGGTACTGCACCAGGGAGAGGGCAAGATGGGTGTTTTCCAGACCGGTGGCGGGTTTCCGGCCCTCCCAGGATGCCGTCAGGAGGGTGAGGTTCTCGCTTGAGGAGGACCAGCCCCGGCCCACCTGGATCCGGAAGAAGGGGGCGTTCATGGTCGAACCCAGGGAGCGCAGGTAGGTGCCGAGTTCCACGTTGCCGGTCCAGGCCAGGTTGTAGTCCTCCGGAGTATCCATGCCCAGCAGGTCCTCGAAGGTCTCGAAGGCGTCCTCCTGAGTGGAGAGCGTGAGCGCGGGCCCCCGGAGACGCCGGCCGGTCAGGGTGGGCGGCGGCAGCGGCCCCAGGGGACCCGTCTGGATGATGGCTCCATAGCTGGTGTCCTGCCGCTTGAGGAGAAGGCCTCCCCGCCAGACCCGGTTCCCGGATTCACGCAGCGCCACGGCTCCGGACAAGCGGACCTCGTTCTGGATGAAAGGGGCCTGGAAGACCTGGGCCCCCTGGTCATAGAGGTAGAGGCTGGCATGGCTCTGCGACAGGGCCACGCCCGTGGACCAGGGGGTGTCCAGGGCGAAGAAGGGCCGCTCGACCTGGAGACTCCGCGTGTACCCATCCGTGAGGTACTGAATGTGGGTGGCCAGGGTCCAGCGGCTCCCGAACAGCTGAGGGTCCCCGTAGGCCAGGCCCCAGGTGCTGCGCTCATGGTCCTTGGAGAGATCGAAGGCCACGCTCTTGCCCAGGCCCATGAAGTTCTTTTCATCGACGCCGAAGCTCGTGGTCCGCTGGCCGCCCACCTGCGAGTAGTTGGCGCTCAGCTGGGTAGTCCAGGCATCCCGGATCCGGACCCGAGCCACCACGGTGCCATCAGGCTCGACCACCGGATCGATGTGCGCGTTCTTCACGAAGGGCAGCGCCCGCAGAAGGCGTTCGGTTTCATAGATGCGCCGCTCCCGCACCCGATCCCCCTCCGCGAAGAGGAGCACCCTCCGGATGACGCCTTCCCGGGTGAGGGCATGAAGATGGTTGGCGGTGCGGCCGATCCAGGTGTTCTCATCGGGCTTGGCGAGATCGAAGACATCGCCGATCTCCAGATCAATTCTTCCGATGGAGGCCTGGCGGGCCTCCAGGGCATTCCAGGGCCGGCCCGGCCGGGCCGCCAGAAGGGGCACAGCCAAGGCCACCAGGACGCTCGCAAGGGAGCGTCCGAACCCGTGAATGCCGCTCAAGGGACCTCCTGGATGTCGTCCATGGGCCCTCAGGTTCTGGCCTTCCCTCCGGACCCATTCTGAATGGAGCGGGTCGACCGGAGACCTCCCGGTCGACCCGATTCACCTAGCGCCACCCCCCGCCGCGCCGGTGGACCTCTCTGGGCCAGTGGGACCGGGGCAGTTCCCTCCGGTCGCCGTCTCTCGAAGAGGAGTAGTACCAGCGATCGCCGGTATAGAAGTAGTGGTAGCCCCCCTGCGAGTAGTAGTCGTCATCGCCGATCTCCACGACCACCGGCAGGATGGGAACGACTTCCAGCCCTCCGCCCCGCCTGGGTCCAACCAGACACGCCGAGAGCATGAGAATCGAGAAGATCGGGACAATCACTTTGCCTGTCATGTTTTTCTCCTTCACGGCCTGGCGATTCGAAGAGCGCCCGCTCCTGCAGCGCAGGAGGGGAAACCAGCGGGGAGCACCTTGCGGTTGCCATCCCTGGAGGGTCACGCCTCGATCCGAAGGTGATCCCGCCTGTTGGATCGCATAATTCAAGCCATATATTAAATATTTTGTTTATATATATTTACAACAAATTATCAAACCCTTCGCCAGCTTGGGCCCCATCAAGATGATGTGGGGGTTCCTCTATTTTGATCGGATCCAGGTCCGCATTCCTTTGAACCGAAACCGAACGGAATGAATATCAAGCTTGTTTTCAGTGTGTTGCGTGCCACGAATCGTTCGGAATGGAAGCTGCGTTTGACACCTGGTCTTCCGGTGGCCTTTGGGGGACCTGCGCGAGCCCGTTCCCCGCAACCCCAGAGTGTCGCCCCAACCTGCGGGTGATCCCATGGCACATGACCACAGCCTCGGCCCGGCCACCTTGAGCTTCCCCGGGAGCACAGAGGCCATCCCGACAGGGTTGCCATGAGCACACCAGAGCCGCCAGCCAAGGCCTCCCAGCCAGCCCCGGGCCCACCGCAGCCTCCGCCATCCGGGCCGCGGACCCTGCGCCTGGAGATTCCCCCGTCGACGCTGCTGCGGCTGGTCCTCCTCGGCCTCGCACTGTGGGGATTGATCCGCCTGTGGCCCGTGATCCTCGTGCTGGTCGTCGCCCTTCTCATCGTGGGGACCCTCAGCCCTGCCGTGCAGTGGCTCGAGTCCAGAGGGATCAGCCGCGGATGGGGGATCGCGATCGTCTTTGCCAGCCTCTTCACGGTGGCGGTCCTCACGGTGACCTTGACGATCCCCTCACTCCTCGCCCAGGCCTCGGCGCTCCTCGAGCGGGAACCCATGGCCCGCGCAGGTCTGGCCGACTACCTCGCCCGGTACCCCCTGAGCACCCCCTTTGCGAACTGGCTGAAACACCTGGATTACAGCGCGTCATGGAACCAGGTCGGCGCCACCGCCCTGTCCTACTCGATGCGCCTCTTCGAGGTCGCAGCCTACGGAATGAGCGCCCTCTTCCTCGGGCTCTACATGATGATCGACCGGGATCGCCTGCGGGGCGGGCTGTTCGCCGTGGTGCCGAGGACCCATCACATCCGGCTCTCCCGGGTCCTGCTGAACCTGGAGACCATCGTCGGCGCCTACATCCGCGGGCAGCTGATCACCTGCCTGCTCATCGGCGCGTTCACCTTCGTCCTGCTGACGGCCTGCGGCGTGAAGAACGCGATGGCCCTGGCGGTATTCGCCGGGATCGCCGATGTCCTGCCCTATGTCGGCGCCATCATGTCGGTGGTTCCCGTGGTCCTGGTCGCGCTCGGCCACAGCCCGGCGATCGCGGCCATCGTCCTGGTGATGATGCTCGCGTACGAGGAATTCGAGGGCCGTGTGCTCATTCCGCGGATCTACGGCCGGGCGCTCCGCCTGCCCTCCTCCGTCGTGTTCTTCGCCCTCCTGGCCGGGGGAACCCTGATGGGGCTGCTGGGCGCGCTGCTCGCGCTACCGGTGGCCGCGACCGTCATGATGCTGATCGAGGAGCTGCGCGTCGAGCTGCCGGGCGAGCAGGAACAAGTCGCCGATACGGTGCTGCGCGCCCGGGACGACCTTGCGGAGGAGGAATACGAGCGCCGGACCGAAGGCGTGGCGGCCGAGCAGGCCGCTGCCATCGCCGTGGAGATCTCCGTGGATCGGAAGAAGGAAGAGCACCAGGCTCCCCCTCCTTCAGGCACATAAATCCCTGCTTGCTCAGAGTCCGAGCCCCCGCGCACCCACAAGTCTCTGGATAGGGGATGTAGAACAACTTGGGCCCAGGTGCATGACCTGGGCCCAAGGGTTGCATCGATTGGTGGTCCCGGAGCGACTCGAACGCCCGACCCTCAGATTCGTAGTCTGATGCTCTATCCAGCTGAGCTACGGGACCGCGTGAAGAAATGATTCTACCGGATCTCCGCCGCCTGTCCATCCCAAAGGCGCAGGGGCGCGGTGGTGGAGGCCTCGCAGCGCAGGCCGGTGAGGTCCGTGGCCAGGCGGTCCATGAGGGCCCGGGCGGTGGTGAGCTTGCCGCCCAGCACGAGGGTGAGGTTCGGGATGCGGGCATGCCGCTCCAGGACAGCCTCGCGGCTCAGGTGCGTGGTGGCGCCGGTGGCGGCCACCAGGGGCCGTACGCCCAGCTCCTCGGCCCACACCAGCATCTCACGCCAGGGGAGGCTGGGCAGGTTGGCCTCCAGGGCGCCGAAGAGCTCCTCCCGCTCCGCCTCGAGGATGGGCACCCAACCGTCCTCCACCTCACGCTCGGTGGTGCCCACCTGGAGCAAGCCATCCCGGGGGACCACGAAGAGGATGCGCCCCTTGGGCCGCCGGATGGCCCAGGGCCGCTCGCAGCCCGGCACGGCGTCGAACCAGAGGTGGATGCCGGAAGACAGCCGCAGCCGCTTCCGTGTCTCGCCGAACCACTGCGCCATGGCGCCGTCCGTCCAGGGCCCCAGGGCGAAGACCCAGCGGCGCGCCCGCAGCTGGCGTGCTGATCCGTCCCGGCGGTCCCGCAGGTGCAGGAGCTTCAGGCCGCCGTCGCCCTGCTCGAAGCCCTCCGGCTCGTGGAAATCCAGCAGCATGGCCTCGCTGGAGGCCGCCAGATCCCTCGTCAGTTCCCGGTCCCAGGTCATGAGGTCGGCGTAGGCCGTGGCGCCGCGGAAGGGGCCGAGGACGCCCCGCGGATCGGCCAGGAAGGCTTCCTTCGGAACGTGGCCGAGGCTCAGGCCCGCGGGCCAGCCGGGCCGCTCGGCGCCCCAGTGGTCGTAGAGGCCGATGCCGACGCGGTGCGCCAGGCCCTCGGCCCAATACCGGTGGGGCATCCAGAAAGCCTCCCAGCGGCAGCGGCGGGGCGCGATGCGGGCCCAGGTGGCGCGCTCGGCCAGGCCCTCCCGCATCTGGCGGATATCGCCCGTGAGCATGTAGCGGATGCCGCCATGCAGGAGCTGGCTGGACCACTGGCTGGTGCCGCCGCCCACCTCGCCCTTGTCCACCAGGGCGCAGGTGACGCCCCGCAGGGTCAGCTCCCGCGCCAGGGCCGCGCCGTGGATGCCGGCGCCCAGGATGGCCACCTCCGCCTCCACGCTGGCTGGAAGGGTGCAGGACCCTTGGGGTGGCGCGGGCCAGGCTGCATCCGACATGAGCACCTCACCAGCAGTGTGCCGGGTTCTGACAAGGTTTCGTATGGTTCAATGGCCCCCATGACTCAGACTCGCCTGCGCACCGTCCTGAACCTCACGGTCCTCGTGGCCGCGCTGGGGTACTTCGTCGACATGTTCGACCTGCTGCTCTTCCCCATCGTCCGCCAGCCCAGCCTCACGGCCCTGGGCGTCCCCGCGGCCATGCAGATCGACGTCGGGGCCCACCTCCTGAACTGGCAGATGGCGGGCATGCTGCTCGGCGGCATCTTCTGGGGCATCCTGGGCGACAAGAAGGGCCGCCTCTCCACCCTGTTCGGCAGCATCGCCCTCTACTCCGTGGCGAACCTCGCCAATGCCTTCGTCCAGTCCGTCCCGGCCTATGCGATGTGGCGCTTCCTGGCGGGCCTGGGGCTGGCGGGCGAGCTGGGCGCGGCGGTCACCATGGTGTCCGAGATCCTGCCGAAGGACCTCCGCGGCTATGGCACCGCCATCGTCGCCGCCGTGGGGATCTTCGGGGCCGTGACCGCCAAGCTGGTGGGCGACTTCTTCCCCTGGCGCGTCACCTATGCGGTGGGCGGCCTGCTGGGCGTGGCCCTGCTCTTCCTGCGGGTGGGCCTGCGGGAGAGCTTCATGTTCGCGAAGACCCACGAGGCCACCGTGACCCGCGGGGACTTCCTCAGCCTCTTCACGGACTGGGGTCGCCTGGGCCGCTATGTCCGGTGCATCCTCATCGGCCTCCCCACCTGGTACGTGGTGGGGATCCTCATCACCTTCTCGCCGGAGTTCGCCCCGGTGCTGAAGGTGACGGGCCCAGTGAAGGCCGGCACCGCCGTCGCCTTCTGCTACACGGGAATCACCCTCGGCAGCGTGCTGAGCGGCTTCCTCAGCCAGGCCCTGCAGACCCGGAAGAAGGTGGTCGGGTGGTTCGCCGCCGGGGCTTTGGCAGGAGTCGCGGTGTACCTGACGACCCGGGGGCTGACTCCGGGGGCGTTCTACGTGCTGGCCGGCTACCTGGGCCTGGCCACGGGCTACTGGGCCGTCTTCGTGACCGTGGCCGCCGAGCAGTTCGGCACCAACCTCCGGGCCACCGTCGCCACCACGGTGCCCAATTTCGTCCGGGGCGCAGTGCCGCTCATCACGGGCAGCTTCCTCTTCTTCCGGCCGTCCATGGGCCTGGTGCGCTCCGCCTGGATCGTGGGGATCGCCTGCTTCGTCCTGGCCTTCGGCGCCCTCTGGGGCCTGCCGGAGACCCATGGGCGGGACCTGGATTTCGTCGAGTAACTGGCGAGCCTAGTAGACCGCGTCAGCTCCGCCGTCGAGCGGGATCACAGCCCCCGTCGTCCATCCGCTCTCGCCGCCGAGCAGGTGCGCGGCCAGGGCGGCCACCTCGGCTTCGGTGCCGAGGCGCCCCAGGGGATTCACGGCCGACAGCGCGGCCAGATCGCCCTCGGGATCCGCGCTGGCAGCCAGGCGGGCGTCCACCATGGCCGTGCGGATGGGGCCCGGCGCAATGGCATTGCAGCGGATGCGCCGCGGCGCCCACTCCAGGGCCAGCACCTTCGCCAGCATGTGGACCCCGGCCTTGGCCACGCTGTAGGCCGCGCTGTCCGGGATGGCCCGGAGGCCGATGTTGGAGCCCACGAGCACGACACTTCCACCATCCTTCAGTCGGCTTGCCAGATGGTGAGCCATGAGCCAGGGACCGCGGAGGTTCACAGCGATGGCCGCATCGAAATCCGCGGTGGACGTGGAAGCCACGGAGCCCAGCACCAGGCCGCCCGCGTTCAGGAACATCCCATCCAATTCCGGGCATTCCCGGGCGTAGGCCGCCACGGCCGCATCATCCGAATGATCCAGGACCACGTGGACCGCATCCGGCAGCGTGTCCCGGAGTGTGTCCAGATGCCGGCCCGCCAGGATCAGGTCCGCGCCGCGGTCCCTGAAGAGTCGCGCCGCCGCCCGTCCGATGCCGCTTCCGGCGCCCGTGACGAGGATGCGCCGACCCTGCAGGCTGTTCATGGTTTCTCCGGCAGCCGGAAGGAACCGGTGCCCGTCCGGGGCGGCACCACGACGCCGCCGCTGATGGCCCAGGTCAGGGCCTGGTCGGCGCTGAGGTCCGCCGGCCTCACCTTCGAAGCCTCGATCATGATCACGTAGCCGGAGGTGGGGTTGGGGGCGGTCGGAATGTAGACGGCCAGCATGCCCTGTCCCCCCGGGATGGCCCAGGAGCAGTCCCGGCTGGCCACGAAACCCAGGGTGTAGGAGCCGGGATGGGGCCACTCCACGACCACCACCTCCTTGAAGCTGCCGCCGCGGCCCGACTGGATGGCGCCCATGAGCTGCCGGGTGGCGCCGTAGACGGTCTTCACGACGGGCACGGACATCATCAGCTCATCCAGCCAGGACAGCAGCTGGCGGCCGATGAAGTTGCCCATCAAGGCGCCCACCACCACCAGCAGCATCACGGTGGCCAGGCCGGAGAACAGCGCCAGCGCCCAGGTCGGCGGGTCCGGCACGTGGATCAGGTGGGCCAGGAAGGTCAGCGGCTCCCGGAAGATGCCCACCAGGGCCGTGAAGATGCCCCGGAGGATCCAGAGCGTCACCACCAGGGGCAGCAAGGTGAACAGGCCCGCGAGGAGGTACTTCCGAATCATCGGTACACCCCATGTCGACACACGAACCACGCTCCACCGAGCGTCTCGCGCATCCCTGCAGGGGATGCCGAGAACAGGCCTGCGAGGAGATACTTGCGGAACATTCAGTGTCCTTCGGAATCCTTGTGCCCGGTGAGGCGGCCTTCTTCGGCCAGGATGCTTGGTCCCACCACCTTCCAGAAGCCGTGGAAATAGGAGATGGCGCTCCAGATGGCGAGGATGACGGCACCCCAGAGCAGCAGCACGCCCATGCCCCAGAAGAAACTGTAGGGCCGGTTGAGCTGGATGAAGAGGTGGAAGATCTCCTTGTGGGTCCAGTCGTAGAGCCAGTAGTCGAGCCGCGGGCCGAGGATGAGACAGGAGATGGCCGCCACCTGGAAGCCCATCTTCCACTTGCCGATGGCGCCGGCCGGAATGGTCATGCCCTCTTCGCTGGCGATGCCCCGCAGGCCCGTCACGGCGAACTCCCGGGAGAGGATGATGAAGGTCATCCAGGCCGGGGCCAGGTTCAGCTCCACCAGAGAGATCAGGGCTCCGGACACCAGCAGCTTGTCCGCCAGGGGATCCAGCAGCTTGCCGAGGGTGGTCACCTGCTTCCAGCGCCGGGCGAAGTAGCCGTCCAGGGCGTCCGTGATGGAGGCGGCCCAGAACACCAGCACACCGATGACTTCGTGATTCGTCACCTTGGTCATGAGCACCACGACCAGGACTGGGACCATGAGGATCCGCGCGAGCGACAGGAAATTGGGCAGGTTCATGACGGGCGTTCGGCTCCGCCTCTAGCCTACCGCCATTTGGGGAACCACCACGCGGCCCCGCCCCGGAAGCCCGTGACATCGGCCATCCCGGAGGCGAGGATGATCCTGGGAGGTGGCCTGCGCGTGCCCGTCGAACACCCGGATCCAATGGCATTCAGGGCCTGGCTTCGGTCTGAGGCCCTGGCCGCCGGGTTCGCCCGGGCGGGGTTCGCCGACTGCGAGCCCTTCCGGGATGAGGAAGAGCATCTCCGGGCCTGGTTCCAGGAAGGCCGAGGCGCCCTGCTCCCCTACCTGGACCCAGCCGCGCTCCTGGACCCGCGAGCCCTCTGGCCCCAGGCCCGCACGGCCCTGGTGGGTTTCTTCCCCTATGCCCGGCCGGAGGCCGTGCCCGGCGCGGCTCCGGGCAGCCTCAAGCTGAGCCGCTACCTGTGGGGCCCGGACTACCACATGATCCTGAAGCCCCGCCTGACCCGGGTGCTGGAGGCGGCCCAGGCCCGCTGGCCGGGGCTGGAAGGCCGAGTCTGCGTGGACACGGCCCCCCTGCTGGAGCGCCAGCTGGCCGCCCGGGCCGGCCTGGGCTGGCAGGGCAGGCACACCCTCCTCATCGCCGGAAAGGACGGCTCCTGGGGCTTCCTGGGCGTGCTGCTGCTGTCCATCGAGCTGCCGCCGGACGAGCCGTTCGGGACCCAGCAGTGCGGAACCTGCACCGCCTGCCTGGAAGCCTGCCCCTCCGGCGCCCTGGAGGCCTTCCGGCTCGACCCGGCCCGCTGCCTCACCACCTACACCATCGAGACCGAGACCGAACCACCCCCGGACATTGCCTCGGCGTTGGCGGAGAGCCGCTGGGCGGCGGGCTGCGACGCCTGCCAGGAGGTCTGCCCCTGGAACCGGGTGCCCATCTGGGGAGATCCCACTCTCTGGGGCGGCCCCAGCCCCCTCCACACCCGCTCTGCCGGGGACCTGCCCCGGGGCGCGGCCCAGTGGCGGAAGCTCACCCGGCGGACCGCCCTGAGGCGCGTGAGGGACCGCCACTGGCGGGCCACCCTGGGCCGAATCCTGGGAGAGTGATTTTTCATTGGAACTATTGGACTTTTTTCCATATAAACAAACTTCCGGCCAAAGGTGGCCGCCCCGGTATGAGTCTGCATTCGAAGTGGGGTGCGGTCGCGCAAGGGGCGCCGCCCAAGCGAGCCAAGGAGAACGACGATGGCAATAGGGGCACTATGGACGAGGAGTTCGACGCGGGATCGCGCCGGGCGCCGCCCCTTGCCCTCCGGGACGTGGCCAGCCGCACCCTTGGCTTCGTTACCGGCCTTGAACGATGTGCCGCATCGCCCGGCGGCCGGTGCCTTGCCAAGGGCGCGGCTGGCCGGCGTCGCGGCCATATCCCACTTCGAATGCAGACTCTAAGGAGGCACCTCGGATGCCCATGAAGCACTGGACGGTCCAGGACGCCGCGACCCTGTACGGCGTGAAGGAGTGGGGGAATGGCTACTTCGGCATCAACGCCAAGGGCCATCTGGAGATCACGCCCACCAAGGACGAGTCCCTCAGTTGCGACGTCTACGAGATCGTCCAGCACCTGAAGAAGAAGGGCATCCGCACCCCGGTGAACCTGCGCTTCCCGCAGGTGCTGGATCATCGGGTGGTCGAGGTCAACGAGGCCTTCCGCCGCTCCATCATCGAGTTTGGCTACGAGGGCAGCTACCAGGGCGTCTATCCGGTGAAGACCAACCAGACCAAGGAAGTGGTCGAGGAGATCGTCCGCTCCGGCAACAAGTACCACTACGGCCTGGAGGCGGGCTCCAAGCCCGAGCTCATGATCGCCCTGAGCCTCGACCTGCACCCCGAGGCCCTGGTGCTCTGCAACGGCTACAAGGACGAGTCGTTCATCCGCATGGCCCTGCTGGCCCGCAAGGCCGGGCGCAAGGTGGTCATCACCGTGGAGAAGATGACCGAGCTGCCCCTGATCCTGAAGGTGGCCAAGGAGCTGAAGGTGGAGCCCCTCATCGGGCTGCGGGCCAAACTCAATGCCCAGGGCAGCGGCAAGTGGGAGACCAGCGCCGGCGATCACGCGAAATTCGGCCTCACCACCCGCGAGATCCTCGACGCCATCGAGGTGCTGGAGAAGCGCGACCTCCTGGACAGCGTCATCGAGCTGCACTTCCACATCGGCAGCCAGATCACGGACATCCGCAAGATCAAGTCGGCCATGAAGGAGGCCACCCGCATCTACGCCAAGCTCCGCAAGATGGGCGTGCCCATCCGCTACTTGAACGTGGGCGGCGGCCTGGGCGTGGACTACGACGGCAGCAAGACCACCTTCAGCAGCTCCATGAACTACACCATCGCCGAGTACGCGGCGGATGTCGTGTACACCACCAAGGACATCTGCACCCAGGAGCAGGTGCCCATGCCCGACCTGCTCAGTGAGTCCGGCCGCGCCATCGTGGCCTACCACGAGGTGGTGGTGGTGGACATCATCGGCCTCATCGACACCACCCACACCAAGTACACGGTGACCCTCACCGGCAATGAGCCCCAGATCCTCAAGGAGCTCGCCTACACCCGCGACAACATCTCCGTGAAGAACTTCGCCGAGATGTACCACGACGCCATCACCCAGAAGGACGAACTGCTCACCCTCTTCAACCTGGGCTACCTGGGCCTGGAGGATCGCAGCAAGGGCGAGACGCTGTTCTGGGAGGTCTGCCGCAAGCTCTCCCGCATCCTCAGCAGCAAGAGCCTGAAGTACGTGCCCGAGGAGTTCCAGGACCTCAACAAGAGCCTGGCCGACAAGCTCATCGCCAACTTCAGCCTCTTCCAGTCCATGCCGGACCACTGGGCCATCGAGCAGCTCTTCCCGGTGATGCCCATCCACCGGCTCAAGGAGAAGCCCGGCCTCTCCGCCACCCTCTGCGACATCACCTGCGACAGCGACGGGAAGATGGAGAAGTTCATCGACCTGAAGGACGTGCGCGACGAGCTCCCCTTCCACGAGCCCCGCGGCGGCGAGTCCTACTACGTGGCCTTCTTCCTCACGGGCGCCTACCAGGACATCCTGGGCATGCGCCACAACCTCTTCGGCGCCCCCAACGAGGCCCACATCGTGGTGGACGAGGACGACACCTTCAAGATCCAGCACCTCGTCAGAGGCGACACGGTGGATCACGTGCTCCGCAGCGTCCACTACGACCCCGATATTCTGATCCAGGGGCCCCAGACCAAGCGGAAGGCCAGCGCCAAGAGCGACGCCGCGGAAGCTCTGCGGGCGCTGCTCACGGAAGAGCGGAAGCTCCACACGTATCTGGAAATATAGCTGTCGGCCGTCAGCTCCCGGCGGTCAGTAGGGGATCTTGTCGGTCTTCCGGTCCCAGGACTGGAAGACCGACAGGGCCTCGTCGCGGAGCAGCTGTGTGGTGGGCAGGCTCCGCGCCTCCAGGGGCAGAGCCACTTCGCGGTAGAGCCACTCGTCGTCGAACTGGATGGCCGCGGCATCCGCCCGGCCGTTGGCGTACCAGATCCGGTCCAGCCGTGCCCAGTAGATGGCCGCCAGGCACATGGGACAGGGCTCGCAGCTGGTGTAGATCTCGCAGCCCTTCAGCTGGAAGGTGCCGAGCTTCGTGCAGGCGTGGCGGATGGCCACCACCTCCGCATGGGCCGTGGGGTCGTGGCTGGCGGTGACGCAGTTCCAGCCTTCGCCCAGGATCTCCCCGTCCTTCACGATCACCGCGCCGAAGGGTCCGCCCTCGCCCGCCTCCATGTGGATGCGGGAGAGCTCGATGGCGCGTCGCATGAAGCGCAGGGTATCCGCCTCGATCCGCATGGGGTTCCTCCCGCCTGTGCCCGGCCTCATTCTCCCATCGCTCAGAGATCCCAGCGCGCCTCGGGCCGCTGTTTCCAGAGCCAGATGATGTAGTCCACGTTCTTCGGGGCGGCGCCCAGGGCCTTGAGGCGCGTCATGTTCTGGGCCCGGTGGTGCTGGGTGTGGAGGCAGGCCTGGGTCAGCGCCTCGGTCACGGTGATCAGGCAAGGCGGATCGGGAAACCACGGCACCCGCACCAGGCGCGTGAGGGAGGCCTCGTCGAGGCCCCGGCCCAGGGCCCGGAAGGCCTCATGGCTGGACCGGCACCGCGCCTTCAGGGTCTCGAAATCGGGGACGGGACGCTCCTCCAAGTCCATGGGCTCGCCCTTGAGGAGGCCAAGGAAGACCTGCTGGACATCCACCATGTGGCCCGTCCGGGTTCGCAGGTCAGGATCCTCCCGGAAGTCCGACTTGCCCCACACATGGAAGAACAGGGCGTCGGCCCATGCCTGATGGCCGAGCAGGTCCCTCAACAGGTCGGTCATGGGAACCTCCATGCAGGGCCGAATCATAGCGGAACCAACCTACCGCAGGTCATCCTCCCATGCGGCCCGCAACCGGCGGAGAATGGGGACCAGACCATCACCATTCCAACAGGGGGGCTCGCCATGGACATCCAGCGCATCGGCATCGTCGGTTGCGGACTCATGGGCTCGGGGATCGCGCAGTGCGCCGCCGAGGCGGGCTGCGAGGTCTGGGTGAAGGAGGCGGATGAAACCCTGCTCGCGAAGGGGCTGGCGCGGATCAAGGGCACCTGGGAACGGGCCGTGGCCAAGGGGAAGATCACCGAGGATCAGAAGGCCGCCTTCAGCGACCGGCTCCACGGCACCCTCGCCTTTGCCGCCCTGTCGGCCTGCGATCTCGTGGTGGAGGCCGTCCCGGAGCGCATGGACCTCAAGCTCGAGACCTTCGCCGAGCTGGACAAGGTCATGGCCCCCGGCGCCCTGCTCTGCACCAACACCTCCAGCCTCACCGTGGCCCACCTCAGCCCGGTGCTGGCGCCCGGCCGCCTGCCCCGCCTGGCGGGCCTGCATTTCTTCAACCCCGTGCCCGCCATGCCCCTGGTCGAGATCGTCCGCACCCTCGCCACCGACGAGGACACCCTCGACGCCCTGAAGGCCTTCGTCCAGCGGCTCGGGAAGACCGCCGTGCTGGCGCCGGACGCCCCGGGCTTCGTGGTGAACCGGCTCCTGGTGCCCTACCTGCTGGATGCCCTGCGCTGCGCCGAGCAGAAGCTGGCCACGGTGGAGGACATCGATACCGCCATGAAGCTGGGCTGCGGCCACCCCATGGGCCCCCTGCACCTCAGCGACTTCATCGGCCTCGACACCATGCAGAGCGTCGCCGAGGTCCTGTTCGAGGCCTTCGGGGAGCCCCGCTTCAAGGCGCCCCCGGTGCTGCGCCAGCTGGTGGCCGCCGGCCGCCTGGGCCGGAAATCCGGCGCGGGATTCTACCGCTGGGAGGGCGAGAAGCGCATGGAGGCCCTCCTGCTCTGATCCACCTGTTGTAGTCTGGCGGCCATGCTGGACCTGCTGCTGATCCCCGCCGCGATCCTCCTGGCCTTCGCCCTCCGCGCGGTCCGCCGGGGAGACCACCGCCTGCACGGCCACCTCATGGTGGCCACGGTGACCGTGGTGGTGCTCCGGATCCTGCTCCAGCCCCGGGCTCTGGAGAGGCACCACCTCGCCCTCTGGCTGCTCCTCCTCGGCTCCGCGGGCGGTACGCTGCTCCTGGGCCGCGTGGCCCTGGCATGGCGCGAGGGCCGCAGCACCCGATCAGTGGCTCCGCGCCTCCACCGGGCCGCCGGCACCCTCACCCTCACCTTGGCGGCCTTCACCCTGGCGGTCTGGTTCCTGAGGAACCGGTAGGACCGGGGCCTACCAGGAATCCCGGACCGTCTTTCCGGCCTGGGCATGCCGCAGGGCCTTGAGTCCGATGTCATGGCGCACCTGCATGCCGAGCCAGTGGATCTGTGGCAGGGCAGCCTCGATGGCGGCGCGGGCCGCAGCGAGGTCCGGCGCGGAGGTGGCCAGGTTCATCACGCGGCCGCCGTTGGTCAGCCACTGCCCATCCTGCTTCCGCGTCCCGGCGTGGATGACAGTGACCGAGGGGGTCCCGATCTGGATGGGCACCCCCTTCTTCGCCCCCTCGGGGTAATCCTCCGCGGCCAACACCACGGTGATGGCCGTGTGCGGTTTCAGCTTCAGCTCCCGCGAAACGAGGCGCCCCTCGGCCACCTCCAAGAGCAGGGCCGCGAGGTCCTCGTCCAGCAGCTGCATGAGCACCTGGGTCTCGGGATCCCCGAAGCGCACGTTGTATTCCAGCAGCTTCGGACCCGCCGCCGTCCACATGACGCCCAGGAACAGCACCCCGCGCGCGGGGAGGCCATCCGCCTGGAGGCCGCGCACCGTGGGCTCCACCAGCTCGACGCGCATCCTCTGGATGTCCTCGGGGCGCAGGAACGGAATGGGCCCGAAGGCGCCCATGCCACCGGTGTTGGGACCGCGGTCGCCCTCGAAAATGCGCTTGTGGTCCTGGCAGGCGGGCAGCATGGCGAACGCGGCGTGGTCGGCGTCCACGTCCACCAGCACGTGCAGCGACAGCTCCATGCCGATCAGGGGTTCCTCGAACACCACCGTCTTGCTGGCCTCCCCGAACTGCCCGGCCATGAAGGCCCGGAAGGTGGCCAGGGCCTCCTCTCCGCTTTCGGCCAGCACCACGCCCTTGCCCGCGGCCAGGCCGTCGGCCTTGAGGACGATCGGATAGCCGTGCGGCCAGGCGCGGATGAGGGCTTCTCCGGCCGCAAGGTCCTTCACGGTCTGGCTGGCGGCACAGGGGATGCGGTGCCGCTCCATGAAGGCCTTGGCGACGGCCTTGCTGCCCTCCAGCCGGGCCGTGGCGGCGTCGTGGCCGAAGACCGGGATGCCCAGGGCCCGCACCGCGTCCGCCACCCCCGCCACCAGGGGCACCTCCGGCCCGGCCACCACGAGGTCGGGGCGGGCCGTGGCGCACCAGGCGGCCACGGCGGCCGGGGCCTCCAGATCCAGCGCCACGCAGGTCCCCAGTTCCGCCAGGGCGTCACTGCCCGGCGCCGACACGAGGTCCACGGGAGTGGTTGAAGCCTTGAGCTTCAGCGCCAGCGCATGTTCCCGGCCGCCCGAGCCGAGGAGCAGGATCTTCATGGATGCCTCCGGATCCTCCAGTATCGCCCGGGAAGTGGGCGGGTGTCGCCAGGGGCGACGCTCCGTCCCGCTGGGGACCGGAGCCGGTCCGCCCCCGGGACGATGCGCTTCACCCAGCTGAAAGCCGCTTCACCCCGAAACCATGGCCGGGGGAGGCCCTCCTCCGCATGTTGTTGGGCGTTCCCCCGCCCGTCGGTTCTGCCGCTCCGGGCTCCCCTTCACCCGGTGCCGGGGCTGCGCCCCCACCGCCGTCCTACCGGAGGCAACATGAACCGCATCTCGACTTCCCTTGTCGTGGCCGTGGCGGCCTTCGCCGGTCTGGCCCTCCATGCGGAGGACTTCCGGCCGCTGATGAAGACCTCTCTGGCCACCTGGCCGGCGAAGCAGCACATCGGCGTGATCTGCGACTACGCCGCCAGCCGCGACGAAGTGATGGCCTTGGCCAGGGCCGCGGGCGAAGGCGCCTTCATCACCGTGGCCGACACGCGCCGCGCCGAGCACGCGACCTCCGCCGCCCACCTCATCGCCAACCAGGGCACCGACTACCTCGTGCTCCTGCCGGGCGACCGGGTGTTCCGGGATGGGTCCTTCGGGGCCACCCAGGCGATCCTGCAGCTCGGGAAGCGGGGGGTGCCCGCCATCGGCACCACGCCCGTGGCCCTGAAGCAGGGAGCCGTGTTCAGCGTGGGCGACGGCACGAACGGCCAGCTGCTCGTGACCGACCGCCTCATCGGCACCGTGGACGTGATCCTGCCCAGCCGGGCCATGACCGAGAAAGGCGCGCTGGTGCTCCGGGAAACGGGCATGGCCTCCATCGCCGTCATGCCGGCCGAATGACTTCATGGGATCCAGGACAGGGCCCGGCCTGCGCCGGGCCCTGTCCTGGTCAGAGCCACTCCCCGAACTGCTCCCGGTAGGTCCGGCTGAGGGTGAGGCGGGTGCCGTCCCGCATGATCACGAGGTGGTCTCCACCGGTCCAGGGCTGGAATTCCCGGATGCAGTCAAGGTTGACGATGGCGGAGCGGTGGATGCGCCGGAACTCGGCCGGATCCAGCCGGGCGAGCAGTCCCGTCATGGTCTGCCGCAGCAGGTACGAGGTGCCCTCCACGTGGAGCCGGACGTAGTTGTCCTCTGCCTCGATCCACTGCAGGGCGCTCGTCCGCACCAGGATGTGCCGGTCTCCCTGCCGCACCAGCAGGCGGTCCACCCACGGCCGGTCCTGACGGAGGCTGGCCATGAGGGCCTCCAGATCCGGCCCCTGCCCCGGTCCATTCTCCGGCGTGTGGCGCTGACACCAGCGCCGGGCCCGCTCCAGGGCCTGGTGGAACCGCTCGGGCGAAAAGGGCTTCAGCAGGTAGTCCAGGGCATGCACCTCGAACGCCTTGAGGGCATGCTGGTCGAAGGCCGTGATGAAGAGGGTGAGCGGCATGCGGTCCGCCCCCACGGCCTCCACGACGCCGAAACCATCCAGTTCCGGCATCTGGATGTCCAGGAAGACCAGGTCCGGCGAGAGTTCCTCGATGGCCTTCACAGCCTCGAGGCCGTCGGCGCACTCCCCGATCACCTCGATGTCGGTGGAACGGCGCAGAAGATGGCGGATGCGCTGGCGGGCCAGCGCCTCATCGTCCACCACCAGGGCCCGGAGATTCACGAGGCTTCCGCGTCAGGTTCCGCGAGGGGCAACCGCAGCACCACCAGGGTGCCACGGCCCGGGGCGCCGATCAGGTCCAGCTGGTGCCTCCCCTTGTAGATGAGGCCCAGCCGCGCCCGCACATTGCCCAGTCCGGTGCCCTCCCGGCCGGGCTGGTAACCCTCGCCGTCGTCCCGCACCTCCAGGGTCAGGTATTCGGAGTCCCGCGAGGCCCCCAGCCGGAGCGTCCCGTTCCGTGAGCGATCCGCCAGTCCGTGCTTCAGGGCGTTCTCCACCAAGGGCTGGAGGATGAAGCTGGGCACCCGCAGGTCGAGGAGTTCCGCGGGGACCTCCATGTCCAACCGGAGGCGGTCCTGGAAGCGCACCTGCTCGATGGCCAGGTAGGCCCGGATGAAGGCCAGCTCCTTGCGCAAGGGCACCATCTGATCCGGCGGGGCCTCCAGAGTCATCCGCAGGAAGTCGCCCAGCCGGCTGATCATGTCGTCGGCCCCATCCGGGTCCGCATGCACCAGGGCCGAGATCGAATGGAGGGTGTTGAAGAGGAAGTGGGGCTGGAGCTGCATCCGGAGCGCCAGGTTCTGGGCCTCGGCGAACCGGGCCTCCAGCTGGGCGGCCTCGACCTCGCGGGCCTTGTACTTCCGGTAGATCCGCAGGGCGTGGAAGGCCGCCACCACAGCCCACATGAAGAGCAGGTTCGTGTGGAAATAGGCCCGGTAGAACCGGGGCATGCCCTTGCGGAACGCCTTCAGATCGAGCGCCTTCTCCCAGCCGGCATCCACCAGGAGCGAGATGAGGTAGGCCAGGAAGAGCCCCAGGGCCGCCACGAGGACACTGGCCAGGAGGTGCAGGATCCAGGTCCGCCAGCGCGACCAGGCGAAGGATTCGATGGGATGCCGGTCCGCCAGCCGGATGAGGTAGAGGCCCAACAGGCCCCAGACCCCGTTCTGCAACAGGTTCAGCAGGAGGAGGCGCAGCGCCGGCGAGGCGGGGTACATGACCATGTCCCAGGTGGCCATGTAGAGCCCCATCAGGCCCCAGATGCCCCAGTACCACCGCCACTTCATCCCCGCGGTTTGCATGCCACAAGCCTAGTGGCCCGAGGGAGATCCCGCCAGCGGCCTGGGGCCAGCCGAGGGATTCCGGGGGTGGCCACCCCAGAAAGATCATCTGTGGATCGTGAACGAGCGGGCCTCTTCTCCCGAACGGGAGTAGGATGGGCCCGCCGGGAGGTCCTCATGGCCACGATCACCCTGAACGGGAATCCCATCCACACCTGCGGCGAGCTGCCGGCCGTGGGTTCCGCCACCCCCGCCTTCACCCTCACCCGCACGGATCTCCGGGAAACCACCAGCGTGGACCTGGAAGGCAAGCGCGTCCTGCTGAGCATCTTCCCCAGCCTGGACACCTCGACCTGCGCGGAGAGTGTGCGGAAGTTCAACGCCCTGACAGCGGATCTGAGCGACACCGTCCTGCTGTGCGTGTCCATGGACCTGCCCTTCGCCCAGGACCTCTTCTGCGGCTCGAAGAACCTGGAGCGCGCCACCCCGGCCTCCGCCTTCCGCCATCCCGAGTTCGGCGTGGATTTCGGCGTCACCCTCATCGACGGACCCATGCGGGGACTCCTCGCCCGCGCCGTGGTGGCGCTGGACGAGAATGGGACCGTCATCCACACGGAGCTGGTCCCGGAACTCACGCGGGAACCCGACTACGACCTGGCCGTCCACGCCATCCGCAGCCACCACCATCCGTGCCCCGAGGATGCGCTGGAGAGCACGGAATAGGCGGAATCGCGCGAGGCGCGATTCCGCCCTGGTGAACGACTTCAGGACTGCTTGGCCAGCAGCCGGGCGCGCGTGTACGGGATCAGCCCGCCGGCATCCATGATGCCCTTGCGCGCGGCGGGCAGCTTGACCTGCTCGTAGGCCTTGCCCGTGGTCTTGTTGAGCACCTGGTCCGCGGTGATCTCCAGGTCATCACCCTCGCCGGCCTCGAGGCCGGGACAGATCACGACCTGGAGTCCCAGGTTGATGCTGTTCTGGAGGAAGATGCGGGAGATGCTCTTGGCCACCACGGCCACGTCGTGGCCCTTCAGGGTGGAGCAGGCCTGCTCGCGGCTGGAGCCGCAGCCGAAGTTCTCACCGCCCACGATGATGGAGCCGGACGCGAAGGCCCTGGCCTTGAGCTGGGCGTTGAACTCGGTCCGGTCGAAGAAGGCGAACTGGGGGGTTTCAGTGGGCAGCACCGTGGCCATGAAGCGGCCGGGATAGATGTCATCGGTGCTGATGTCGTTGCCGAGCTTGATGATGACCTTGGACATGGTTCAGCCCTTTCTCGGATCGGTGATGACGCCGGTGATCGCCGAGGCCGCGGCCACCACGGGGCTGCAGAGGTAGACTTCGCCCGTGGGATTGCCCATGCGGCCCTTGAAGTTGCGGTTGGTGGTGCTGAGGGCCTTCTCGTGGTCGCCCAGGGCGCCTTCGTGGACGCCCAGGCAGGGCCCGCAGCCGGAGTTCATCACCACGGCGCCGGCCGCCATGAGGTCGTGGACATAGCCCTTGTCCAGGGCCTGCGCGAAGATCTTGCTCGAGGCCGGGAACACCAGCATGCGCGTGCCCTGGGCCACCTTCTTGCCCCGCAGGATGTCGGCGGCGGCGGCCAGGTCGTCCAGCCGCCCGTTGGTGCAGCTGCCGATGACGATCTGCTGGATCCGCGTGCCCACCACGTCGCCGATGGGCTTCACGTTGTCCACCATGTGAGGGCAGGCGATCTGAGGCACCAGCCTGGTCACGTCGATCTCCACCGTCTGGACGTAGCTGGCATCCAGGTCGGGCGTGACGCAGGGGATCGGATCGGTGACTCCTGCCTCCTCCCGCAGGTAGCGCAGGGTCTCCGCGTCCCCGGGCACGATGCCCGAGGTGGCGCCGGCCTCCACGCTCATGTTGCAGATGGCGATGCGGCCGCTGGTGCTCATCTTCCGGATGGTCTCGCCGTGGAACTCCAGCACCTTGTAGTTGGCGCCCTGGGCCGTGAGCTTCCCGATGAGGTGGAGGATGAGGTCCTTGGGGCCAACGAAGGGCGGGAACTCGCCGTGGACCACCACCTTGATGGTGGCGGGCACCTCGATGTTGACGGCGATGCCCAGGCTCCACACCGAGGCCATCTCCGTGGCGCCGATGCCGAAGCTGAAGGCGCCCATGGCCCCATGGCTGGTGGTGTGGGAGTCGGTGCCCACCACCACATAGCCCGGCCGGACGTAGCCGTACTCCGGCAGGATCTGGTGGCAGATGCCGCCCACATCGCCGCGGATGTCGTGGAACTTGGTGATGCCGTGGTCGGCCACGAAGCCGCGGATCTTCTTCTGGTTGGTGGCCGTCTTGGGCGATTCCGCCGGCACGCGGTGATCGAAGATGATGGCGATCCGGGAGGGATCCCAGACCTTGGCGCTCAGCCCGGTGCCTTCGTACACCTCGTGGAACTGGTTGATCACCAGCGCAGCGTTCTCGTGGGACATGGCGAGGTCCACCCGCGGCTCGACCACATCCCCGACCTTCACGGACGGCAGGCCCGCCGCGCGGGCCAGAATCTTCTCGACGACCGTCATGCCCATGGGAACCTCCTCAGATGACACCTTTGGTTTTCAACTCAGCCAGATCGGATGTACCAAGCCCGAGATGCCCGTAGACCTCGGCATTGTGCTCGCCCAGCGCAGGCGGTGGCGCATCCACAGAACCGGGGGTCTTCTCGAACAGCGCTGTCAGGCCGAAGACCTCGATCTCACCGACACCTTCGGCCTGCACCTTCTGGAGCACGCCGCGATGTGCGATCTGCGGCTGCCGCAAGGCCTCCTCCAGCCCGAGAATCTCGCCACTCGGAACATCCTTCGCATTCAGTTCCATGACCCAGAAGCCGGTAGGTTTCTGGATCAGCCGGGCCTCCAGCAGCGGCGTCAAGGCCTTGCGGTTCTTCTTGCGGGTGTCCCGCTCCTGGAACCGGGGGTCGGCCTTCAGTTCCGGCACCTCCAGCACCTCGCAGACAGCCTCCCACTGCTCCTGCTTGTTGGCCGCGATGTTGATGTGGCCGTCCTGCGTGCGGAAAGTGCCGCTGGGGGCCGCCGTGAAGTTGTCATTGCCCATGAGCACGGGCTGCTCCCCGCCGATGAGCAGGTTCGCCGCCACCCAGCCCATGAGGGGCATGATGCTGTCCAGCAGGGCGATGTCGATGGCCTGCCCTTCTCCCGTCCGTTCGCGGTGGAAGAGGGCCGCCATCACGGCGAAGGCCGCGTTCAGGCCGCCCACGGTGTCGCAGACGGGAAAGCCCGTGCGCAGGGGGCTCAGGCGCTCATCGCCATTCACGGCCATCTCGCCCGACAGGCCCTGGATGATCTGATCGTAGGCCGGTTTGAGGGCGTCCGGCCCCGTCTGGCCGAAGCCGGAGATGGCGCAGTAGATGAGCCGCGGGTTGAGCTCCGCCAGGCTCTTGTAGCCGATGCCCAGACGGTCCATGACGCCGGGGCGGAAGTTCTCCACCACCACGTCCGCGTCCTTCACCAGCTTCCGGAACAGTTCCTTGCCTTCGGCGGACTTGGTGTTCAGGGTGATCGACTTCTTGTTGCAGTTCTGGGCCAGAAAGCTGGTGCCCATGAGCTTCTTGTTCAGCTCGGGCACGATGCCCAGCTTGCGGGCCAAGTCCCCATCCTTGGGGTTCTCCACCTTGATGACCTCGGCCCCGAGGAGGGCCAGGTGCAAGGTGGTGAAGGGTCCGGAGAGGACGTTGGTGAGGTCCAGGACCTTGATGCCGTCGAGGATCTTCCTGCTCATGCCGTCACCTTCGCAGTGATGGGGCCGGTCTTGTGGACGCAACCCGGCAGATCCCGGCCCAGGTGAGTGGATACATCCTTCGCCACGCCGATGAGGGCGGCGAGGTCGATGTCCGTGCGCAGGCCCATGCGCTGGAGGCCGTGGACCAGGTCTTCAGTGGCCACGTTGCCCGCCGCCACCTTGGTGAAGGGGCAGCCGCCCAGACCGCCGAAGCTGGTCTCGATGGCCTTGGCGCCGGCGTCCATGGCGGCGTAGACGCTGGCCATGCCCAGACCGTAGGTGTTGTGGATGTGGGCCGTGATCTCTGCGGCCGGGTGGAGCTCCAGCACCTTCTGCACATAGCGCCGGACCTGGTCAGGGTGCGAGTGCCCGGCCGTGTCCGCGAGGCTGATGGAGGTGAGCCCAGCTTCCAGGTAGGCCGCCACGATGCCCATGACGCGGTCCTCGGGGATGGATCCCTCGAAGCCGCAGCCGAAGGCGCTCTGGACGCTGACCTGCACCTTGCGGCCCGCCTGCTTCGCCGCCAGCGCCGTGGCGATGATGCGCCGCTGGGCGTCCTCGGTACCCATCCCCGTGTTCTTGCGGCTGTGGGTCTCGGAGGCGGAGACGCCCAGGCAGATGAGCGGCACGCCCACCTCCAGGGCCCGCTCCAGCCCCTTCTCGTTGAGCACCAGGCCGGACAGCAGGGCGTGGTGGTCCTCCTTCACGAGGATGCGGAAGAGGTCGTCCGTGTCCGCCATCTGGGGCACCTTGTCGCCCCGCACGAAGGAGCCCACCTGGACGATGTCCACCCCTGAATCCGCCGCGCGACGGATCCAGTCGAGCTTCACATCCGTGGGCACCACCGTGGCTTCGACCTGGAGGCCATCGCGGGGGCCGACTTCGTGGATGAGGATGCGATCCATGGCTTCCTCAGAGCTTGCGCGCGATCGCCTCGCCCATGTCGAGGGTCGAGGCGCTGCCGCCCATGTCGTAGGTGCGCACCTGGCCTTCGGCGATGACAGCGGCCACGGCCTTCTCGAGGCGCGAGCCCTTCTCCGTCTCGCCCAGCCAGTCGAGCATCATCTTCGCGGCGAGGATGGTGGCGATGGGGTTCACCTTGTACTGGCCGGCGTACTTGGGCGCACTGCCATGGCTGGGCTCGAACACCGCCAGCTTCTCGCCGATGTTGCCGGAGCAGCCGAAGCCCAGGCCGCCCACCATCTGGGCCGCCAGGTCGCTCACGATGTCGCCGAACAGGTTCGTCGCCACCATCACGCCGTAGTTCTTCGGGTTCTTCAGCATCCACATGGTGATGGCATCCACATTGGCGTCATCCATCGCGATGCCCGGGTACTCCTTCGCGATGCGCTTGCCCGTCTCCAGGAACATGCCTTCCGTGGCGCGCACCACGTTGGCCTTGTGGATGACCGTGACCTTGGGGTAGCCGAAGGTCTTGGCGTATTCGAAGGCGGCACGGATGATGCGGTCGCAGCCCTTCTGTGTGTTCACCTTGCAGGTGATGGCGAACTGGTCTCCGGGGATGTCGGCAAAGTGGGCGAAGGGCTTGCTCAGCTTCTTCAGGGTCGCCTTCAGCTCGTCCGGAACGGGGCTGAATTCCACGCCGGCATAGAGATCCTCGGTGTTCTCGCGGAAGATCACCATGTCGATGTCTTCCTTGTAGTTCAGGGGATTGCCGAGGTAGGCCTTGCACGGCCGCAGGCAGGTGTAGAGGTCGAACATCTGCCGCATGCGGACGATGGGGCTGCGGTAGATGAGGCCCTTGCCCTTGAGCTCGGGCACAAGCTCCGCCTCGGCGTCCTTCACGGGCTTGGAGGTGATGGCACCGAACATGGCGGCGTGGCTGTTCTTCAGCAGGTCGATGGTGCGCTGGGGAAAGGACTCGCCCTCCTTGCACCAGAACTCCCAGCCGATGTCGCCGTGGGTGTAGGTGGCGTCGAACTTCAGCGCATCGAGGCAGATCCTGGCCGCCTCCATGACCTCGACGCCCACGCCGTCGCCGGGCAACCACGCGATGTTGAACTGGCTCATGATCAGGCTCCTTCGGGCAGGGGTCTGCGGTGCGGCGCGACACGCGCCGGAACCGCCCAATCATGACCTCCCCGTTAAGTTTGAGCTCCGATCGCCATCACAAATCCGGCCGAAAAGGCGGGTTTCGACTCTCCGGACCTACAGATCGTCAAAAATGACCGGTCACTTGCAGGCCAGCCAGCTGTCGCCGGTGCGCACTTCCGCTGCCAGCTTCACGCCGAGAGGACCCAGGTCATCCGCGCCTTCCATGGCCTCCTTCAGCAGGGCCGAGGCACGCTCCACTTCTTCCGGCGGCGCCTCCATGAGCAGCTCGTCGTGGACCTGGAGCAGCAGCCGCGCCTGGAGCCCCGAGGCCTGGAGGCTGCGGTGCAGGCGCACCATGGCCCGGCGCATGAGGTCGGCGGCCGTGCCCTGGACGATGGTGTTCACGGCCTCGCGCAGGCCCTGGGCCTGGAACTGCTTGTTGGGGCTCTCCAGCTCGGGGATGCGCCGGATGCGACCCCAGTGGGTGCGCACCAGGCCCTCCGCCAGGGCCTTCTCCTTGGCGCCCTCGATCCAGGCGGCCACCTTGGGCATGCGCTCGAAGTAGCGCTCGATGAAGGCCTTGGCTTCCTTCTGGCTGACGCCGATGTTGGCCGCGAGGGCGAAGGCCCCCTGGCCGTAGAGCAGACCGAAGTTGACAGCCTTGGACGCGCTGCGCTGCTCCGAGGTGACCTGGTCCATGGGCACATTGAAGACTTCCGACGCCGTGCGGCGGTGGATGTCCTCGCCGGCCGCGAAGGCGCCCAGCAGCACCGGATCCTCGGCCAGGGCCGCCACCACCCGCAGCTCGATCTGGCTGTAGTCGGCGTCCAGCAACACCCAACCGGGCTCGGGCACAAAGGCGCCGCGGATGGCGCGACCCTCCTCCGTTCGGATGGGGATGTTCTGGAGGTTGGGATCACTGGAGGCCAGCCGTCCCGACGCCACGGCCGCCTGATGCAGCCGCGTGTGCACCCGGCCTGTGACGGGGTTCACCATCTGGGGCAGCGCCTCCACATAGGTGCCCAGCAGCTTCACCATCTGGCGGTGGCGCAGCAGCTCCTGCGCGATCTCGGCCCCCTGTTTTTCCGCCAGTTCCTGGAGCACATCCTCGTCCGTGCTGGGCGCCTTGGTCTTGCCGGTGTACTTCACGGGCTTGAAGCCCAGCTTGCCGAAGAGGATGCCGCCCAGCTGGGTGGGGCTGTTGAGGTTGAAGGGCTCGCCGGCCAGCTCGAGGACGCGGGCCTCCGCGCGCTTGCGCTCGCCCTGCATGCGTACGGCGAGTTGGGAAAGGACATTCAAGTCCAGGCGGACGCCGTGGCCCTCCAGGGCGGCGAGCACATCCACGAGGGGCAGGTCCACCTCTTCGTAGAGCTGCTTCAGACGATCATCCGTGAGCTTTGCCCGCAGCTTGTCGCAGAGCTGCAGAGCCAGATCCGCATCCTCGGCGGCGTACTGCACCGCGTGTTCGAACTCGGCCTCATCGAAGCGCTTCTGGGCCTTGCCCTTCCCCACCACCTCCTCGAAGGCGATGGGCTTCACGTCCAGCAGGCGCACGGACAGGTCATCCAGGTTGTGGCGGACCCCGCTCTCCAGCAGGAAGCTCAGCACCATGCTGTCATCGGCCAGCCCTGCCACGGGCATCCCATGGCGGGCCAGCACCTGGAGGTCGTACTTGAGGTTCTGGCCGCACTTGCCCACGGCCGGATCGGCGAACAGCGGCGCCAGGACCCGCCGGGCCTCTGCGAACGGGATATTGCGCGGATCCAGGTGGGACGCCAACTCTGCGAAGAAGGTGCCTGCCTCCCCCCGGAGGTCCAGCAGCGAGTCCGGCAGACCCGAGTCCGGCAGGAGCCCAGGCAGGGAGCCTTCCGTATCGGCCGTGGCCGGCTTCAGGTGCGCCAGCGGGACATAGAGGCCCTCATTGGTCGCCCAGGCCAGGCTGAGGCCCACAATGTGGCCGCGGGTGGGGTCGATGCTCGTGGTCTCCGTATCGAGGCCGAACCGCCCAGCGGCGCGGCAGGCGGCCACGGCGGCTACCAGGTCCGCCACGGTGGCCGCGGCCCGGTATTTCCGGGCGCTGCCCGCCTCCTGGGCGCTCTGGGTGAACTCCTTGGTGAGGGTCTGGAAGCCCAGGGCCTTGAAGGTCTCCCGGGCCCTGGCCTCGTCCACGCCCGGATAGACGAGATCCTTGGGGTGCAGAGGCAAGTCCAGGTCCGTCACCACCGTGACCAGGCGCTTGGTGAGGTCCAGCCACTCCCCGGCGGCCTCGAGCCCCTCCCGCTGCTTGGGCTTCAGGTCGGCCTTGGCGGCGATGACGCCGTCCAGACTGCCGTGCTTCTCCAGCAGCAGGGCCGCGCCCTTCTCGCCGATGCCGGGGACGCCCTTCACATTGTCGGAGGCATCGCCCACCAGGCTGAGGAAGTCCACCACCTGCTCAGGCCACACACCCATGCGGCTCTTCACGCCCTCGCGGTCGTGCCAGATCTCGCCGTCCTTGGTGTTCAGCACCTGGATCTTCAGGTCGTCGTCCACCAGCTGCAGCAGGTCCTTGTCCGGGCTGACGATGACCGCCGGCAGGCCGTGGGCCGCCGATTCCCGGGCCAGGGTGCCCATGACGTCGTCCGCCTCGTAGCCCGACAGCTCCACGATGGGGATGTTCAGGGCCTCCACCAGCTGCCGGATCATGGGGATCTGCGGGCGCAGATCCTCGGGCATTTCGGCGCGGTTGGCCTTGTACTCGGGATAGAGCTCGTGCCGGAAGGTGGGCCCCGGCATGTCGAACACGCAGGCGATGTGCGTGGGCTGGTGCTTCTCCAGCAGCTGGAGCACCAGCCGCGTGAAGGTGTACGCCGCGCCGTTCTTCAGCCGGGGGTTGGCGAAGTAGGCGCGAAAAATGAAAGCGAAGGTGTCGATCAGGTAGAGGCGGTCTTCGGACATGCCCCCAGTCTGGCAGGACTCGCCCCGGGATCACCTCAGTCCATAGGCCCGGCGCAGGATCGCCTCCCACCAGGCCGCGGGCAGGAGGGCCTTCAGCTTGCCCACCCAGAAGGCGTCCCGACCGATGACCACGCGCCGCGGGGGACGCTCGGCCACCAGGGCCTTCAGGATCTTCCGGGCGCAGCGCGCGGGATCCATGGCGAAGCGCTCGCCCTGCTGCTTCCGCACCGCCAGGTAGCGGGCGAGGATGGCCTCGTAGCGCGTGCCGCGGGCCCGCCCGGGCAGGTCGCCCCAGGCCTTCGTCAGGGTTTCCCGGAATTCCGTCCGGATGGCGCCAGGTTCCACAAGCACCACGGCCACCTCCCGGCCGATCTCCAGCCGCAGGCTCTCCGCCAGGGCCACCACCGCATGCTTGGAGGCGTTGTAGGGGCCCGCCAGCGGGATGGACAGCCGCCCCAGCATGGAGGCCACCTGAAGGATCCGGGCCCCGGGTTCCCGCCGCAGCAGGGGCAGGAAGGCGTTGGTCACTTGGTGGAGGCCGATGACATTGGTCTCGAACTGCACGCGGAGTTCCTCCGCGCGTAGGAGTTCAAGGGGGCCCACCTGGCCGTAGCCGGCGTTGTTGACCAGGGCCTTGAGGGGCAGATCCGCGCAGGCGGCGGCCGCGGCGGCGACGCTGGTTCCGTCGGTGACATCGAGAGGGAGCACACGGAGGTCCTCGCCCGAAGGTAGGTCCGCCAGCGTCTCCACCCGCCGCGCCGTGGCCACCACGCCCCAGCCCGCCGCGCGGCAGAGCGGTACCAGTGCCCGCCCGATACCCGTCGAGCAACCTGTGATGAGGACCCAGTTCCGCATGCAGCCATCTTTTCACACACTGCAAAACGGGGCGCGGATGCGCCCCGTTTTGCAGTCGCCGCCTTCGGCGGGGAAACTACTTCTTCTTTGCCGGAGCCTTGGCAGCGGCTTTGGCTTCAATCTTCGTCGCCACCTGCTTGTAGGTGACGGTCACCTTGTCGCCGACCTTGAGGGCATCCTTGCCCGCGGTGCCGCCGTCGGTGTAGAACCGCCAGGCTTCCTTGCCGAGGTCCAGGGTGAAGCTGTCGGGGGCCACTTCCTTCACGGTGCCGGTCTTCTGGTAGCTGGCGGCCGCGGCGGCCCAACCGAGGGCGGCGCCCAGGATGGCCGTGGCCGAAAGGACGACAAGCGACTTCATGCGCATGAGGCTCTCCTTGAAAAGGTGCCCCAAGGCTAGCAGTCCCCCACGAAAGGGCAAGAACTACACGATGGCCAGCAAACCCACCAGCCAGAAGCTCAGGTCCACGCTCAGCTCGAAGCGGTGTTTCCCGGCGGTGAACCGCTCGTGGAACAGCCAGAGGTACAGCATCGGATAGGCCGCGCAGACCACCAGGACCAGGGCCACAGCCAGGGGGTGCCCATGCTGGCGGTTGTCGAAGGTGAGCCAGAGGGTGCCGGCGAGCAGCGTCCCAAGGAGCCCCACCAGCACCGCCTTGGTGGCCGACTTGCCCATGAGGATCGGCAGGGTCTCCTTCCCCACGATCTGGTCGTTCTGCATGTCCCGGATCTCGTAGATCACCGTGCGGACGAAGGCCAGGACGCCCACGAGGAAGATGGCCGCGAACGCGCGGAGGTCCCAGATCCGGCCCTCCTGCCAGACGGGCATGATGACGGCCACCGTGGCCAGGGCCAGGGCCACCACCACGTCCTTGGAACCCGGGATGTTCCGCAGGCTGAAGGTGCGCCCGCCCAGTTGGAAGCGCCGCTTGTAGCCAGCGCCCACCACGGAGGCGCCCGCCGCCACGGCCAGGGCCTTAAGGCCCAGCGTGGCCGAGAGTCCCAGGGTGAGGGCCAGGGCCACCAGGCCCGCGCCCAGCAGCACCTTGCGGTTGCGCTCCAGGAACCGCGCCCGGGCCGGGCCCTTGGCGCCGACCCCCAGCGGGTCCAGGAAGGGGGTCAGCAGGTACATGGCCAGCACGTAGGTTCCCGCCAGGAGCGGGTAGCGCCAGCCCAGGGGCAGGCCCAGCCACTTGTGCACGCCGAGGGTCATGAAGGCCGCCCCCGTGGCCAGCAGCGACGAGCTGCCGAAGGCCGCCTGGAGGAAGCTGCGCCAGCGGCTGGGACCGTCGCCCAGCTGCTCCAGCACGTCCACCACCTCATCCACCAGCCAGGTGGGGGTGGAGGCGCCGGCCAGCACGCCCACGGTCTCGCGGCCGGTGAACGCCCGGAGATCCAGTTCCGCGGCGGTTTCGACGTACTGTACGGGCTTGCCATAGTGATGCGCCAGCTCGGCCAGGTGCTTGGTGTTGCTGGAGGCCTTGCCGCCCACGACGATGACCGTGTCGACCGTCCGGGCCAGCTCCCGAGCCTCATCCTGGCGCATCCAGGTGTCCTCGCAGATGGTGTTCTCGAACACGGCATCCACGGCGCGGGTCCGGATGTAGTCGGTGATGGTGTGGTAGTCCTTCACCGTGAAAGTGGTCTGGGCCACCACCAGCACCTTCTTGAGCTGCTCGTCCGTCAGGGCCTCGGCCTCGGCCATGTTCGACACGATGAGGCTGCCGCTGTCCGCGAAGCTGCGGTGGGCCACACTCTCTGCATGGCCATGGCTGCCCAGGATCACCGTGAAGTAGCCCTTGGGGCTCCACTTCTTGATCTTGTGGTGGACCTTGGCCACCTCGGGACAGGTGGCGTTGACGATCTTCAGCTCGCCCTTGGCCTGGCGCTCCTTGAGGCCCCGCAGGTCCTGGATGGGGATGCCGTGGGCGCGGATCACCACCGTGCCCGCCTGCACCTTGTCCGGCGCCTCCGCCACGGCCACACCCCGCCTGCCGATGAGCTCGAGCGCCTGGGGATTGTGGATGAGCGGACCCAGCGTCTGCACGGTGCGGCCATCGTTGCGCACCGAGGCCTCCAGCACCGCGTCCATGGCGCGCTTCACGCCCCAACAGAAACCGGCGGTCTTGGCGACGATCACTTTCATGGAAGCCCCACAATCCTGACTGAGTTGGTCAGGTTATTTATCATAGCGCTCCCACCCCGTGGACGCACGAGGTGAGATGGCACCTGGAACCCCGGCCTACTTCCGGGCCGGGACCTGGATCATGGGCGTGGCGCCGCCCATGGGGGTGATGATCAGGTTGCCCTTGGCGCCGATGTCCCGCAGGGCCTGGATGCGCTGGTACTCGATGATCTGGGGCGTCAGGCTCTGGCTCACGATCTGCTGGGCCTTGGCCTGGCCTTCGGCTTCGATGCGCTTGCGCTCGGCCTCCTGCTTCTCCTTCTGGAGCACGAAGGCCATCTTCTGGGCATCCTGGTCCGCGCTGATCTTGTCGTTGATGGACTTGGTGATCTGGTCCGGCAGGATGACATTGCGGAGCAGCATCTGCTCCAGGGAGATGCCCCGGGCCTCGAAGGCCGCCTTGAGCGTCTTCGACACCTGTTCCACGAACGCCTGGCGTTTGGAAGTATAGAGCTCGGTGGCAGACAGGCTCGCGGCGGCGTCCCGCAGGCTGGCGCGGATCTCGCTGCGCACGATCCGGTCCTCCACATCGGGTCCGATGGTGCGGTAGATCTCCGGCAGGCGCGCCTGCTGGAGCGAGTAGAAGATGGTGGCGTCCAGCTTCACGGTGAGGCCATCACTGGTGATGACCGAGATGGAATCATCACCCCGCTTCTGGCCCTCGTCGGCAACGGTCGACATGGTGTAGTTCCGGGTGCGGACTTCCATCTCCACCACCTGGGCGAAGGGATTGATGAAGTGGAGACCTGAAGGCAGGGGCTCATTGTTCACCTTGCCGAACAGCACCTGGATCCCCGCCTGCCCCGGGGGCACGATGACCGCCATGGAGGCCAGCAGGACGACCACACCCAAGCCCAGCCCCACCCACTGCACGATGATCAGACGGGCGGACAGGGGATACCCGACCTTGGTCTTCCATCGCCAAGCCAGGGCACCTACGACGAACAGCAGCAGAGCGATGAGGACCACGGAATACCTCCAAGGGGCGGGTCAGGTTAACAGGGCCCATTCTGCAGGCTTGCACCAAGAACGAAGCCCCCACCTTGCGGCGGGGGCCTCGTCTGTGGGCGGAAGACCTCAGTCCTCGTTCAGGGCGAAGGCAGGGGCGCCATCCACTTCTTCACGGGCGGGTCGGGTTTCCTCGGCGGTCCTCCAGTTCCAGGCGCCGATGACGGCCTTGAAGGTGAAGATGATCACGGCAAGGGCGCCGAGGCCGAAGAGCGTGTCGCCGGGCATGCGCAGCCAGGTGAAGGCGCGCATCAGGGGCGACTGCACCACCTCGGCGCTGCGGGCATACCAGGTGCCGTGCTCGAGACTCTGGGCGACCTGGTAGAAGCCGCTGGGGATCAGGGACAGCGCCAGCATCAGGACCAGACCCAGGTTCAGGCCCCAGAAGCCCCACTTCAGCCACTTCTCGTCCCAGGCCTTGTCCGGCGTCATGCCGCGCAGGGCGAAGAGCATGAGGGAGATCGCCAGGAAGCCGTAGACTCCGAAGAGCGCGGCGTGGCTGTGGATGGGCGTGGTGTTGAGGCCCTGGCCGAAGTAGAGCACGGAGGGCGGGTTGATGAGCATGCCGAAGACGCCGGCACCCAGCAGGTTCCAGAAGCAGACCGCCGCGAAGAACTTGAAGGGCCACTCGTAGCCGCTGCCGAGGGCGCGGCCGGCCTTCAGGCTCATGGCGATCTCGAAGCCCACGATGGTGAGGGGCACGATCTCCAGGGCGCTGAACACGGAGCCCAGGGCCGCGATGGAGGCTGGCGAGCCCGTGTAGTAGAGGTGGTGGAAGGTGCCGATGACGCCGCTGCCCAGGAACAGGCCCATGGAGAGGCTCACGGCGCGCAGCGCGGTGCTCTCGCGCAGCAGGCCCATGCGGGTGGAGAGCAGCGCGATGGCGACGGTGGCGAAGACCTCGAAGAAGCCCTCCACCCAGAGGTGGACCACCCACCAGCGCCAGTATTCGGCCATGGCGATGTGGGTCTCGCGGGTGTACATGAAGCCCGCGGAGTAGAAGAGCGGAATGGCGATGGCCGACAGCACGAAGAGCTTGAGCAGGCCCAGGCGACCCTTCTCGCCCTTCAGGGCGGGCAGCAGCGAGCGCAGCACCAGCACCAGCCAGATGACCATGCCCAGGGTGAGCAGGATCTGCCAGAGGCGGCCCAGCTCCACATATTCATAGCCCTGGTGGCCCAGCATGAAGGAGCCGGAGAGCTTGCCCACGATGGCCTGGTGCGCGCCGGCGAGGGCGCCGACGACGACCACGACCAGGGCCGCCAGCAGGCCGGCGACGCCGAGCCACTGGCCCTTGGGCTCCTTGGCGCTAAGCTTGGGCCCCAGGTAGAGGCCCGTGGCCAGCCAGCAGGTGGCGATCCAGAAGACGGCCAGCTGCAGGTGCCAGGTGCGGGAGGCCGCATAGGGCAGGATGTGCGACAGATCCAGACCGTAGAGCCCGTTGCCTTCCACCGCGTCGTGGGCCGTCATGACGCCCATGCCGATCTGGACCAGGAACAGGGCCATGGCCACGGCGAAGTAGATGGCGGACCAGCGCTGGCTGGGAGTGGCCGGAGCCGGGGGAATGGGCTTGGGATCCGGGAACTCCTCAGCCGGCTGGGTGGCGTGATGCCAGACCATGAGACCCACGCCCAGGATCAGCAGGATGATGGAGAGGATGCTCCAGAGGTGGCTGATGGGCGTGATGGTGTTGCCCACGAGGGGCTCCTGGGGCCAGTTCTGGGTGTAGCTGTGGTCCGCGCCGGGACGGCGGGCCGCGGCGGACCAGGCCGTCCACAGCCAGAAGTCGGCCACCCGCTCGCCCTCCTGCGCCGTGGGGATCCACCGGGCAGGAATGGCCGCATCCTTGTCGCCTTCCACGGCGATCTTCGCCAGCTCGGCGCGGGTCTTCAGGTAGGCGGCGGCCTGGGCGGCGCCGAGGGTCAGCGTGCCCGTGGATGATTCATACCTATTATTCTGAAATACGGATACGGTGCTGGCCTTGGCGTCGGCCATGGAGACCCCCTGGGCCTTCACGCCGTCAAGGGTGTGCGCAGCCCACTGGTGCAGGGCCTTGGCGGACCAGTCCGGCGCCAGGTAAGCCCCGTGACCCCAGATGGAACCAATGTGCTGGCCGCCGTGGCCAAGGTAGCTCACCTGGCCTTCCAGGATCTGGCCGGGTCCCACCAGCTGGGTGCCGTCCTCCGCCACCACCCGCTGCGGGATGGGAGGCGCGTTCTGGGCGATCTGCCTGCCGCCCAATCCCAGCACGCCGAAGCCCGCGAGGAGCACCAGCAACACCAGCCACCACCTTGCTTTCATGGAAACCTCCTTCATGCCCGCACCGGGCGCCGGGAAGCAGTGTTCCACAATTCTCCATATTTAGGACCATTAATTCTTAATTGTGACCTCGAGCACGCCGGCCGGGCTGGGTCGGATGCCTTGCGCCCTCTGGCAAAACCACTGGCCCTGGAAGGCAGATTCCAAGTACCTTGGCCTAGGCACGCCTGATCTCTGAAAGGGAATTCCCGTCCCATGGCCCATCCCGCCCTCCTGCCCGTCGTCCTCACCTGCAACACGGACCTGCGCTTCATCGACCTCATCCAGGTGGTGGGCGCGGAGTTCCTGAAGCACCTCAGCTTCACCCAGGAGGACGGCGAGCGACTGTGGCTGGCGATCCAGGAGGGCATCGCCAACGCCATGCGCCACGGCAACAAGCTGGACCGGGACAAGCCCGTGAAGGTGACCTTCACCCCCAAGACCGACCGCTTCGAGATCCGCATCGAGGATCGCGGCCCCGGCGTGGATCTGGAGGCCCTGCCCGATCCGAACCTGCCCGAGAACCTGCTGAAGCCGGGCGGCCGGGGCGTCTTCTTCATGCGCCAGGTCATGGACGAGGTGCACATGGAGCGCCATCCCGCGGGCTCCACCCTGGTGCTGGTGAAGGCCCGGAAAGTGCGGGAAGCCCACGCATGAACGGCGTGGACTGGCGCCGCCGGGCGCTCTGGCTGGCGGGGTTCACGATCGCCTACAACCTGCTGGAAGGCCTGGTGTCCATGGCCTTCGGCTGGGCGGACGACTCGGTCGCCCTCTTCGGCTTCGGCGCCGACAGCTTCATCGAAGTGGCCTCGGCCCTGCTCGTGCTCTGGAAGCTGCTGGACCACGGCAACCTCGAGCGGGAAAGGAAGGCCACGCGCGGCATCGGCCGCCTGTTCCTGGGCCTGGCCCTGGGCATCGCCGGGGGGGCCATCCTCCAGCTCACGGCCCGCACCCACCCGCCCACCACGGTGCCCGGACTCGTCATCTCGGCGCTCTCCCTGGCCTTCATGGTCTTCCTGTGGCGCGCCAAGCTGAAGACGGCCAGGGCCCTGGACAGCGCCACCGTGGCCGCCGACGCGGCCTGCAGCCGGGCCTGCATCCAGCTCTCCTTGGTGCTCTTCGCGGGCAGCCTGCTCTTCCTGCTCTTCCCCGCCCTCTGGTGGGTGGATGCGGCGGCCGCCCTGGCCCTGGCGTTCCTCATCGGGAAGGAAGGGCTTGGCATGGTCCGCGCCGCGAACAGCGACTGCTTCACCGGTGGGTGCGGCTGTGGGCACTAGGCCCTAGGACCGCACCTGCTGGTTGATGAAGCCGCACTCGGCGGGCACGCGGATGTAGAACATGGACTGCCCTTCCTGCTCGATGAAGGCGATCAGGCGCACCGCCTCTTCCTCCGTGGCCATGAAGGTCACTTCCACAGGCAGGTCGCCCGCCAGTTCGATGAAGTGGTCCGCGTGGATGAGGCCGTGGCGGCCGAAACCGGCGATGGCCTTGAAGGCGGTGCCCCCTTTGAGGCCGAGCCTGCGGGCCTCCTTCAGCAGCCACTCATAGACCAGGATCCCGTGGTGGGTCCGGTCTTCCTGGACGAAGAAGGTCAGGTAGGTGCCCTTCATGACGCCTCCTCAGGCTTTCACGAACGCCTTCACCGTCAGCAGCCCCAGCAGGGTCATGGACAGGGAACCCGCCAGGTGGACGGCCATGTGGCCGGCGGCCCAGGCGTACTCGCCGCGGGTCAGCAGGTGGACCGCCTCCGCCGAGAAGGTGGAGAACGTGGTGAGTCCTCCCAGGAAGCCCGTGATGATGAGGAGCCTCGCTTCAGGCGCCAGTCCCGGATGCTGGGTGAACACGGCCACGGCCACGCCCACAAGGTAGCCCCCCAGCAGGTTCGCCGCCAGGGTTCCGAGCGGAAGCGACGGGAGCATGGGATTCAGCAGGGCGCCCAGGCCCCAGCGCAGCCACGCGCCCAGAGCCGCGCCGATGCCCACCGCCAGAAACGAATAGATAGCCATTCCCCATCATCTCACTTGGCGAGTTCACTCGCCTTCACGAAGCGCACCTGGCCCTTGCTGCGGGGCACCAGCTTCTCCAGGGCCTCCACGGTCTCAGGGTAGATGTGCCCGATGATGAGCACCGAACCTTCCTTCTCCGCGAGCTTGAGGGCCCGGTCCCACTGCTTCTCCATCTCGGGGAAGGCCTTGTCGTCATCCAGGAAGACCTTCCGCTGGACGGCGGGGATGCCGAGCTGCTCGGCGACGTCATAGGCCACGCTGTCCTTCTCTGTGCGGCTGTCCACGAAGAAGAGCTTGCGGGCCTTGAGCTCCTGGAGCACCCAGCCCATGCGCGTGCGGTCGGGCGTGATGCGGCTGCCCATGTGGTTGTTCACGCCCACGCGGTGGGGGATGCCGTCCAGGGCCATGCGCACGCGGCGGCGGACCTCGGGCTCCGGCAGGTTGTAGAGGATGGCGTTGGGCCCCGGATCGCGGCCCGGCCCCGGGTAGCCGATGGGCTCCATGGGCAGGTGCAGCATGACCTCCTTGCCGAGGCGATGCGCGATGTCCGCGCTGTCCCGGGTGAACTCCTGATAGGGCAGCACGGCCACACTGAAGGACACGGGCAGACTGCACAGCCGCGTCACCAGCTCCGGCTGCATGTAGCCGAGGTCGTCGATGACGAGGGCGAGGCGGGGCAACGGGCGCTCCGGTTCGGGGCTCTGAGGCCTGACGGCCTCAGAGGATGGCTTCGCCTTCGGCTCAGCAGATTTCTTTTCGGGCTTTTTGGACTCCGGAGCGGGGACTTCCCGCTTACCTGGGGCCTGGCGCCGGTCGCAGCCCTGCTGGCCCAGCATCAGGCCGGCCCCCAACCCCAGGAGGAGGGTGAAAGTGGCCCAGCCCAGCAGGGCCAGGGTGGAGGTACGCTTCCCCTTGCCTCGCGCCAAGCTAGGAGGCCTTCTGCACAGGGGCCGGCGCAGGCGCGGGAGACTGCAGGGCCGTCAGCACCTTGGCCAGGGCATCGTCCGAGTCCGCCAATTTCAGCGTCTGGTCCGGGGCCACGCCCTGGCGGTCCAGCTTCTCGCCACCGAGGCCCATCCAGCGGCGGGACACCAGCTCCACGGCCCCACCCTGCTTCAGGAGGAAGCGGCTCCGCTCCACGCCCAGGCCGGGCGTCTTCTCGCCGAAGGTCCGGACGCCGCCCTTCTTCAGGCAGGCGGCCAGCACTTCGGGAACGCCCAGGGTCG
This sequence comes from Geothrix edaphica, assembly GCF_030268045.1. Taxonomy (NCBI): domain Bacteria; kingdom Pseudomonadati; phylum Acidobacteriota; class Holophagae; order Holophagales; family Holophagaceae; genus Geothrix; species Geothrix edaphica. The sequence goes on from NZ_BSDC01000001.1 coordinate 1,576,693, forward strand.
AGCGCCCCACCAGGAGCGCCAGGCGCGCGAAGGGGGTGCCCGTGCCGACCACGGCGATGGCCCGGTCCGGTTTCCCGGCTTCCTGGAGGGTGCCGAGGGAGCCTTTGGCGCCCAGCAGGCCCGCCACGGCGGCGGCCTCCTCGACCGAGCCCTTCACGCACTGGCGCAGGTCCAGCACCAGGGTCTGGCTGTGGTCCACCGCGGCCAGCACCTTCTTCAGCTCCTCGGCGCGCCCGGGATTCAGGTCCGGCAGCGAGACCATCAGGGCGCCGGTCCCCGGCTTGAGGGCCACAGCGGGCTTCGGCAGCCGCTGCAGCTTCAGGCTGGTCTTGGTGAGGTCCCCCGTGGCGTTGTAGCGGTAGAGATCCAGCGTGGCCCCATCCAGCCCGGACAGGCGGCGCTCCAGGGCCCAGGCGCTGAGGCGGCCCACGGAATCCCCATCCACCTTGCGGATCACGTCGCCCGGCTGGATGCCCGCCTTGGCGGCGGGGCCGCTGGGCGTCACCGCCAGCACCGCGGCATAGATGCCCCGCTTCAGGACCACCAGGCCAGCCTCGGCGGGGCCGGGGTCCGGCAACCGGAGGTCCTCGGCCGACAGATAGGAATTCATGGGGTGCGAGCGCTCCAGAACCGCCTGGATGCCGCCGGACACCACCTTCTCCATGTCGGGGGGGTCCACGTAGTTCTGCTGCACCAGGGCCAGCACATCCTGGATGTCGGACATGCCCGCGAGGGGATCCTGGGGCGGGGCCTTCACGCCCGGTTTGGGTTGGGCCTTGGCCTGCTCCCCCTGCTGGATCACCGGCAGGGTGAAGGCGGCCACGAGGGGGAAGGAGAACACCGAGAGCCAGGTACGCGCATGCATGGTGACAGTCTACGTGGAAATGAGCTGTCAGCTATCAGCTGTCAGCGGAAGCAGGCCGGTCCCGGCTCCGGAACGACCCTATCCCTGAGTGCTGCGGAACCAGTCGCTGCCGGACTGGAAGCCCTTCTGCTTGACGGCGGTCTGGGCGTGACGCGCCAGGGCCAGGTCGATGAGCCGCGTCAGCAGCTCGGCATAGGGCACGCCGCTGGCGGCCATCATCTTGGGATACATGGAGATGCTGGTGAATCCGGGGATGAAGTTCAGCTCGTTGAGGAAGACCCGGCCGCTGAGGCGCTCCAGGAAGAAGTCCACCCGGGCCATGCCATAGCCGTCGGAGGCGGCGAAGGCCTTTGCCGCCAGCTTCCGCACCAGGTCCGCCAGTTCCTCGGGGATGTCGGCCGGGATCTCCGTGCGGCTCTTGCCATGGAGGTACTTGTCCTCGAAGGTGTAGAACTCGTCGGCCACGATGACTTCACCTGGCTTCGACACCTGGGGCTCGTCGCCGCCCAGGACCGCCACCTCGATCTCCCGGACATCCAGGCCCTGCTCCACCAGCACCCGCCGGTCGAAGGTGAAGGCCCGGTCCAGGGCCGCGGCCAGATCCTCGGCCCGCTTCACCTTCTCCACGCCGATGCTGCTGCCCAGGTTCGCCGGCTTCACGAAGAGGGGCAGGCCCAGCTTGGCGCATTCCGCCAGACAGACGGCCTGCTCGCGCCGCCAGCGCTCCTCGGTGAGCCCGACGTAGGGCACCACGGGCAGGCCCTCGGACTCCCACAGGCGCTTGGTGATCCACTTGTCCATGCCCGCGGCCATGGCCAGGAGGCCCGCGCCCGTGTAAGGGCGGTGCAGCAGCTCCAGGTAGCCCTGGATCTGGCCATCCTCGCCGCCGGCCCCGTGCAGGGCATTGAAGAAGAGGTCCGGCAGGGCCGTCGCCTCGGCGCCCTTCTCCAGGGGCAGGAAGGGATGGGCGCTGCGTTCCGGCAGTTCGCCGGCCGCCAGCCGCGCGAAGGGGTCGCCGGTCACCGCCCACACGCCGTTCCGGGCGATGCCCATGGGCCGCACCGTGAACCGGCTGGCATCCAGGTGCTCCGCGATGGCCCGGGCCGTGACGATGGAGACTTCGTGCTCGGGGGATTCCCCGCCGAAAAGGAGGCCGACGCTCAATTTCTCGTTCATGCCCCTACTCTAGCACCCGCCCCTGGCGGGTTCTCCGGCGATGGAGCCCTGGTCCAGTGCGACGAAAATCACATTTAAGAATTGTTGATCATTTTTATCTGATATTCATAGTCCCGGGGACGGCACCCCGCGGAAGCCACCATGAGCGAACTCCTCAACAACCGGGACCACCGGATCGCCACCCTCAAGGAGATCATCCTCCATCTGCACCGGGGCGAGGCCCCCGAGCAGGTCCGCGCGAGGCTGGCCCACCTGGTGGGTGAGGTGGACGCCACCGAGATCGCCGCCATGGAGCAGTCGCTCATGGCCGACGGCATGAGCCCCGAGGAGGTGAAGTCCATGTGCGACCTCCACGCGGAGGTGCTCCAGGACACCGTGACTCCGCCCAAGGCCCGGGAGCTGCCCGCGGGACATCCCGTGGACACCTTCCGCCGCGAGAACCGGGCCCTGGAAGCCGCCATCAGCACCGCCCGGCAGCAGGTCGCCGTCCTGGAGTCCGTGGCGGACCAGACCTATCCCACCGATGAGCGCCTGGCCGTGCTGGCTGCCTTCAACGTCCTCATGGACGTGGACAAGCACTATCAGCGCAAGGAGCACCTGGTCTTCTCCATCCTGGAGCGCCACGGCAACACGGGACCCTCCAAGGTCATGTGGGCCAAGGATGACGAGGTGCGCGAGCTGCTCAAGGGGGCCATCGAAGTGCTGCGGGAGGAGAGCCTCAGCGGCGCCGAGCTGAAGATCCTGGTCCCCACGGTGCTGCGCCCGGCCCTGGCGGCGCTGGAGTCCATGATCTACAAGGAGGAGACCATCCTCCTGCCCATGTGCCTGGGCCTCTTCACCGAGGAGGAATGGGGCGAGGCCTGGCGGGACAGCCCGCGCTACGGCTGGTGCCTGGTGGAGCCCGCCGCGGGCTATGTGCCGCCGGCGGCCACCCTGCCCGAAGATCCCATCCAGCTTCCCAGCGCCTCGGCGGTGGCCTTCCCCAGCGGGGCCCTCAGCTTCCAGCAGCTCATCGGCATCTTCTCCAGCCTGCCCGTGGACATCACCTTCGTGGACGCGGAGGACCGCGTGGCCTTCTTCAGCGAGGGGCCGGACCGGGTCTTCGCCCGCAGCCGCACCATCCTGGGCCGCGAGGTGAAGCACTGCCACCCGCCCAAGAGCGTGGACGTGGTGGAGCGCATCCTCAACGACTTCAAGACCGGCCGCCAGACCGTGGCGGAGTTCTGGATCCAGATGCAGGGGAAGTTCGTCCACATCCGCTACTTCGCCGTGCGCGACGAGGCCGGCACCTACCTGGGCACCCTGGAGGTCACCCAGGACCTGACCCGCCTGCGCGCCCTCGAAGGCGACCGCCGCCTGCTCCAGTACGACGAAGCCTGAGGCGCCCATGGCCATCACGCCCGAAACGAAGATCGGCGACTTCCTGGCGGCCCACCCGGACCAGCAGGAGGCCCTCATCGCCCGCGTCCCGGAGTTCGCCAAGCTCCGCAACCCCATCCTCCGACGCACGGTGGCGAAGCTGGCCACCGTGGAGCACGCGGCCCGCATGGCGGGCCTCCCCACGGCGGAGCTGGTGCGCTTCCTCCGGGAGTTGGCCGGCGAGGCCGCTGGTCCCGTGGCGGAGGGAAGGCCGGCCCCGGCGGAGGATCCCCGGCCCGACTGGGCGCGCTCCGGCGCCGTGCGCTCCACCCTGGACGCGGAGGCCCTCATGGCGGCCGGCGAGCATCCCCTGGCCCGCGTCCGCCGGGCCCTGCTGACCCTGGCCCCCGGCGAGGCCATGCAGCTCCTGAGCCCCTTCCGCCCCGAGCCCCTGCTGGACCAGTTCCGCCAGGAGGGCACCCCTTGCTGGTGCGAGGCCGAGGGTGCGAGCCGCTTCCGAACCTGGATCCTCAAGACCTGAGATCACTCCAGGAATTCGGAGGCCTCCCAGTGCGTGGCGCGCTCCATGTGGCGCAGCCGCACGAGCCGGAGCATCTGCTCATTCCTCAGGCGGACGCCGTCCTCCGGCAGGGCGTCCATGGTCCCGCGCCGTCGATCCGGACCGGCATAGGCAAGGTCGCGGACCCGGCGTTCACTGCCATTCCAGGCCATGGTTCACCTCCGTCCAGGGAAGGGTAGGCCCGGCAGAGGATCCCGCCACTCGGCCATTCGGACGAGGCCGTCTCATCCTACTGATCCGGGTATGGCGCACAGGTGCCAGCGGCTGGGTGGCGTCTGCAAAATCCCGCGAGGCACGACACCGCTGACCGATTCCCGGCGAGCTTTGGCCCGGAATGCGCCTGGGTTGCGCTAGGCTGATTCCCCATCCTGACGGAGCGCCCGTGCGGTCGGCCATCTATCCAGGCTCTTTCGATCCCGTGACCCTCGGCCACTGGGACCTCATCCAGCGGGCTGCCAAGCTCGTGGACCGGCTCGTGGTCGCGGTCCTCCACAACCCCGCCAAGTCCCCCGCCTTCAGCGTGGAGGAGCGGGTCGCCATGCTCAAGGAACTGACGGCCTCCCTGCCCCAGGTGGAGGTGACCACCTTCCACGGCCTGCTGGTGGATTTCGCCAAGGCCCAGAACGCCCAGTTCATCATCCGCGGCGTCCGCGCCTTCAGTGATTTCGAGTACGAGTTCCAGATGGCCCTCATGAACCGCAAGCTGGCGCCGGAACTGGAGACCGTCTTCCTCATGCCCAAGGAGAAGTACAGCGCCGTGAGCAGCCGGTTCGTCCGCGAGATCGGCAGCATGGGCGGCAACCTGACGGACCTGGTGCCGGAGGTGCTGCGGGGACGGATCGCGGAACGACTGATGAAGCCGTAGGGAACGCCTCCGGGCCATGGGCGGCACCGGAGGCCTTCCCGTCTGGCTCCTTCACTTGAAGGTCATGTGGACCACCCGCACATCGGCGATCTTGCCGGCGGAGTGGCACAGGAAACACTGCTCCTGCCGGATGAACTTCCCGCCGGCCGTGACGCTGGCCCGGCTGCCGTAGAAGGTGCCGCCGTTGGTCTGCATGTGGGAAATGGCCAGGGGGCCGTCGTGGCAGTTGGAGCAGGCTGCGACATAGGGCGAGTTCACCAGCGTGGTGCCGGCGGCGGCCGTGGTGGCTCCCGTGTTGGCGTTGTAGCTGAAGCCGCTCCCGAAGACATAGCCGGATCCGTAGGCCGCGGCGAAGGGCGACCAGTAGACGCCCGGAATGGGCTCGGTGCCCGTGAGGATGACATTCACGGGCGTGGGCACGGTGCCGGTGGCGACCGTGGTCCAGAGCAGGTCAGGCAGCTCGCCCGCGTTGAAGGAGAGGCCGAAGTCGTAGGTTCCGGGGATGTGGCAGGCCTCGCAGTTGTTCAGCACGCCCGGATAGGTGGTCTTCCAGAAGGTGTCCCCCGCAGAGGCCTCCCAGGAGAACTTGTTCACCCGCTTGTCGGCCCCGTGGATGGCGTGGACGAAGTCCTTCATGTTCACGCCCCAGCCGCTGTTCACGCGCTGGCCGTTGTGGCAGAACTCGCAGGTCTGGGGGTCGTTGCGTTGACCCGCATGGAAGGCCTTGGTGGTGAAAACCCCCATGGCGCCGTGGCAGTCCAGGCACTTCGCATTGGCCACGATGGTGCGGCGCGGCGTGTTCGCGGGCCCCGTGGTCGTGCTCCCGGTGTTGAGGGGGAAGCCGACCGGCAGCGGGCCGCTGATGAGCTTCGAGACGTTGGGGGCGGGCACGCTCAGGCCCCCCTGCCCCGTTCCGGGGGTGCCCGCGACCCTGGGCACGTAGGGATAGTTCGGCACGTTGGTCTGGGTCAGGGGCTGGGTGAGGGTCAGCCCGTAGGTGTACCCGATGCCACCGGTGACCATCCCGGCCGTGGTGGGAATGACCACCCCAGTCATGGTCAGGGTGTAGTAGCCGCTGGCGTCGGGCGTGGCGCTGAGGGTGCCCTGCGCTGAGGCCGCCAGGGGCGCACCGGCCATGTCGAGACCATCACCCCGCCAGATGTTCTTGAGGTACGTGCTGGCGGTGGCGTTCCAGTCCGCCGGGTTGGCGATGCCGTCCTGTGGCACGGAGAAGGCGATGTAGAAGCTGGGCCCGCCCACGAAGTTGTCCATCAGTTCCGTGACGCTCCCCGCGGCGTAGGTGTTGAAGACCACGGGTACGCCATCCTTCAGGAACCGGAAGGTGAAGACGGGCTTGGCGCTGGCGTTGAGGGTCACGCTCTTGAGGTCCCACGTCACCTGGCTGGCGCCGGCAGGCAGGTTGCCCGGGAAGGCGGCCACGGAGGAGGCGTTGGTGTTGTTGTTCGTCCCGCCGGTGTTCCAGATGTTGGCGGGATCGGGCGGAACCACGGGAAGGTGCACGAGCTTGATGCCCGCCGCGCCGTGGCAGCTGGAGCAGTTGTTGTCCGCAAAGGCCGCGCCGCCGGGATGGTTGGCACCGGTGGCCCAGTCGATGTCGTCATGGCACCCGCTGCATGCGAAGCGGCTGGGCACGTTGAACCAGTTGTCGCCCTGGGGCGTCGCGGTGCTGGCGGTATGGCACTTCACGCAGTTGCGGTGGTCCTGGGGGTAGGTGACCTCATTGAATGCGATGCCGCCGTAGGAGTAGCCGGTCCTCGCCAGCTCCTCCCCCCGGTGGATCCGGTGGATGAAGGAGGGGAAGTCCCCGGAGGCATGGCCGGCAAGCTTGCCGGTCTCCCCGGAGACCGTGGTGGCCGTCAGCGTGGCTTCGGCCCGGCCGTACTTGCGCTGGTCGTTGTGGCAGATCACGCAGTAGCGGGTGTCCTGGCGGCCGGAGCCGTGGAACTCGAACTTGGCGTGGCAGCTGAAGCAGGCGGAGACATTGACGATCTCCCGCTGGGCGTCGGTGGCCCCGACGGCTGCGCCCGTGGCGGGGATGAAATCGTAGGCGGTGTTGGCAGGGTTCAGGATGGGCACCGCGACCTGGCCACTGCTGGACCCATCCGATGTGTTGGTCCCCGTCCCCCGGGCCGTGCCGCCCACGAAGAGGGTCAGCCGGTGAGTGAGGCTGGGGTTGTAGCTGACGTCGCCCAGGTCGGCCCGGAGGTTGTTGCCGGAGTAGGTGGCCGCATCCAGCAGGGCCTGAGTCTGGGTGATGTCCCGGCGGAAGGTGTAGACGTAGGAACCGTCGCCGTTGTCCACCAGGGTCCCGATGTTGTCGGTGGAGGGTCGGGAGGGGGTCCAGGTCGTCGGCGCCGCGGCCGCCGGATTGGCCGTCACAACGTAATTGACCCAGGTGCTTGGGCTTCCATTGGAACCCGGGACCAGCTTCGCCAGGCCGAAGGCCATGTTGGCGTAGCTGGCATAGGCCGCCGACGAAGCCTTGGTCGTGAAGCCCAGACCCTTGACCGGCACGTTGTGGCCGTCGGTCACCTTGAAGGCCACCACGGGAGACGAGCTGACAGTGACACTGGTGAGGGTGGCCTTCAGCGTCAGGGCCCCCCACTCATCCGCGGTGTAGGTGGTGGCGTCGATGGCGTAGGCGGGTCCAGGCGCCCCGTTGGTGCCGTTGGTCCCGTTTGTGCCGTTGGTGCCGTTGGTCCCATTGAGGCCGTTCTGGCCCGAGGAGCCCCGGCAGCCGGCGAGGGCCAGGACCACGATGATGGCGGCGGTAGCCGCCCAGAATCCCCTGAAAGTGGCGGGTTTCATGACGACCTCCCCTGTGTCCGGTGCCGGTGGCTGGAATGGGTCTTTCGAATCGACTTGATTGTTAAAACAAGTAACCTCAATGCTTGATTCAACAGCAACTCGGGGGCTGGCTTCGCCCAGCCCGGCGCCTTTCAGGACATCCAGGGGTAGAGAATCCCAATGTAGGCCGAAGCCCGCTCGGCGGAAGTACTCTGATGAAAATTCCGGCAGGCCGGGTTTCCGTCAGCTGAGAATCCGCTCGCCTCCCTCCCCTTCATCAGGACCGCGGACCCCTCTACCGAGGGGCTTCGACTTCAGCCGATCCCAGAAGGGCCTTCCGATGGGATATCCGTCGGCAGGACCCGGTGGTCGGGCATCGGCTTCAGCTGACGTCCGCCAGTTTCAGCCTCACCTGCTCCCGCCTCAGCCAGGCGGCCTGGGTTTCGCTGAGCCCGTGGGCCAGAGCCCGGTCCGCGGCTTCGCGGCAGCGGGCCAGGAGGCGGCGATCACGCACCAGGTCGGCGACCTGGAACTGGGGCAGACCGGCCTGGCGCACACCGAAGAACTCGCCTGGGCCGCGCAGCTCCAGGTCCCGCTGGGCGATACGGAAGCCATCCTGCGTCTCCACCAGCGTCTGCAGACGCTCGGTCTCGGAGCCGCTGATCATGAGGAAGTGACTGCGGTGCGCACCGCGACCCACGCGGCCCCGCAACTGGTGGAGCTGGCTGAGGCCGAAGCGCTCGGCGTGATCCACCACCATCACCGTGGCGTTGGGTACGTCTACGCCCACTTCGATGACCGTGGTGGCCAGCAGGATCTTCGCCTCGCCGGACACGAAGCGGCCCATGCGGGCGGCCATCTCGTCGGCCTTCAGGCGGCCATGGACCACCTCGATCCCCTCGTCGGGGAAGATCCCCCGCAGCAGGGCCTCCATGGCCTGGATGTCGCGGAGTTGCACCTTGCCCTCGTCCGACGGGTCGATGCTCGGGCTCACCACGAAGGCCTGGCGGCCCTCGGCCAGCTCGCGGCGCACCTGCTCCCAGGCCCGCTCGGCGGACTCGGGCTTGTGCAGCTTGGTGGTGATGGGTTGCCGGCCCGGGGGCAATTCGTCCAGCACGCTCTGGTCCAGATCGCCGAAGACCGCCAGGGCCAGGGAACGGGGGATGGGTGTGGCGCTCATGACCAGCCAGTGGGGATCGCCGCCTTTCTCTTTGAGGGCCTCGCGCTGCTTCACGCCGAAGCGGTGCTGCTCGTCCACCACCACCAGCTGGAGTTGGTGGAACGCGACGGCTTCCTGGAACAGGGCGTGGGTGCCCACCACATAGCGGGCCTCGCCGCTGGCGATGCGGGCCAGGGCCGCCCGCTTCTCCGCGGCCTTCATCCCCCCCAGCAGCAGCTGCATGGCACCGGCGTGCTCCCCGAGATAACGGCGGAAGCTGGCCGCGTGCTGGCGGGCAAGGACCTCCGTGGGCACCAGCAGGGCCCCCTGCCCGCCCGTCTCGGCGACCATCGCCATGGACAGCAGGGCCACCAGTGTCTTGCCGCTGCCCACATCACCCTGGAGCAGGCGGTTCATGACGCGGCCCGACGTGAGGTCGTCCACGATCTCCTTGAAGGATCGGCGCTGGGCGCCGGTCAGATGGAAGGGCAGGAAGGACTTCAGCCGCGCCCGGAGCTCCGGCGACGTGGGCACCACCAGGCCTTTCCGCTTCAGGCGCCCGGCCCGGCGCAGGGCCACGCCCAGGGAGAAGGCGAACAGCTCCTCGGCCGCCAGCCGCTGGTGGGCGGGGGAGGTGCCCGAGTCCAGCAGGGCGGAGTCGCTGTCGTCCGGCGGATCATGGAGGAGCCGCAGGGCCGTCATGCTGTCCGGCAGGTCCTTTGCCAGGTCCAGGGGCAGCCATTCCTCCGCCCCGTGGGCCCGACCGAGGGCCTCCTGCACCAGCTTCTGGCGCACCCGGCTGGTGAGGGGGCCCAGCTTGCGGTACAGGGGCAGGAACCGCCGGACCCAGCCAATGTCCTCGCCGCGGCCCATCACCTCGACCTGCGGCCCCCGCATCTCCAGGCCATGGCGCCCTACGGACAGGGGTCCGAACACCAGCAGGCGGTCACCCACCTTGAGCGCGCGTGACAGGTAGGCCTGGTTGAACCAGATGAGCCGCAGGGTGCCGGTTCCGTCCTCCAGCAGGGCCTCCGTGAGGGCCATGCGCTGGACCCGGGTGGTGCTCTGGCGCAGGTCCCGCAGGGTACCCAGCACGGTCACGAGGCCGGGTTCAGCCGGCTCCAGTCCCCGCATCTCCAGGCTGCCCAGGGGTCGCAGACTGCCCCGGTCCACGTAGCGGTAGGGCAGGCTCCAGAGCAGGTCCCGCAGGCTGTCGAGGCCCGCCTCCTGCAAGGCCGCCGCCCGCGCCGGTCCCAGGCCCCGGAGGACCGTGATCTTGGAGGACAGGGGCAGGGGCGCGAGCGTCATGGCGGCTGTTTCAGCCTAGCCGCGCCTCCATGGACTCCACCACCTTTGCCACGAAGCGGTCGCCGTACCAGGCGCCATGGCGGGGATCCTCCAGCTTCCGAAGCCCCGCCATGAGGGCCGGCAGGTCATGGACGCCCTGATCCAGCAGACCCCGGATCTGCATGCGGGTGCGACCGGGACCCTCCACCGGGTGATCCTCCGCCAGCCGTGCCAGGGCCCGGGCCAGCCAGGGCAGCGCGGGGATGCCGCAGCCCGCCAAGGCCCCCCACCCCCGCTCGAGGAACCCCGCCCAGAGGCTCCTGGCCTGGGTCAGAGTCTCCTCCTCCAGCAGGACCCGTCCGATGAACAGGCCCGGCAGGGCGGCGGGGGCGGTCTGCGCGACGCTGCAGTCCAGGGGGACCAGGTCCGAGAGTGTCCCCTCCGGCAGCTCCGCCAGCACCCACAGGAGACAGGCCTGCTCCCAGGGATCCGGCCCGAACCACAGGACGGGCTCGGCGGTGCCCCCGAGATCCGAGAGGACGGGCCGCAGGGAGCCTTCGTCCCCGGGCACGCCCCACCAGCCGGCCCGCAGCGCCGGCAGCTGCGAGGCTTCCGCCACCCAGGGGCCCACGGCCGGGGAGTCGCGGCAGATGCGCAGCGAACCGGGCAGCCCGGACCGCCGATGGACCAGCGCGGAAGCGTCACCGCAGTGGAGATGGATCAGGCTGTCATGCGAAGCCATGGATCGCTCCGAGGTGGGGCACCTCAGCATACGACCCGGGTCAATCCGTGTCGGCCATCCCGTGCGACCGGAGCCCTCAGTGCGCGGAACCCACAGCCACCCGGGCCATGGCCTTCGCCAGCGCCTGCTCGAGATCTGCCCACAGGTCCCCGGGGCTCTCCAGTCCCACGGAAAGCCGCATGAGGGACTGGGAGATGCCGGAGTGCTCGCGGGCCTCGGCATTCACCACGCGATGCGTGAGCGCGGCCGGATGCTGGATGAGCGTATCTACGCTGCCCAGCGACACGGCGGGGGTCATGAGCTTCACCTCGGCCATGACCACGGCGGCCGCCTCGAAACCGCCCTTCAGCTCGAAGGCCATGAGGGAGCCGGGGCCCTTCATCTGGCGGCCCAGGAGGCCCTTGGGATCCTGGCCGGCGAGACCGGGGAAGTGGACGGCGGCCACCGCGGGGTGCTGGGCCAGCCGCTCGGCGATCACCTGGGCGCCGGCCTGCTGGGCCCGGACGCGCAGGGGCAGCGTGGGCAGGCCACGGTGCAGGAGGTAGGCTGCCAGCGGATGCAGCACATTCCCCGTAATGACGCGGACCTTGCGCAGTTCCGTGGCCCAGTCGTTGTTGGTGGCCACCAACCCCGCCAGCACGTCGCCGTGGCCACCCAGGAACTTGGTGGCGCTGTGGAGGACCAGGGTCACGCCGTGCTGGATGGGATTCTGGAGGATGGGCGTGGCGAAGGTGTTGTCCACCAGCACGGGGACCTTGCCCGCCTGGCGCACCACATCCTCCAGGTCCACCATCGCGAGGGTCGGGTTGGCGGGCGTCTCCACGATGACCATGGCCGTGTCGGGCCGGATTGCGGCGGCAATGCCGTCGGCCTCGGCCCAGGTCACCTCCAGGCCCAGCATGCCGGAGGCCAGCAGGTGGTCAGTGCCGCCGTAGACGGGACGCACGGCCACGATGTGGCTGCCGCGCTGCTTGGCCGCCATGAGGCAGGCGGTCACCGCCGCCATGCCGGAGCCGAAGGCCACGGCCTCCTCGGCACCCTCCAACTGGGCCAGGGCCTGCTCGTACCGGGCCACCGTCGGGTTGTAGAGACGGGCATAGACGGGGCTTCCGATGGGCAGGCCGCCCATGGCCATGGCCTCCAGGCTGCGCCCGCCCTCGTCCAGGTCCTGGAGGGGGTAGGTGCTGCTCAGGTCGATGGGCATCGCGTGGATGCCCTGCTCGTGCAAGACCTCGCGACCGGCGTGGACGGCCTGGGTCTCGATCGACGTGGAGGCGATGGGCTTGGACATGGGGATGCTCCTGTCCACAATGTAGGTTTCAAAGATTCGCCAATCCCTCGAATTTATTTCGTGAAACAATGGCATTCATGAACCTTGACCGAATCGACTGCGACATTCTGACACTTCTCCAGAAGGATGCTCGGCTGTCCAACAAGGAGCTGGCCGCCGCCGTGGGTCTGGCACCGTCCTCCTGCCTCGCGCGCGTGCAGCACCTGCGTGCCGAGGGCGTCCTCCGGGGCGCCCATGCGGAGGTGGACCCCCAGGCCCTGGGCGTGGGCCTCCAGGCCCTCATCGCCGTCCAGCTGCGCCAGCACAGCCGGGCCCAGGTGAAGGCTTTCTGGAAACACGCCCTGGGCCTGCCTGAGGTTTTGTCAGTCTTCCACGTGGCGGGCACGCACGACTTCCAGGTGCACGTGGCCGTGCGGGATGCCCACCACCTGCGCGACCTGGCCCTGGACGCCTTCACCACCCGCACCGAGGTGGCCCACATCCAGACCAGCCTCATCTTCGAGTGGGCCAAGGGCCAGGTGATGCCGAACTACCGGGCCTGATCCGACGACTCGGAGATCTGGGTCCCCCAGTGCGTGACGGCCTCCACCACCTGGCGGAAGCCCTGCCCCTTGCAGGTGAGCTCGTACTCGACCCGCACGGGCGTGGTGGGCAGGACGCGCCGCACCAGCAGGCCCTGGCACTCCAGCTCCTTCAAGCGGGCCGAGAGCACCTTCTCGCCGATGCCCTGCACCTTGGTGGCCAGCTCGTTGAAGCGCAGAGGCCCCTCCTGGAGGATCCACAGGATCTGACCCGTCCAGGGCTTGCCCAGGAGGTCGATGGCCATGCGGAAGCATCGGCAACTGGCGGATTCGGGCATGTCCATGGGCTGGTCCCCGACCCAGGGTGGGTCGCCTTAAAACTATCCCAAAGAAAGCCGCTTGACAAGGGGAAGTGACAACCTCAATATTGCTTTCATAGGGAAATAGACTTCCCGAAGGAAAGCAAAGGCCGGGCCGACCCGGCTCCTGAATCCCACCATCACCCGGGCCGTGGCCCGGCGGAGTGGCTCGCCCAAACGCAGCCATCCAAGGAGTTCCCCATGCGCGCCATGCTCGCGCTGGCCCTTGGCCTGTCCCTCCAGGCCCAGGACGAGCCCTACCCCGAGATGGGCCCCCTGCCCACCCGCAACATGTTCACGCTGCTTCAGGCCCCCATGACCTATCAGCCCCAGGCCCCGCGCCCCATCGGCCCCGGCCAGTGGCAGCTGACCCTCACCCATGTGCGAGCCAATGTGTTCGAGTTCTCGAACCTGATCAAGGACCATCCCCCAGCCTGGTTCCAGGGCCGCCACCGCATGGACCGCGCCTCGCTTGAGGCCCTGGCGGCCGAATACCCCACGGCGCCCTTCGTCTTCTACTTCGACGAGGAGATCGCCCGCACCACCCTCCAGGTCCGCCGGGGGCTCACCGAGCGCACGGACATCTGGATGGAGCTGCCTGTGGAGAGCCACGGCGGCGGCGACCTGGACGCACCCATCGAGACCTTCCACAAGGCCTTCGGCTTCGGCCAGTGGGGCCGCTCCGAGGTGGCCCGGAACCAAGCCGTGGTGGCCACCATCCGCTACGGACGGCTGGACTTCGTGCGAGAGGGCGCCCAGCCCACCCGCCTCCAGGATCCTCTCTTCGGCGTGGTCCACCTGCTCCACCAGGATGCCTCCACGGGCCTGAGCGCCACCTTCACCGTGAAACCGCCCCTGGTCCGCACCTACAGCTCGTTCAAGTCCGGCTGGGATCTCGAAGGCGGGCTCAGCGGCTGGTGGCAGCCCTCGGCCACGCAGATCGTCTACGCGGGTGCCGCCTACACCCACCGGGGACGCGGCAATTCGGCCTACAACCAGCTGGACTACACCTCGGACATCGGGGCCCACGTGACCTGGCAGGGGCGCCGCAACCGAATGGTCCAACCCTTTGTCCAGCTCTACTTCCTCAGCGGCTTCAGCACCCCCCAGCCCTTCGCCAAACTGCATGACGGCAGCCTCCAGCATGATGTGGGCCTCCACGTCTATCTGGATGCGAGGACCACGCTCACCTTCCGCTACGTGAACAACATCACCCACAACGAGAACACCGACGATGCTTCCTTCGCGGCGGGCCTCACCCACCGGTTCTGACGGGTTTTCCGCCCCCTTCAGGGCCTGGAGCCGCCCTCCCCGGCGCCTTCGCGGGCCAGGATCCGCTCGATGCGCCGGTCCGGCACCAGCCAGATGAGGGCCACCACCCAATAGAGTGCGAAGCCGGCCCAGCGATTGGCGAAGGACAAAAGGATGGCAGAAGCATAGATCGCGATGGAGGCCTTCCCCTTGAAGTCCGCACCCACCGCAGCCTCCAGAAGCGACCCCCGTCCGTGGTGGTGGATGAGGCACTGGCTCAGCAGGTAATAGGCCAGGGCGGCCATGAGCAGGACGAACCCGTAGAGGGCCACGGGTCGGGCCGCGAAGTTGTTGCTCCCCATCCAGGCCGTGGCGAACGGCACCAGGGAGAGCCAGAACAGCAGGTGCGTGTTGGCCCACAGGATCGGCCCGTTCACCTTCCTGGCCGCGTGGAGCATGTGGTGGTGGTTGTTCCAGTAGATGGCGATGTAGATGAAGCTCAGCGCATAGCCCACGAAGGTCGGCAGGAGGGGCCAGAGGGCCCCGAAGGCGTCGCCGCGAGGCGCCCGCAGTTCCAGCACCATGATCGTGATAATGATGGCCAGCACGCCGTCACTGAAGGCTTCCAGCCGGTTCTTGCCCATGCGTGACCTCGGATTCGCGATTGTTCCACAGCCCGAGGCCGATGGGTCAAGCCTTCAGGTGCTTTGCCGCCAGCCGCTGCAAGGTGCTGAAACCGCGGATGGTGCTCCGCACGCCGAGGGCCCGCTCGAAGACGGCATTGGAGAAGGTGGATTCGCTCTGCTTCACCTGACAGAGCCACCACACCTCGCGGCCGGTGGTTCGAAAGGCGTCCACCGCCGTGCCGAGGGTCTGGAGCTTCGTTTCCTGGGCCTCTGTGAGCGGCGCGGCGAGAAAAGCCACGTTCAAGGCCTTGGCGGCGGACACCTCGACCTCACGGAAGGGGCAGCCCCCCACCAAGGCAGCCAATTCCGCCTCTCCGCGGAGAAGGACCGCCACCTCGTAGCCCAGGGCTGCCTTCAAGCCCGCTTCGATGCGTCTGGAAAGGGCCGCCTCGGTCTCCCGGCCAGTTTCGAAGATCAGGTTGCCACTGGCGATGAACGTTTCCACGCCCTGCAGACCGAAGCCCGCGAACAGCTCCCGCAGCCGTTCCATGGTGACCGTATGGCCACCGACATTGATGGCACGGAGGAAGGCGAAGGTTCGACTCATGGCCGAGCCGCAGCCAGCGCCCGATCCGCCAGCCGCCCCAGATCCCCGCTGCCCTGGCTGTTGGCCAGGCTCTTGGCCAGGGCCGCCAGCATGGCCTCCTGCACCGGAGGCGGCAGGTCTGGCAGCAGGTCCGCGGCCGCCGCCACGGCGAACACCTGGTGGGCATGGTTGAAGGTGGGATCGTTCTGGGCCGCGGCCTCGGCCAGGGCCCCCAGGGCGGCCTCCGCGCGACCGGCCTTCGCCAGGCCGCCGGCCTGGGCCATGGCCAGGGCCGGCTCCGCATCCAGCACCGCATCCGTCAGGGCCGCGGCGTCTGGCTCGCCGATCCTGGCAGCCTGCACCCGCTCCTCCGGCTCGTCCGTGGGGAAGAGGTTCACCAGGGCCGCGGCCTGGCACCACGGCCGGGGATCCGCTGGGCGAGTGCGGGCCAGGGTGGCCAGGTACACAAAGGTCCAGGCGGTCTTGCCCTCCAGGTCGCGGCGGGCATCCAGCTGCTTCTCCGAGGCGGCCAGCACCAGGGCCGCCAGGGAGTCCCCAGCCCCCTGCCCGGCTTTCAGGCGCGCCGTGAGCTGGTCCAACAGGGCCACCAGCCCCAGGTCACACATCTCCCGCACCTGGGAAGCCCAGTCCGCCGGCCCGAGGGCCGCCGGCGCCCAGGGCACGGCCACCTCGGCGGTCCCCAGACGCTTGGCGGCACGACGTGCCCAGAAGGTGTCCTCCGGCGAGGCCGCCACCCAGGCCGTGAGGCCGAGCAGGCGCCGGCCGGTGGCCCTGGGCCGATCCAGCCGCTCGTGGAGGTCGGCCAGGTGATCGCACAGCACGGCCTTGTGGCCCACGTTGGCCATGTCGGTTTCCGTGAGCTGCCCGAGACGCTGGAAGTCCGCGGCCTCTGGCAGCTCGAAGCCCTGGGCCTCCGCGTAGGCCAGGCCGGGCCGGCGGGACTGGATGAACGACTCCAGGTTCCGCCACTGGCCGCTGCCCTTGGCCGCCAGGACCTGGGCCAGGGCCGGCGCGGCCCGGCGCCCCTCGTGGGCCGCCATGTGCAGTTGGGTGGCCAGGGCGCGATGGAAGCTGGCCTCGCCCAGCAGCGGCTGCAGCCGCAGCACCGCCCGCAGACCCGGGATGCCATGGGGCAGATGAGGCAGATAGGCCTCCCAGTCGATGCGGGGGATGAGGGTTTTGACCGCCTCCCGCAGCCCATCGCGCAGGCCGTCAGGCTCGGCAAGCTGGGCCGCGAAGGCCTCGAAGAAGCGCTCCGAGGGCGCTTCCAGCTCCTGCGGCCAGCGGGCTTCCACGGTCATGCGCCCTCCAGCGGCAGATTCCATGCAGCGGCCACGAGTCGGGCCCAGTGGTGGTTCCAGGCCCGCTTCCACACAAGGCCGTCCTCCTTCATGTCGGCGGCTTCGAGCCGCCGGCGGAGGTCGGCCCTCAGCGCCTCGGCCGCAGGCCCCAGGGCCGTTTCGGCCAGGGCCAGCAGGGCCGTGCGGGCCTCCCGCTCCCGGTCATGGTGGGTCAGATAGCCGGCGGATTCCGGCGAAGGCGCCTGGGCCCGCAGGCGCTGCCAGGCTTCAAACGCGGCCCTCGCCGCCGGGTCGTCCTGCAGGGGCGCCTTCACCTGGGCCCAGCCCTTGCCGGCATCCAGCTCGGGGCCCGCCCGGACCAGGGCCTCGCGCAGCTTCACGGCCTTGGCGACGTCCCGGTCGAGGTGCTTGAGGGCCACGAAGGTGCGTGGTTTCTCGCGCTTCTCGCGGCGGTCGAAGAAGGCATTGAGGGCCGACACCACCAGGTCCATGGGGACGCCGTCCGCCTCCCAGGCCAGCACCTGCCGGTAGTCGTCGGTGCTGAGCAGGCCCGCGCGACCCCAGGCCCGGAAGGCCCACTCGCGTTCCAGCCAGTCCTTCTCCTCGCGGGAATAGGTCATCAACGCGCAGCCGGAGCTTCAGGCACCAGCCAGGTGCCGTCCTTCAGATGCAGGGCCCCGTTCTCCCAGGCCAGGACCTCCTCGGGGACGATCTTGGCCTTGGCGAAGCCCCGCAGCCGGAAGGAGCCCGACCCCAGGGAGTGGCCCTGGCGATCCCAGACCTCCAGCTGCCAGAGGGTGCTCTGATGGCCGCCGACCTTGAGGAAGAGCCCGTCCTTGGCCTCGGCGCACCACATGGCCTCGGGGGGGACGGAGGCCGGGCGGGAGGGGATGCCCCGGCAGGCCACCAGGCCCGCCGCGAGGAAGGTTGTCATCACCAGGATCGTCCAGGGTCGCGTCATACCGACATTCTACCGTCGACCCGCTAGACTGGGGATCGAGGGCAAGATGGTCCTGATCCGAGAGCAGATCCGCTACAAGAGCCGCAAGGAGATCGAGAAGCTCCGCGAGGCGGGCCGCGTGGCCGCCAACGCCCTGCGCCTGGCCGCCCGGGCCGCCAAGCCCGGCGTGAGCCTGCTGGAGATCGACCGGATCGCCGAGGCCTACATCCGCCAGCAGGGGGCCTCCCCCAGCTTCAAGGGCTACCACGGCTTCCCCGCCACCCTCTGCACCTCCGTGAACGACAAAGTGGTGCACGGCATCCCCTCCAAATACGTGCTCCAGGAGGGCGACATCATCGCCATCGACTGCGGCGCCAAGCTCGACGGCTACCATGGCGACACCTGCCTGACCGTGGGCGTGGGCAAGATCAGCGACGAGGCCCGCCGCCTCATCCAGACGGCCCAGCTGGCCATGTTCGTGGGGATCGAGCACTGCCGTCCCGGCGAGCGCCTGGGCGACATGGCCACCGCCGTGCAGACCTTCGCCGAGGAACGCGGTTATTCCGTGGTGCGCGAGTACATCGGCCATGGCCTGGGCCGCGACCTGCACGAGGATCCCCAGGTGGTCTTCGCGGACCAGCGGCCGGGCACCGGCTTCCGCATGGAGCCGGGGATGACCATCACCATCGAGCCCATCCTCAACATCGGCAGCCACAGGTGCCTGGTGGAACCCGATGGCTGGACCGTCCGCACACGCGACGGCCAGCTCTCCGCCCAGTTCGAGCACGACATCGCCATCACCAAGGACGGCCCGGAGATCCTGAGCATTCCCGATCCTGAATTCGAGCTGGAGGACGGGCTGTAGTAGTCGGCTGTCAGCCCTCAGCTGTCAGCTCTCAGGCGCGTGAGCTGCGCTCGCGCGCCTACGAAAAACGCGGACGCGTTTTTCGCGCTACACCTTCGCCCATCTCCTGATCGCCTCGGGCAGTTCGGGTTGCGGTCCGTCGTACTCCATCAGGTGGAGCACCTCGGCCATGGGGACGTTGCCAGCCTTCCCTCGGAAGAGGGCCTTCACGATGCCTTCGGCGGCCAGGTCACCGCCCCGCTTCAGGAACCGCTGCTCCAGGAAGACCCACTTGTCATCCCAGCCCAGCAGCCGCGTGTGCAGCTCGTAGGACTCGAAGGGATCGAGGCTGCGGCGATAGCGCATGGTGATGGCCCCAACGAGGGGCTGCCAGCGGTTCCGCAGCATGGCCTTGCCGAGCCTGGTGCGGAAGCTGAGGTCGAAGCGGCCCAGGTCCATGATGCTGAGGAAGCGGCCGTTGTTCATGTGGACGTTCACGTCCAGGTCGTTGGGCCAGACGCGGAAGCGGAGCACCGACGTTCCCAACGGCTCCAGCCCTGGCCGGAACCAGAGGGTGAGGCCTTTCCAGAGGGTGCGGAAGAACAGAACCATCCCCTGAGCCTAGCGGATGGTTGCGCTACCTTGGAGCCATGGAATTCACAGTCCAGGCTCCCGCCAAGCTCAACCGCTTCCTCGCCGTGCTCGGCCGGCGGGCGGATGGCTTCCACGAGCTGGAGCTGGTCACCACCGTGCTGGAAGGTGTGTTGGACCTGACGGATACGCTGGAGGGCGAACCTGCCTCCGCGCTGTCCCTCGCCATCTCCGGTCCCACCGGTGCGGGTCTCGTGGCCGACGCATCCAACCTGGTGATCAAGGCCTGGCGTCTGCTGGAGGAGGCCGCGAAACGGCCCCTGCCCGCGCACCTGCACCTGGAGAAGCGCATCCCCCACGGCGCGGGTCTCGGTGGCGGCAGCAGCGATGCCGCGGCGGCCCTGCGTCTGGGCAACCGGATGTTCGACCTGGGCCTGGGCGAGGACAAGCTGCTGGGCCTGGCGGCCCGTCTGGGCAGCGATGTGCCCTTGTTCCTCCTGGGCGGGACCGTGCTGGGGCTGGGCCGCGGCGAGCGGGTGTTCCCCCTCCGGCCGGTGCCCCTGGAACCCATCCTGCTCGTCCATCCCGGCCTGCACTTGAGCACGCCCAGCGTGTACCGCGCCCTCCAGGACGTGGGCTACCCCTTCCCCGAGGCCCTGGCCTCCCAGCCCGGAGGCGCCGCGCCACCCTGGCGCAACGACCTCACGGGCGCGGCGCTGTGGGTGTGCCCGCCGCTGGCCGAGGTGCGCGACGCCCTGCGCGACAGCGGCGGCGAGCCCCTGCTCTGCGGCTCGGGGAGTTGCTGGGCGGCGCGCTACGCTTCGGTCCAGGCCCGGGACATGGCGGCGGAACAGCTGTCCGGTCACTCTGGATGGGGCGTCTGGCACGTGTAAGATGTCCGTTCTCGACCTGGGCGGAGGGCGTGCATGGACGATTCCAGGGAAGGCCGGCCCCGCAAGATCCTGGTGATCCTGGGCCACCCCCGCCGGGAGAGCTTCTGCGGCGCCCTGGCCGGGGCCTACCTCGAGGGCGCCGGAAGCGCGGGCCACCAGGCCCGGCGGCTGGATCTGGCGGACCTCGCCTTCGACCCGGATGTCCGGATGCCCTCGCCCCGGGACCAGGGCCTGGAACCGGACCTGGCCCGGGCGCAGGCACTGATCCTCTGGGCGGATCATCTGGTCTTCGTCTACCCCGCCTGGTGGGGCACCCTGCCCGCCCTGCTCAAGGGATTCCTCGATCGGGTGCTCACCCCAGGCTTCGCCTTCGCAGCGGACGAGGCGGACCCCTCGGCCTGGGCCAAGCTTCTGAAGGGCCGCTCGGCCCACCTGCTGGTGACCATGGACACCCCGCCCTGGGTGTACCGGTTCGTCTACCGCCAGCCCGGCCACCAGGCCATGCGCCGGGCGACGCTGGGCTTCTGCGGCATCGGGCCCACCTTCATCTCCACCTTCGGGCCCGTGCTGTCCTCTTCGCCGGAGCAGCGGGCCGGGTGGCTGGAGGGTGTCCGGAGGGAGCCGCTCCGGCTCGCGGACCGGCTTCGCCGGGACGCAGTCCGGCGGCGTGCCGGGGCCTGGCTGAGGCTGCTCCGGCTGCAGTTCTACCCCATGGCCTGGGTGGCTTACACCATCGGCGCACTGCTGGCCTGGCGCCACGGGGGGACCTTCTCGCCGCAGGTCTACTGGCTCGGCTACCTCTGCCTCTTCCTGATGGAGGCGCTGACGGTCCTCAGCAACGAGTGGTTCGATCAGGGCACGGACCGGCTCAACCATCATGCAGGCCCCTTCAACGGCGGCAGCCGGGTGCTGGTCGAGGGGGAACTGGCCCCCGGCAGTGTCCGGCGGGCGATGCTCGGCCTGACCCTGCTGCTGGGCCTGGCCCTGGCGGTGCTCGCCGCCCTGCCCGGCCCCGCCGGACCCGGCCCGATGGCCATGCTCGCCCTGGCGGTGCTGGCGGTGGGCTATACCGCCCCGCCCCTGAAGCTCAGCTACCGCGGCCTGGGCGAGCTCGATGTGGGTCTCACCCATAGCTTCGCGGCGATCCTCTGCGGCGGGCTCCTCCAGTCCGGCGTCTGGCGGGACCCGCACCTCTGGCTCATCGGGGCGCCGCTCTTCTTCGCCACCGTCGCGGCCATCACCCTGTCGGCCCTGCCGGACCACGAGGCCGACCGGATGGTGGCCAAGCGGACCCTGGCGGTCCTCCTGGGCCGCCGGG
Organism: Geothrix edaphica; assembly: GCF_030268045.1. Taxonomy (NCBI): domain Bacteria; kingdom Pseudomonadati; phylum Acidobacteriota; class Holophagae; order Holophagales; family Holophagaceae; genus Geothrix; species Geothrix edaphica. The sequence continues at coordinate 1,598,076 of NZ_BSDC01000001.1, forward strand.
GGGCGGCGCTGACGGCCCTGGGTTTCGTGGCCGTCGCCGCCATCTGCGGTGTGGTCTGGCAGCAGCGTGGCCTCTTCGGCGGGCGGAGCGGACTCGCCGTCTTCCTGGCCATCCCCCACGGCCTCCTGCTGGTCCGGGCCATCTGGCGCTACCTGCGCCGGGGCGCGCCCTGCGAGCGGATCAACGGGATCATGGTCCTGGCCCTGACCTACCTCCTGTGGTTCGGGATCATCCCCCTGGCCGGCCTGTCTTGAGCACCTCCCTGTGCCCACAGAGATCGAACCCGGGCATGATGGTCTCTCCGGAGGTATTCATGTCCGCACCAGCCCTCCGCATCCGCGGCCTGCGCAAAGCCTTCCCCAAGGTGGTCGCCGTGGCCGGGGTGGATCTGGAAGTGGCCCGGGGCGAGGTCTTCGGCCTGCTGGGCCCCAACGGGGCGGGCAAGACCACGACGCTGGAGATCATCGAGGGTCTGACCGAGGCCGACGGCGGGGACATCGAGATCCTGGGCCTGACCTGGGCGAAGCATGGACAGGAGATCCGCGCCCGCATCGGCGTGCAGCTCCAGAGCACCAGCCTCTTCAACAAGATCACGCCCCGGGAGTCGCTCGATCTCTACGGCAGCTACTACCCGAAGCGGCGGAGCACGGAGGAGCTGCTGGACCTGGTGCAGCTCCAGGAGAAGGCCGACGCCTACCACATCACCCTCAGCGGCGGGCAGCAGCAGCGGCTGGCCCTGGCGCTGGCCCTGGTCAACGATCCCGAGCTGGTGTTCCTCGATGAGCCCACCACGGGCCTCGATCCCCAGGCCCGGCGCAGCCTCTGGGACGTGGTGCGCCGCATGAAGGGCGAAGGCCGGACTGTCATGCTCACCACCCACTACATGGACGAGGCGGAGGCCCTCTGCGACCGGCTGGCCATCATGGACCACGGAAAGGTCATCGCCACGGGAACCCCGGCCTCGCTCATCGCGGACCTGGCCATTCCCAGCGTGGTGGAGCTGACGTTTGAAGGGGCGGCACCGGATCCGGCGGCCTTCTCCGCGCGGCTGGGCCAGGCCGTGGAGTGCCGTGCGGACCTCTGGGAGATCCCCACGCCCGATCCCAAGGCGCTCCTTCCGCGGCTCCTGGAAGCCGCCGAAGCTGCGGCGGTGCCCTTCCAGCAGGTGCATGTGCGCCGGGCCACCCTCGAAGACGTGTTCCTGCACCGCACCGGGCGCAGCCTGAGGGAGTAGCCATGACACCCCACTTTGAGAAGAGGCCCTAGGATGCTCTGGCGGCAGTTCGTGATGGAATGGCGGCTCTACAGCCGCGACCGCGTGGCCATGTTCTGGACCTTCGCCTTCCCGGTGATCCTCCTGCTGGGCTTCGGGACGATCTTCCGCGATGGCGGCGGCCCCAAGCTCTCCGTCGTGCGCGTGCAGGCCCCGGCGCCCAGCGCGCGGGACCTGGCCCTCGACCAGGCCCTGGCGGACCTGCAGCTCAAGGTCCAGACGCTGCCGAAGGCCGAGGCCGAGGCCCGCTGGGCCCGCGGCGAGACCGCCGCCCAGCTGGAAACGGAGGGCGCCGGCTACCGCCTCCGCCTGAACAGCTACCTCATGGCCCAGGCGGGGGCGACCGCCGGGCTGGTGAACCAGGCCTGGCTGATGGCCCAGGCGCGCTTGAACGGCGAGCCGGAGCCGCAGCGGATCCCTGTCCAGGTGGAGAGCCCCGGGCACAAGCACTCCGCCAACTACGCCTCCTTCCTGCTGCCGGGCCTGCTGGGCCTGAACCTCGTCAGCATGGGCCTCTTCAGCGTGGGCATGGTGAACGTGTCCTACCGGGAGAAGGGCAAGTTCCGCCGCCTGGCCGTGACGCCCCTCCCCAAGTGGATCTTCCTGCTGGGCCAGGTGCTGCACCGCCTCACGGTCACCGTGATCCAGGCCGGCATCCTGCTGCTGGTGGGCCGCCTGGTCTTCGGCATCCAGAACCAGGGGTCCTTCCTGGACCTGCTGCTCATCATGACCCTGGGCACCGGCTGCTTCATGGCGTTCGGCTTCGCCCTCAGCGGCTTTGCGGAGACCTCCGAGGGCTACGCCGCCATCTCGAACCTGGTGTTCTTCCCCCTGATGATGCTCAGTGGCGTCTACTTCACCCTGGACTCGGCGCCGGCCTGGCTCCAGCACGCCGTGGCCGTGATGCCCCTGGCCCCGTTCCTGCGGGCCCTGCGGGCCGTGTTCAACGACGGGGGCACCCTGGCGGGACATGGGGTGGGACTGGCCATCGTGGCGGCCTGGGGTTGCGCGGCCTTCGCCCTGGCGGTCCGCCGGTTCCGCTGGGCCTGACCCCCTCCGGAACTTGTGCGGACAGGGGACCGGCCCGATAACAGGTTCATGCGTCCACCGAGGGAACCCCAGGACCCGACCGAGGCCTTGGCCTTGGTCCGCAGGTATCTGGGAGCCACCTACCGCATCGCGGAGGCCGCGCTCCGGGCCATCGACCTGCAGGAGCTGTACGGCCGGGTCCACACCATCATCCGCGACCTCATGCCCGCGGAGAACCTCTACTTCGCCCTCTGGGACCGCGCCTCTGGTACGGTCTCCTTCCCCTACTTCGTGGACGCCCTGGACCCGGCGCCGCCGCCCCGGATCTTCCGCCGGGGACTGACGGAATACGTGCTCCGCACGGAGCGTCCCATCCTCCTGGACCAGGAGATCCTGCAGGGACTGGAGGCTTCCGGTGAGGTCGAGCCTCTTGGAGCGAACACCCTCGACTGGCTCGGCGCCCCCCTCGTCGGGGTCGAGGGGGTGTTCGGGGTCCTGGCCATCCAGATGTATGACGGCGTCCGCCGCTATACGCCGGAAGAACGGGACCTGCTGGTCTTCGTATCGGGCCAGGTGGCCATGGCCATCGAGCGGAGGACCTCCGAGGATGCCCTCCGGCTCAGCGAGGAGAAGTTCTCCAAGGTCTTCCACGCCTCGCCCGACGCCATCAACCTGAGCCGCCTGGAGGATGGCGTCTACCTGGACGTCAGCGAAGGCTTCACGCGCCTCACCGGCTGGACGCGGGAGGAGAGCATCGGGCGTTCCTCCCTGGAGCTCGGGATCTGGGCCAACCCTGAGGACCGCTCCCGCGCCGTGCAGCTGATCCAGGACCACGGGGAGTTCACAGGCCTGGAGGCCACCTTCCGCCGCAAGGACGGGACCGTCCTGACCGGCCTCATGTCCGGGAAGATCATGGAGGCGGATGGCGCCCGCTGCCTGCTTTCCATCACCCGGGACATCACCGACCGCAAGACCGCCGAGCAGGCACTGCGCAACGCCGAGCGGCGCATCAGGACCGTCCTCGCGTATTCCCAGGCCATCATCTACCAGCTGGACCAGGAGGGACACTTCATCCTGTCGGAGGGTCTGGGCCTCACCAAGATCGGCCTGCGCCCAGGGGAAATGGTGGGGCGGTCCGTATTCGAAAGCCACGGTTGGGACCCCCTGGTGCTGGGCCAGGTCCGCCAAGGCCTGCATGGACGGGCCTCCCGGGAGACGGCCCGGTTCCGGGAGCGGACGTTCGACAACCTGCTCACGCCGGTCTTCGACGATCACGGAGACGTCGACTCCGTGATCGGCATCGCCACAGACATCACGGAGCGGCAGCAGGCGGAGGAGGAGCTCCTCGCCGAGCGGGGCCTCTTCGTGGGGGGCCCGGTGATGGTCATCAAGTGGCGCGTGGAGGAAGGCTGGCCGGTGGACTACGTCTCGCCCAACATCCAGACCATTCTCGGCTACCCGCCCGACGATCTGGTCAGCGGACGGATCTCCTACAACTCGCTGGTGCACCCCGATGAAGTGGAGGCCATCCACCAGGCTGCGGCGGAATTCAAGGCGCAGGGGCTCACCCACTACGAGCAGCAGTACCGCCTGCGCACCGCCTCCGGGGAATACCGCTGGTTCTATGACTTCAGCACGTCGGTGGCCGGCCAGGGTTCCGACCCCGGCTACCACCTCGGCTACCTCCTTGACCTCACGGATCGCCGCCGGGCTGAGGAGGCACTCCGCCAGTCCCAGAAGCTGGAGAGCCTCGGCGTCCTCGCAGGAGGCATCGCCCACGACTTCAACAACCTGCTGACCGTGATCCTGGGCAACCTGAACCTCGCCCAGTTCCGCCTCCCGGATGACTCCTCCGCCCGCCCCTACCTGACGAACATGGAGGCCGCCGTCCTCCGTGCCACCGAGCTGACCAAGCAGATGCTGGCCTATTCCGGGCGGGGCCACTTCCAGGTGAGGCCCCACGACCTCAATGCCGTGGTCCGTGACCTCACCCACCTCCTGGAGGTCTCGATCTCGAAGAAGATCCATCTCCAGCTCGACCTGGAGCCGGACCTCCCGGCCATCCAGGCGGACGCGGCCCAGTTCCAGCAGGTGGTCATGAACCTGGTCACCAATGCCTCCGATGCCATCGGTGACCGGGAAGGCGTCATCCACCTCACCACATCGGTCCAGCACCTGGAGGCTCCGGTCCTCCGGGACGAATACCGGGTCGACGCCCCCACTCCCGGCCGCCATGTGATCCTCGAGGTGGAAGACACCGGCTGCGGCATGACGGCCGATGTGCTGGAGCGCATCTTCGACCCCTTCTTCACCACCAAGGCCACCGGCCGCGGCCTGGGCCTCTCCGCCATGCTGGGCATCCTCCGGGGGCACGGGGCCGGCCTGAACATCTCCAGTGAGGTGGGCCGGGGCAGCCGGTTCCGGCTCTGCTTCCCCGCCTCCACCCAGGCCACCCTGCCGGAGTCGCCCACGGATCAGGCTCCCAGCACCACGCCCCTCCGTGGCCTCGTGCTGCTGGTGGACGACGAGGAACAGATCCTTGACGCCACCGGCTTGGCGCTCGATTCACTCGGCTTCGGGGTCGTGACCGCCCGGGACGGCCTCGAAGCCCTGGACCGCTTCCAGGAGCACCGGAAGGACCTGTGCCTGGTGGTCATGGATCTCACCATGCCGCGCATGGACGGCCGGGAAGCCTTCCGGGCCATGCGGGGGCTCGACCCGGCCATCCCGGTGGTGCTCAGCAGTGGATTCACGGAGCAGGATTCCCTGCAGACCTTCCCGGACGGCGGGCCTGCGGGCTTCCTCCAAAAGCCCTACCAGATCAAGGATCTGAAGACCGCCCTCCAGAGAGCCCTGGAAGGCTGAGCCGGATCCCAAGCTAAACTGGTCGGCTGGAGAACCTCATGCCGTCTTCCAAGCGCGCCAGGCTGGCCATCTTCCTCACCGTGTTCGTCGACCTGCTCGGCTTCGGCATCGTCATCCCGATCCTGCCCCTCTACGCCAAGGAGATCGCGGATCATCCGAGCGCCTGGATGGAGAGCGTCAACCACTTCCTGGGCCTCGGCGGGGCGGGCACCACGCCGGGCGCGTTCTGGGCGGGCGTGGGCTTCCTCAGCTTCAGCCTCATGCAGTTCATCGCCTCCCCCATCCTGGGGCGCACCTCGGACAAGATCGGCCGCAAGCCGGTGCTGTGGATGAGCCTGGTGGGCTCGGCCATCGGCTACCTGATGCTGGCCCTCACCAGCCGCTTCGAGTGGATGCTCGCCGCCCGGATCCTGGATGGCATCACCGGCGGCAACATCTCCGTGGCCCAGGCGGCCATGGCGGACAGCTCGGCCCCGGAGGAGCGCTCCAAGGCCATGGGCATGATCGGCGCCGCCTTCGGCCTGGGCTTCGTGCTGGGACCGGCCATGGCCGGTGTCCTCAGCGGCAGTGCCTTCGGGCATCACCTGCTGGCGACCCGCGGCTGGCATCTACCCTTCTTCGTGGCGGCGGGTCTCTCCCTGGCCGCCTCCCTCCTGGTGGCGCTGTGGGTGCCTGAGACGCTCGACCAGGAAGCGCAGGCCCGGTCCCGCGAAACCCGTGGCCACGCCCTGGTGAAGGCCTTCAAGCGCCCCGGCATGCCCCAGCTCCTGGGGGTCTCCATGCTCGCCATGGCGGGCTTCGCCATGATGGAAGGCACCTTCGCCCTCATGGTCCATCAGCGCTTCGACTTCCATCAGCGGGAAGTGGGCTACCTCTTCGCCGGCATCGGCGTACTCATGGTGATCTACCAGGGTGGCCTCGTCCGCGTCGTTTCCAAGCGCGTCCCGGAGCGGGTGGCCCTCATCGCAGGCCTAATCCTGATGGGCCTAGCTCTGCCTTTGATGCCTCTGGCGGCCTGGATGTGGCCATTCCTCCTCCTCCTCATCCCCCTGGCCTGGGGCAGCGGCATGGGCAACACCGCCGGCTCGGCGCTGGCCAGCCGGCTGACCCCGCCGGAAGACCAGGGCAGTCTCTTCGGCGTGCTGAATGCCATGACCGGCCTGGGACGCATCATCGGCCCTGCGGTGGGCACCTTCACCTTCGCCCGCTGGGGCGGCCAGACCTCCTACACCGTGGCCGGACTCACCCTTGCCCTGGCCCTCTGCCTCGCCCTCACCCTCTCCCGCAAGGTGCCTGCATGATCCGCCTCGATGGACAGTCCCTCACCGCCCCCCTGCTGGCGCGCATCGCCGCCGGCGAGGGCGTCGTCCTGGACGAGGGCGCCCTGGCCCTGGTGGCCGAGAACCGGTCCGTGGTGGACCGCATCGTGGCCGAGGGCCGCACGGTCTACGGCATCAACACGGGCTTCGGCCAGTTCGCCACCGTGGTCATCGCCCCGGACCAGCTCCAGCAGCTCCAGCTCAACCTGATCCGCAGTCATGCCGCCGGCGTGGGCGAGCCCCTGCCGAAGGACCAGACCCGCGCCCTCATGGCCGCCCGCATCAACTGCCTCCTGAAGGGCCACAGCGGCATCCGGCCCGAGCCCATCCGCCTGCTGACGGACTGCCTGAACCGCGACGTGGTCCCCGTGGTGCCCAGCCAGGGCAGCGTGGGCGCCAGCGGCGACCTGGCCCCCCTGGCCCACATGGCGCTCCTGCTGGTAGGAGAAGGATTGGCATGGGGCAGCGATGGGCAGGTCCCCGGCGGGGAAGCCCTGGCCAAGGCCGGGCTGAAGCCCGTGACCCTGCAGGCCAAGGAGGGCCTCGCCCTCATCAACGGCACCCAGCTCATCACGTCTCTGGGCAACCTGGCGGTCGAGAAGTTCACCCGCCTGGCCGCCTTGGTGGATGAAATCGCGGGCCTCAGCCTGGAAGCTCTGCGAGGCACCCGCGCGGCCTTCGATCCGCGCATCCACGCCGCCCGACCCCACCCCGGGCAGATCGCCGTGGCCGAGCGCATGCGAGGAATCCTGGGTACCTCCAGCGAAATCTCGGAAAGCCACAAGGACTGTCACCGCGTGCAGGACGCCTACAGCCTGCGCTGCATCCCCCAGGTCCACGGCGTGACCCGCGACGCGCTCCAGTTCGCCGGCGCCATCCTCGAGCGGGAACTCAACAGTGCCACGGATAATCCGATGATCTTCACAGATACTCAGGAGTCCCGTTCCGGTGGCAACTTCCATGGCCAGTACCCCGCTTTCGCCTGTGACGTGCTCGCCATCGCGGCGGCGGACCTTGCCAGCATCTCCGAGCGCCGCCAGGAGCGCCTTGTGAACCCGGCCTACAGCGACCTCCCGGCCTTCCTCACCCAGAACGGCGGACTCGAATCCGGCTTCATGATGGCCCACGTCACCTCCGCCGCCCTGGTCAGCGAGATGAAGGGCCTGGCCCATCCCGCCTGCGTGGACACCATCCCCACCAGCGCCGGGAAGGAGGACCACGTCAGCATGGGTCCCATCGCCGCGCGGAAGCTGCTGCGCGCCGTGGAGGCCCTGGAGCAGGTGCTGGCCATCGAAGCCCGCATGGCGCTCGAAGGCCTCCGCATCATCGGGCTGGCCCCCGCGGCCGGACTTCAGCCGCTGGTCGCCCGGCTGGCGGAGGCCTGCGCCCCCTGGACCGACCGGGTGATGTACGAAGAGCTCAACGCCACCCTCGGCGCCCTCCGGGCCCATCAGGAAGCCTGCCCATGAACCAGCCCACCCCCTGGCGGCCCGCCTGCGAACTGGCGCTCCGGCAATTCTCCGATGCCGACGCCATCCGGTTCTGGGGCATCGGCCACCAGGTGGACGGTGAGTACCAACCCATCTTCAACTACCGCTTCGAGCACACCTACGCGGCGGTGCTCCTGGCCCGATGGCTGGCGCCCCTGGTGGGCGCGGACGCGGAGGTGGTGGAGTGCGCGGCCTGGCTGCATGACGTGGCCAAGCGCCTGAAGGACCCCCAAGCCAAGGACACCCACGCCCAGGATGCCTCGGCCCGGGTGGAGGAGATCCTCTCGGGCACAGACTTCCCGCCGGAGAAGATCCCCGCCGTGCGCCATGCCATCGAGCACCACGTGGGCCTCAAGCTCACGAAGCGGCTGGAGCCCCTGGAGACCGCCTGCCTCTGGGACTGCGACAAGCTCAGCAAGATCGGCGCCGCGAGCCTCATCCACTTCGGCTGCATCAGCGGCGCCTTCCAGCCCATCACCACCGAGGAGATCCTGCGCCGCGGCGAGGCCTGGCTGGACCTGGCCCGGGGCATCACCGCCAGCTTCAACACCGAACCGGCCCGGGAGGAGGGCGCGCGGCGCCTGGCCTTCCTGGAGGCCCACTACGCCCAGCTGCGCCGGGAATGGTCCGATCCCATGAAGGCGACTCCGGCATGAGCGATTCCCTCCAGTTCGCGCAGACCCTGGCCGTGGCCTTCCGGTCCATGCAGATGTACACCGCGGCCCATCCCCGCTCCAAGGACGCCGTGGCCACGGCCTACGCCATCCTGCAGGAGCAGCTGGAGGAGCGCCCGCGGATCCAGTTCGTGGTTTCGGGGGCGCGGTCCTTCTTCAACGGCGAGGCCCAGGAGGACCGGAGCCCCCACCTCGCCGCCCTCGTCCGCCAGGTGACCGAGCGGGGCGTGAGCGGGTTCATCATCGAGCGCGGGGCCACCCCGGACGAGTTCGCGGCCTTCCTGGAGGCCCTGGGAACCCGGCCTCCGCGGGTCCAGGAGCTGGGCGGGCTGGAGAGCATGCTGCTGGCCGCCGGCGTGAAGCGCATCCAGATCACCCAGGTCCGCTACCAGGTGGTGCTGGAAGGCGACGAGGCCGAGGAGGCCGGCCGGGAGTTGAACCGCGCCCCCTCGGTGCAGGCGCCGCCCGCAGAGGACCCGCTGGTGAAGGCCATCCTGGAGGCCCTCCTGTTCTCCCTCCCCCTCGGCCAGGGTGCGGATCCCGGCGGGCACGGGGACGGTCCGGCCCCCGCCGAGGCCGACGAGCTGGCCTTCCTCAAGGACTTCCAGCCCCTCCAGCTGGGGGGCCTGGGGCCCCTGGGCGCCGAGTTGGGCTTCGGGCCGGACCAGCCCTCCGGTGACCAGGTGGACACCCTTCGCCAGGTGCTCTCGGGCCTGGGCCCGGGGATGTTGCTCCGCCTGCTGGCGGGCCTCGACACCCTGCCCCAGGAGCCCGCCGGCCTTGCGGTCGGGGTCCAGGGCCTGGCGGGCGGCCTCCTGCAGCAGGCGGTGACTGGGCTCCTCGGGCAGGGGGCGACCTGGGACCAGCTGGCCGGCCCCGTGCAGGGCATCCTGAATCGCCTGTCCGACCGGGACCAGGTGCGGGGCGGCCTTGGCGACTTCCTGCGTGGCCAGGGGCACGACCCGAGCAAGATCGGCCTCCTCCTGCGGCGGGTCACCTGGGAAGACCTCAGCCTCGAAGCCCGGCTCGTGAAGGTGCTCGAGGAGGGGTGCCTCTTCGACCTCACGCTGGATGAGCGGCTGGCCTTCCTGAGAGAGCTCCTGGACCTCGGCAGGATCGACGATTTCATCCGGGTGCAGGAGCTGCTGCTGGACGCCCTCCGCCAGGAGCGCCTGCTCCGCCTGCAATCCGCCCAGACCCTGGCGGGGATCGCCCGGTGGGCCCACGCCCCGGGCCTTCCCCCGGACATCGAGGCCCCCCTGACCGAGGGCCTCAAGGCCAACTTCCCCTGGGAGCCGGACCCCCCGACCCACCGCTGGACCACGGAGGCGCTGGAGACCCTCCTTCGCGCCCACGTCAGCCGCGGCCACCTCAACCAGGTCATCTCCGACGTCCGGGAACTCGAAGAGGTCTGTGCCTTCCTGGACCATCCCCAGCCCTGGCGGCAGGAGGCCTACGACCGGCTCCTGGAGCCCCTCCGCCGCCCCGGCGTCCTCGACGAGGTGGTGGCCCACCTTTACGGCATGGACCGCGCCCACCTCGCCTCGGAGGTATTCCCGTACCTGGAGTTCATCGGCGTCCCCATGGTCCACCACCTCATGGCCTGCCTGGGCCACGAAGAGGACCGGGTGAAGCGCGGGCGGCTGGTGGAGGCCATCCGGCAGATGGGCCCGACCGCCCTCCCGCCCATCCTGCAGGCCCTGGAATCGCCGACCTGGTACCTGGTGCGGAACGCCCTCAACCTGCTCACGGACATCGGTGATGCGGGCCTCATCCACGCCATCGCGCCCCTGCTCCGACATCCGGAGCCCCGGGTCCGCCGGGTGGCCATCCGCTCCCTGTGGCGGCTCTGCGGGCCGGCCTCCGAGCCGTACCTCATCCCCCGGATGAAGGAGACCGATCCGGGCGCGCTGGAGGAAGTCCTCTTCGCCCTGGGCCAGCTCAAGTCCGTGGCGGGCCTCCCGGCCATCGCCGAGTTCGCCCAGGACCGCCGGGCCATGGAGAAGCTCCGGATCAAGGCCATTGAGACCCTCGGCGCCATCGGTTCCCCGGAGGCCCTGGCCCCGCTGGCGGAGTTGACGCGGCGGCGGGGCTTCTTCGCGGGCACGGAGTCCACCCCGATCCGGCTGGCGGCCGCCCGGGCCCTCATGGACCTCGGAACCCCCGCCGCCATGGCGTTCCTGAAAGGCGTCCAGGAGGCGGAGCCCCGGGGGGAGTTCCGCGAGGCCCTGATGGGGCTGAGGGGAATGGCCTGAGCTCGTGACGGACGTCACAGGGCATGCGAAAATCGAGGTCTTCGCGGAGCGCCCATGTCCTTGGTCCACCTTGATCCCGGCAAACAGGCGCCTGAAATCGTCAACGCCATCATCGAGATCCCCACGGGATCCCGCATCAAGTACGAGATCGACCACCACACGGGTCTGGTCCATGTGGACCGCGTGCTCTTCTCGCCCTTCCACTACCCGGCGGAGTACGGCTTCATCCCGGGCACCCTGGCGGAGGACGGCGATCCGGCGGACGTCCTCGTGCTCATCAACGGCTCGACCTATCCGGGCGTGGTGATCCGTGCCCGCCCCATCGCCCTGCTGCGCATGCGGGACGACAAGGGCCTGGACTCGAAGGTCCTGGCGGTGGCCACGGACGACCCCACCTATGCCCACGTGACCTCCCGCAGCGACCTGCCGCCGCACTTCCTCCTCGAGGTGGAGCACTTCTTCCTCACCTACAAGGACCTCGAGCGCAAGAGCGTGTCCAGCGACGGCTGGGGCGGCAAGGACGAGGCGCACGCGTTCGTCCGGTCCTCCATCGAGGCCTACAACCGGCAGAAGAAGTAGGGGCCGATGGCATCACCGGAGGCCCCGGGCCTCGTCTGCTTCGACCTGGACGGAACCCTCGTGGATCCCCTGCTCGGGGTCCGGAATGGCGTGCGGAAGACCTGCGAGAAGTTCGGCCTCCAGATGCCGGACGAGGCCACAGTCCGCGCCTGGATCGGCTTCGGCATGCGCGAGTCCCTGGCCACCGTCCCGGGCCTGGAGGATCCGGAGCGGCTGGAGGAGGCCCTGGACTTCTACTGGGAGCGCTACCGCGAGGACGGCGTCTTCGAGCACGAGCTGTACCCGGGCGTCTTCCACCTCCTGCACCGCCTGAAGCGCCAGGGGCACCGCATCTACATCGTATCCGCCAAGCCCAGCCTCTTCGCGCGCCGCATCGCCTACCAGTTCGACCTCAACCTCGTCTTCGACGAGATCTTCGGCAGCACGCTGAAGGGCCGCTGGCAGCCCAAGACCGAGGTGCTGGCGGGCCTGGCGGAGCGGGGCACCGTCTGGCCCGGCGGCGTGTTCATCGGCGACCGGGGCGTGGACATGGAAGCCGCCCGGGACCATGGCCTCGAGGCCATCGGCGTGGGCTGGGGCTACGGCAGCCGCGGGGAGCTGGAGCAGGCCGGGGCGGAGCACATCTTCGACACGGTGCCGGACCTGGACGCCTGGCTGCGCGTCCGCTTCCCGCAGCCTGAGGTGTTCGACGCCTTCAGCCGTTCGGAGTAGGCCTTCAGCGGTTCGGAGTCGCCCAGCGCGTGCCCGCGGGCACCTGGGCCTTGAAGGCGGCCGGGCCCGGGGCCGGTGGCTTCTTCGCGTCCAGGAGCTCCAGCCGCTGGCGCGCGCCGGTGGGATCGGTCCACTCGAGGCCGTGGAGCAGGCCCCTGCGTCCGGTGGCCTTGAGGGCCGGAACGTCGGGCGTCCTCGGAACCAGCCTCACCGCGTCGCCCCCCAGCGCCTCGACCCGGTAGAGGGCCTCGATCCGCGACGGATCCAGCAGGATTCCCAGCAGGGGGAAGTCGCGCACGGCCCGCGCCAGCTCCACGCGCTGCGCCGTGCGGGTGTCCGGATCGTACTGCACGAGCTGGCGGCCGTCGGAGGTGACGGTGAGCCCCGAATCGTAGGTCACCTTCAGCCGTCCGCCCCGGGCCACCAGCAGGTTCCCCTCGCGCGCCATCTTTCCGAAGACGGCGCTGTCGCTCTCCTGGCGGAAGCGGCTGGCGAGGGCGGGCACCTTGGGAAAGGCAGTCCACCAGCTCGGCAGGGCCGCTGACAGGGGCACCGCCAGCAGCGCCAGGAAACCGATGCCGCAGGAGGGGACGCGCACGTCAGCTCCGCTTCAGCTCGACGCTGAGCTTGGCGGTGCTGCCCTTGGCCGGCGCCGGGCGGTGGACCTGCCCCTCGGCCAGCACCACCCCCTTGTGACGCAGCTGCACGAAGACCTCGACCTCCTGGCCGTCCATCTCCGCGGGCACGTCGAGGCGGAGCACGGAGGGCGCGCCCTGGCGCCCCACCTGGGTCAGCTCGCCCAGCAGGGAAGAGATGGCGTCCTTGGAATCCACACTCCTGGGGCGCAGGGCCGGGCGCTTGCCTTCCACTTTCAGCGAGGCCAGTGCGGCCAGGGGGTCGGCCTTCGCGGCCGGCCTGGGTCCAGGGGAAGGTTCCGAGGCCTTGGGCTCCTCCCAGGGTGCCGGGGCCTCCGGGACTGGCAGCTGGCTCTCCGCAGGTTCATCGGCCTGGAATGCGGAGAACGCCTCCGCGTCGAAGGGCCCCACACCCTCCTCCATGAGGAAGGAGAGGGTTCCGTCCTCGGATGGCGGTTCCGGCAGGTGGGGCGCCTCGATGAAAATGCCCGTGTCGTCGTCCAGATCGGGCAGCGGGGCGACTCCAGAAGCCTGGGCCGAGGAGCCTTCCATGTCGAGCAGATCGGTGACGGAAGGCAGGTCCGACAGGGTGAGGGCCCCTCCTCCCGTCGGGGCCTGCTCCCGGGGGGCGGGTGCGCTGGGAACTGGAGGGACGGGGGCGGCTGCCTGGGGTTCTCCGAGCACGTGGGTCTTGATGTGCGACAGGGCGAGCTTGGTGATGCCGCGCAGGGTCTCGAAGACCCCCGTGCCATCCGAGGCCACGGACTGGAAGCTGGGGACACCCCGGGCGTTGAAGACCGCCTCGAGCTCCTCGACGGCGACCACGTTCTTCAGGTCCCGCTTGTTCCACTGGAAGACCACGGGGATGTCCTGCAGGTTCAGGCCCAGCTCCCGCAGGTTCTCGTCGAGGTTCAGCCAGCTCTCGCGGCAGGCGTCCAGCATGGGCACCTGGCTGTCCACCACGAACACGATGCCGTCCACACCCTTGAGCACGAGCTTGCGGGTGCTGTTGTAGAACACCTGGCCCGGCACGGTGTAGAGCTGGAGCTTGGTCTTGAAGCCGCCCACCATGCCCACATCCATGGGCAGCAGGTCGAAGAAGAGGGTGCGGTCCGTCTCCGTGTTGAGGCTCACCATCTCGCCGCGGGCTTTCTGGCTGGTCTTGCCGTAGATGGTGTTGAGGTTGGTGGTCTTCCCGCACAGACCCGGCCCGTAGTAGACGATCTTCGCCGTCATCTGCCGGGTGGCGTGGTTGAAGAACACCATTCTCGAACCTCTTGGGAAGAAAAAGTTTAGCCCGGAAAACCTCCCGGGCTCAATGCAAATGCGGGTGTTCCCCCGCCAGGGTTGGTGTCCGGACTCAGGGCAGGGCCTTTAGGAGCGCCAGCACCTGCTGGTCGTGATCCTTGGTACGGACATCCCGGATGATCTTCCGGATGATGCCTTGCCGGTCGATGAGGACGGTGGTCCGCTTCGCGAAGCCCAGCAGGGGCATCTTCACCCCGTAGGCCTCGATGATGCGCTTGTCCGGATCCGCCAGGATGCTGAAGGGCAGGTGGAACTTCTCGGCGAAGGCCTTGTGGCTCTGGGTGGTGTCCGCGCTCACGCCGAGGATCACCGCATCCGCGGCCTGGATCGCCGCGAACCCATCCCTGAGGCTGCAGGCCTCGGCGGTGCATCCCGGCGTATCGTCCTTGGGATAGAAATAGAGCACCACCCTCGATTTCCCCTGAAAATCCGCCAGGCGGATCAGGGCGCCGTGCTGGTCCCGGGCCTCGAAGGCCGGGGCCTTCGCGCCCTCCGCGATCTCCCCTGCGGAAGCCAGCCCCATGATCGACAGAATCCCCATCGCCACCCTCCAGTTCCGGCCCATGGTCGCCTCCCGAGGGGTGGGAGTGTGGCACCATCGGCTGGAACTGGAAACAGAAACGGAGCAGGACATCTTGGACCACATCACTCGCATCGCCCTCATCCCCGGGGACGGGGCCGGCCCCGAGGTCATGGCGGAAGCCGAGCCACTGCTGGAATGGGCCCGGGCCCGGGGGCGCCGCCTGGAGGCCGAGCGCCTGCCCTATGGGGCGGACCACTTCCTCGCCACGGGCGAGACCCTGCCCGAGGCGGCCTACGCGGACCTCCGGGACCGGTTCGACGCCATCCTCTTCGGTGCCGTGGGCGACCCCCGGGTGCCGGACGGGCGCCATGCCGAGGAGATCCTCCTGCGCCTGCGCCAGGGCCTGGAACTGACCGTGAACTTCCGGCCCTGCCGGCCCCTCCCGGGAACCCGCATGGCGGGCCTCCACCTCGAGGTCTTCCGCGAGAACACCGAGGGGGCCTACTGCCTCCAAGGCTCCTCCGAGCCCGGTCGAGCCGTGGACCTGGCTGTGCATACCGAAGGAGCGGTGCGCCGCCTGCTGGAAGCGGCCTTCCTCCGGGCGCGGGCCCGGGGCTGCACGCTGACCCTGGCCCACAAGGCCAATGTCCTGAAGCACGGCCACGGGCTCTGGCTCCGGGTGTTCCAGGATCTCCGCGCCGCGCACCCGGAGGTGCCTGCCCGCGGCATGCATGCGGATGCCCTCCTCTGCGCCCTGGTGCAGGATCCGGCTCCCTTCGGCGTCATCGCCGCCGACAACTATCTGGGCGACCTCATCAGCGACCTCACGGCGGCCTTCGCCGGCGGCATGGGCACCGCGCCCTCCCTGAGCTGGGCGCCGCACCGCCCCTTCCGCTGCGCGGTCCTGGCGGAACCCGTGCATGGCTCCGCGCCGGACATCGCCGGGCAGGGCCTGGCCAACCCCGTGGGCATGATCCTCAGCACCGCCCTGCTCTTCCGGCATCTGGGCTGGGAGACCGAAGCCCGGGCGGTGGAAGAGGCCGTGGCGGCCACCCTGCGTGACGGAGCCAGAACCAGCGACCTGGGCGGCAACCTGAGCACCGGGGAGATGGGAACGGCCATCCGCGAACAGTTGCCCTGACCCTGCATTCCGCCGCTTAGTGGGGAAGGCGTTGATAAGCGGAGGTCTGCGGAGGAGCAGAGGAAAGCGGAGAACAGAACGGATTCTTTTCTCCGCTTTTCTCAGCGACTCAGCTCTCCTCCGCTTTCATCAGCCTTTTGATGGCGTCAGCTCGGCCTTCAGCAGCTGCGCATGACGCCGACGAGAACACCCTGGATGTCGATGTTCTGGGGGGCGTAGCAGCGGGGCTGGAGCTCCGGGTTGTGGGGGATGAGCCACACGCCCTTGGCGTCGCGCCGGAACTCCTTGAGGGTGACCTCCTCCTGGTCGATGAGGGCCACCACGCGATCGCCGTTCCGGTACTCGCCCTTCCGCTGCAGCACCACCAGGTCGCCGTCGAGGATGGCGTCGTCCACCATGGAGTCGCCCCGGACGCGCAGCACGAAGAGCTCGTCCCGCTGCCGGTGGATGCTGTTGGGCACCTCGATGGGCAGGGCGCGGCTCTCGGGCAGGATGGGCGAGCCCGCGGCCACATCCCCGCAGAAGGGGAAGATCCTCACGGGGCTGGCCGGTTCGTTCCGCTCGGCGCGTGGCGCAGCCTCCTCCATCACCGGCCCCGCCGCCACCACGAGGTTGTTCCCCTTCCCGTGGCTGCGGACGAGGAAGCCCTTGTCCATGAGGTGCTGGACATGCTTGTGGATGGTGGACACGGCGCTGGAACCCACCCCCTTGGCGATTTCCGCCAAGGTGGGGCTTCGCCCCTCGTCCTGCACGAAGGTGCGGATGAACTTCAGGACCGCCTGCTGGCGTTTGGTGAGATCGCTGGCTTTCATGGTCTTCAAGGTAAGAGCCGATCCGCAGGTCGTCAATCCCTTTTTTTTCGCTTTATTTCAGATCCTCGAAGACACCCCTTCCGACACCTTTCCTGGATGCCCCTGCTGGCCTCTGCCATACTGACGGATGCTTTGGCGAACCTAGTATTTACGCCCTCTTCGTCGCCATTGCCCCGATGCGAAAGGAGTCCTATGACTGCCGCCCTTGCCGCCCCCTCGCCCGCCGGAGGAGCGAAAACCCGGATCAATGATTTTTCCATCCAGGTGGCCACGGTCAACGGATCGGGTTCCCAGACGGCCAACACGGTTCTGCTGCGCGCCATCTTCCAGATGGGTGTGTTCGTCAGCGGCAAGAACCTCTTCCCCTCGAACATCGCTGGACTGCCCACCTGGTTCACCATCCGCGCCAGCGCCCAGGGCTACGTGGCCCGCAAGGCCAGCAACGAGATGCTGATCCTCATGAACCCCGAGACGGCCAAAGAGGACATCGCCAAGGCCGACCCCGGCGCCCTCGTGATCTACGACGAGCCGCTGCAGCTCGACAAGCTCCGCGGCGACCTGGCCTACATCCCCGTGCCCTTCCAGAAGCTGGTGACGGCCTCCTGCCCTGAGCCCAAGCTGCACAAGCTGGTGAAGAACATGATCTATGTGGGCGTGGCCTCCCGCCTGCTCGGCATCGACATGGAGGAGGTCAAGAAGGCCATCGCCAAGCAGCTCAAGGGCAAGGCCAAGGCCATCGAGCTGAACCAGACCGCCTGCGTGGCGGGCTACGACTGGGCCATGGAGAACCTGGAGGACCAGGACCACATCAAGGTCGTGCGCGACAACAAGACCCAGGGCCTCATCATCGTGGACGGCAACGAGGCCTGCGCCCTGGGCGCCCTCTTCGCCGGCGTGACGGTGGTGGGCTGGTACCCCATCACCCCGGCCTCCAGCCTGGTCGAGACCTTCATCGAATACGCCGAGGAGTACCGCAAGGATCCCAAAACCGGCAAGTCCACGGTGGCCATCGTGCAGATGGAGGACGAACTCGCCTCCGCCGGTGTGGTGCTGTCCGCCGGCTGGGCCGGGGCCCGCTCCATGACCTCCACCGCCGGTCCCGGCATCTCGCTGATGAGCGAGTTCATCGGCCTGGGCTACTACGTCGAGGCCCCCGGCGTCTTCTTCAACGTGGCGCGCACGGGCCCCAGCACGGGCCTGCCCACCCGCACGCAGCAGTCAGACGTGGAGCTCTGCGCCAAGTGCAGCCATGGCGACACCCTGCACATCAACCTCTTCCCCGGAACCATGGAAGAGTGCTTCCAGTTCTCCTACGACGCCTTCGATCTGGCCGAGAAGTTCCAGACGCCGATCTTCGTCGTCACCGACCTGGACCTGGGCATGCAGAACTGGGCGTCCAAGCCCTTCGCCTACCCCGCCAAGCCCTATGATCGCGGCAAGGTGCTCAACCAGCAGCAGCTGGCCGACATGAAGGACTGGGGCCGCTACAAGGATGTGGATGGCGACGGCATCTGCTACCGCAGCCTGCCCGGCACGCCCGGCGGCAAGGGCGCCTACCTGACCCGCGGCTCGGGCCACAACGCCTACGCCCAGTACTCTGAGAAGCCCGAGGACTACGTCGAGGTGATGGACCGCCTGAAGCGGAAGTATGAGACCGCCAAGGCCTTCGTGCCCGGCCCCGTGTTCCGCAACCAGGGCTCGGACAAGGGCGTGCTGGCCTTCGGCTCCAGCGATCCCGCCGTCATCGAGGCCCAGGACATCCTTCTGGCCCAGGGCCTCAAGACCGACTACCTGCGCCTGCGCGCCCTGCCCTTCACCGCCGAGGTCGACACCTACGTGAAGGAGAAGCAGGTGGTCTACGTGGTCGAGCAGAACCGGGACGGCCAGCTGGCCAACCTCTTCCGCGAGACCTATCCCGAGCACGCCACCAAGTTCAAGAGCGTCCTGCACTACGACGGCCACGCCATCGACGCCAAGTCCATCGTCGATCAGATCACCGCCTTCGAGCAGAAGTAGAGGAGCCGACCATGACCACCGCCACGCCTTCCGCTCCGGTTCCCGCCGCTCCCACCAACAAGCTCGGCTTCACCAAGCAGGACTATGTGGGCTCCAAGTCCACCCTCTGCGCCGGCTGCGGCCACGACGCCATCACGGCCCAGATCATCAATGCCGCGTTCGAGTCCAGCATCGAGGGTCACCGCGTCACCAAGTACTCCGGCATCGGCTGCTCCTCGAAGACGCCCGCCTATTTCATGAACCAGGGCTGGGGCTTCAACAGCGTCCACGGCCGCATGCCCTCCATCGCCACCGGCGCCTCCCTGGCCAACCGCACCCTCATCAACATCGGTGTCTCCGGCGACGGCGATTCCATGTCCATCGGCATGGGCCAGTTCGTGCATGCCGTGCGGCGCAACATCCCGATGATCTACATCATCGAGGACAACGGTGTCTACGGCCTAACGAAGGGCCAGTTCTCCGCCACCGCGGACAAGGGCTCCCACCTGAAGTCCGGGGCCGTGAACGACTTCCCGCCCATCGACCCGTGCACCCTGGCCATCGAGCTGGGCTGCGGCTTCGTGGCCCGGTGCTTCTCGGGCAACCCCAAGCAGCTGAACGCGATCCTGAAGGCGGCCTTCGCCTACCAGGGCACCGTGGTGCTCGACGTCATCAGCCCCTGCGTCACCTTCAACAACCACGACGCCTCGACCCGCTCCTACAAGCACGTGAAGGACCACGACTTTCCCCTCCACGACCTGGGCTTCATCCAGTACTCCGAGGTGGAGGAGGTGGAGATTCCCGCCGGCCAGACCGAGATCGTCACCTTCCCCGACGGTTCCAAAGTGGCCATCAAGGCCATCCACGAGGGCTACGAGCCCACGGACCGCTTCGGCGCCATGAAGGCCATCCACGAGTCCATGGCCAAGGGCGAGTTCCTGACCGGACTGCTCTACATCAACCCCACCCAGCCCCCCCTCCCCGAGGTGCTGAACCTGGTGGACGAACCCCTGGCCACCCTGGGCGAGGACCTGCTCAAGCCCAGCCCCGCCGAGCTGGACAAGATCATGCAGGCCCTCATGTAATTTCAATCTCCGTCCCTGCCAGCGGCCGCCCCACCAGGCGGCCGCTGTTCTACAAGGCCAAGCATTGACGCGGACCTCAGGCCGGGTAGACTGGAGTTTCGTGGGCCTGTAGCTCAGCTGGGAGAGCGCTGCGTTCGCAATGCAGAGGTCGTCAGTTCGATCCTGATCAGGTCCACCACTCAGTACCTGCGGCGGTCTTCGGGCCGCCGTTCGCTTGTCG
This sequence comes from Geothrix edaphica, assembly GCF_030268045.1. NCBI lineage: Bacteria > Pseudomonadati > Acidobacteriota > Holophagae > Holophagales > Holophagaceae > Geothrix > Geothrix edaphica. Next base: position 1,617,990 of record NZ_BSDC01000001.1, read on the forward strand.
GGGGATGACCTCGCCGGCGTTCAGAACTGGGGTCACCCTGAACCATTGAGGGCCTGGACTTTGTCATCACCAGCGGGGGCCGAGCCCCAGGAGAATGATGTCGGCATCGCGGTTGTAGCTGCTCGTGACGCGGTCGACCATGAGGCGCAGATTCCAACGGTCAGTGAGGCGTGTGGAAAGGCTGAGCGAAGCCAGGGGCGTGATGGCTGTTGGATTGATGCTGCCTGCAGCGGCCGGGTGTTTGCGATCGATGTAGATGTAGGGACCAAAACCGATTCCGACGGTCACGCGATCCTGGAAGAAATTGTTAACAGCCCAGCCTTGCAGCGCCAGACCACTCCGGCGGACGATCTCCGGATTGCCTTCGTAGATGAAGGTTGCCGTCCAGTCCACATGCCGGATGAGACCACGGCGGAATTCAAGGGCATAGGCACGAGCTGACTCGCTGCGAAAGGTGTTCACGACACTCTGGCCCGTGAAAACCGTCAGTTCGTTCCCGGTCACAGCAGCCTTCTCGTCCGGTCCATGGCCGAATTGACCGGGGGTTGGTTTCTCGTTGCGCCCAAACCAGTAGCCGACCCCCAGGGTTGCGGTTGTCACTTTCAGATCATGCGCCGGGAGGATCTGGTTCAGGGCGAGGCTGTAGAACCACCGATTCGAAAGGTACCCCGTGCCGGTGACACTGATGATCGGGGCCGTGCCATGGACATCTGCCGAACCACCGCTTGGCAGCGCCTGGGTGTCATAGAAGAAATAGGCACCCGCGCCGAGTGAAATCGAGAAGTGGTTGTGCGGCGTGGGGAGACGACCCCAAACCTCGACCGCATAACCGTCCCGGTGATGCCCAGGGACATGGCCCTCGTTGAGGTAGGCGACCGAAGCGGCGAGGTTCTGGTAGAAATCCTGACGGTACTCCAGTTGATAGGAATAGCTGGATTGCTTGATGTCGGTGGCCTTCATCGCCCCGGCGAGAAGGGTGAGTTCCTGCGCGCGAAGGTTGAAGGGAACGCTCCCCAGCAAGCACATCAATGGGAGGCGGAAAAGGTGTCGGTGTTTCATTCCAGGTGTTGCTCCAAACACATGGGACGATAAGAGCAATTATCACGCCTATTGTTTAACTATCTTTATTTGCTTTTTTTAATTCAATTACTGCCTATCATCGAACGCTGAATTCAATCAAGGTGGCTGATCGCCTCCTTCGTTCTGACGACTTCCGTCCTTGAAAATGAAGGCGAGGGTGGTTCATTGCGGTTGAATATTCAATTTCGATAAATAAGCAACTGTTATTAAAATATTCATTATTATTAATTTATTTTATAAAATAGGGAGCACTCTGGGTGAAGCGTTCGGAGCGCCCCCACCGCTGGTGGCGACGCATCCTCTGCTTCTTCCCACGCCACACCCCAAGAGAGATACCAAATTGATGATGGATCTGAAACTGCCCCTTTGGAAACCGGCCTCCGCGTTTCTGCTGTTGTTCTCGTTAGTCGCCTGCGGGAGTTCCAGTAATGGGGGTCAAACCGCACGGCCAGGCACACCTACAGGCACACCGACGGTCCTTTCTCATGCCCCCCTCGCCGGTGCCACCAACGTCCCCATCAACGGAAATGTGAGTGCCACGTTCAGTGAGCCGATGGATGGTGCCACCCTCACCGGCAGCACCTTCACCCTGACCACCGGGGCGGCGGCAACCCCGGTCCAGGGCACCGTGATCTACGGAAATTCTAAAGCCTACTTCACGCCAAGCACACCCCTTGCCAGCAACAGCTCGTTCACCGCGACGATCAGCACCGGGGCCAAGAGCACCATGGGCATGGCCCTCGCGGCGAAGCTCACCTGGACCTTCACCACTGGCACGACCGTGGCGGCCGCAGCTCCTGTGAGCCTTGGGACGGCCGGCACCTATGTGATCCTCGCGAAAACCGGGATTTCCACCGTGCCGACCTCCGCCATCACGGGAAATCTGGGCGTCAGCCCAGCCGCGGCCAGCTACATCACGGGATTCTCGTTGATTGCGGATTCGACGAATGTGTTCTCAACCAGCCCGCAGGTCACGGGGAAGGTGTACGCGGCTGACTACGCAGTGCCCACCCCGACCAACCTGACCACGGCGGTCAGCGACATGGGGACCGCATTCACTGATGCGGCGGGCCGCGCGCCCAGCGTCGCCGAGTTGGGCGCCGGAAACATCGGAGGGATGACCCTCGCCCCTGGTGTCTACAAATGGGGTACCAGCCTCCTGATCCCGACGGATGTCACCCTCAGCGGCAGTGCGACGGATGTCTGGATCTTCCAGATCGCCCAGAACCTGACCGTGAGCAGCGCCGCGAGAATCCTCCTGACGGGCGGTGCACTGCCCAAGAACGTCTTCTGGCAGGTCAGCGGCCTCGTGGATGTCGGCACCACGGCCCACTGCGAAGGGGTCGTTCTGAGCCAGACGGCAGTCACGTTGCACACGGGTGCCACGATCAATGGCCGGCTGCTGGCACAGACCGCAGTCAGCCTCGATGGAAACACCGTCGTTCAACCCGCCCAGTAAGTCGACCAAGAAGCATCCACAGTGCCACCGGGGCCGGGCGGTTATCGCCTGGCCCCGGTTTTTCATTTTCACCCCAGGCTCCGGTTGGACTGAGGTGATCGACACTCGGAGACAAAGCTGAGCGAGCTCTTTGTCAGCGTCGGCTAGAACATCGCCTCCATGGGAGCGGTTTCGCCGGCCTGGAGGGCTACGGCCTGGGCGGCCACGAGGGGCAGGCCCCGGTGGGCGAAGTGGATCGCGGTCTGGACCTTGTTCTGGTAGAAGGCCGCTTCACGGCTCTCCGCGAGGAGGGCCCGGACGGCGGCGGGGTTCCCGGCATCCACGCTGCGTTCCTGCAGAAGCGCGGCCAGCTTGCCCTGCGCCAGCGCCGCCTGTTGGAGCAGGAGGTGGCCCGCCACCACATGACCGACCATGTCCAGCAGGGGCACGGCATTCAGTCCCAGGAGCAAGGCGGCATTCTCCCGGGCGGGGATCTCCTGGAGCACCGCGCCCAGGGCCTTCGCGGCATCGCCCAGCTGGCGGGCGGAAGGACCCAGGACCGGGTCGGCGGCCAGGGACTTGACCGTCGCTCCCACGAGCCCCATCAGGGCCTTCACGGGACGGCCATCCTGCATCCGGAACTTGCGGCCCACCAGATCCAGGGCCTGGATGCCATTGGTGCCTTCGTAGATCGAGGCGATCTTGCAGTCGCGGAGGTACTGCTCGGCGGGATACTCCATCGTGTAGCCGTAGCCACCGAAGGTCTGCAGCGCCCATTCCGTCACGCGGAAGCCCCAGTCCGAGCACCAGGCCTTGCTGACCGGCGTGAACAGCTCGACCAGGCCCTGCCAGCGGTCGCGCTCCTCGCCCGTGGAGACATGGGCCATGTCCATGCACCAGGCGGTGTAGGTCACCAGGGCGCGCATGGCCTGCACGTAGGCGGACTGCATGAGGAGCATCCGCCGCACATCGGGATGCTCGATGATGAGGGACTGCCCGGCGCCCTTGCCCGCGCTGGGGGCGCGGCCCTGCAGGCGCTCCTTGGCATAGGCCAGGGCGGCCTGGTGGGCGGCGGAGGCATTGCCCAGGCCCTGGACACCGACCTCGTAGCGGGCGGCGTTCATCATCTGGAACATGTGGGCCAGCCCCTGCCCTTCCTGCCCCAGCAGGAAGCCCTGGCTGCCGTCGTTGGTGCCGAACACGAGGCTGCAGGTGGGTGAACCGTGGATGCCCAGCTTGTGCTCGATGCCGGCGCAGGCGACGTCGTTGGGTGCGCCCAGGCTGCCGTCGGCATTCACCCGGACCTTGGGCACCACGAAGAGGCTCAGGCCCTTGGGTCCGGCCGGTGCATCGGGGGTGCGGGCCAGCACCGCATGGATGATGTTCGGCGTGAGCTCGTGGTCGCCGCTGGTGATGAAGATCTTCTCGCCGCTGATGAGGTAGGTGCCATCGGCCTGCTTCACGGCCTTGGTGGTTAGGGCGCCCAGGTCGCTGCCCGCGCCGGCTTCCGTGAGGCACATGGTGCCGGTCCACTCCCCGGTGTACATCTTTTCGCAGTAGACCGCCTTCAGCTCATCGCTCCCGAAGGTCTCGATGAGGTGGGCGGCGCCGCGGGTGAGCAGCAGCTTGAGCCCCAGGGCCGTGTTCGCGCCCATGAGGAACTCGCTGATGCCCGTGCCCACGGACTCCGGCAGGCCCATGCCGCCGAACTCTGGGTTCATGGTGGCGCTGATCCAGCCGCCCGAGGCCAGATCCTGGAAGGCTCCGGCGAAGCCATCCGGCAGGCGGACCTTCCCGTTCTCCCACTGGGCGCCGACCCGGTCCCCCGTCTCGTTGCAGGCGGCGACGCTGCCCTTGGCGACCTTGAGGGCCTCGTCCAGCACCATGCCGAGCTGGTCGCGATCCACCTCCTGGTAGGCCTCGGACTTCAGCACCGCGTCCAGATCCAGCCACTCGAGGAGGTTGAAGCGGACATCACGGATATCGTCGAGGTACTTCATGGGAGCCTCCAGGAGGAGAGAGCGGGATGGATGCCAAGGGACGAGGGCTTTCCTTCATTCTTCGCCCAGACACCTCGCCCCACCAATACCTGTCCTCAGGTAAGTTGCGCCGGGCTTTCCAGAGCGGTGGCTACTTCAGTTCAGGGAACTGCTCCTCCCGGAATTCGGTGGACGAGTGGGTCTGCTCCGCGGCCCGCTTGCGGAGCTCCACCCGCCGGATCTTGCCGGAGATGGTCTTGGGCAGATCGCCGAACTCCAGGATCCGGATGCGCTTGTAGGGCGAGAGGCGCTCGCGGATGAACCGGAACAGTGCCAGGGCCGTGCCGCGGTCGGGCTCGAAGCCCGCGCGCAGGATGATGTAGGCCTTGGGCACCGCCAGCTTCAGCGGATCCGGGCTGGGCACCACGGCCGCCTCCGCCACGGACTCGTGCTCGATGAGAAAAGACTCCAGCTCGAAGGGGCTGATGCGGTAGTCGGAGCTCTTGAAGACGTCGTCGGCCCGGCCCACGAAGCAGAGGTAGCCGTCCGCGTCGCGCGTGGCCACATCCCCGGTGCGGTACCAGCCCTCGGCCAGGGCCTTCTCCATCTTCGACGGATCGTCCTTGTAGCCGGCCATGAGGCTCGTCGGGCGGGGGCTCAGCTTGAGGGCGATCTCGCCCTCCTCCGCCTCCTTCCCATCCGCGTCCAGCAGCGCCACCGTGAAGCCCGGCAGAGGTCGGCCCATGGAGCCGGCTTTGACCTTCTGGCCCGGGGAGTTGCCCACGATGGCCGTCGTCTCGGTCTGCCCGTAGCCGTCGCGGATGGTGAGACCCCACGCCTTCTCCACCTGGGTGATGACCTCGGGGTTCAGGGGCTCGCCAGCACCCACCAGGGCCCGGAGCTTCACCTTGTACGCCGCGAGGTCCTCCTGGATGAATAGGCGCCACACGGTGGGAGGCGCGCAGAGGGTGGTCACGCCCTTGTCGGCGATGACCTGGAGCGTGGCCGGCGCGCTGAAGCGGGCGGCCCGGTAGATGAAGATGCAGGCCCCGGCGTTCCAGGGCGCGAAGAAGCTGCTCCAGGCGTGCTTCGCCCAGCCAGGCGAGCTGATGTTGTAGTGGATGTCCCCTTCGCGCAGGCCCACCCAGTACATCGTGGACAGGTGGCCCACGGGATAGGACTGGTGAGTGTGGACCACCAGCTTGGGCTTGGCCGTGGTGCCTGACGTGAAGTACAGCAGCATGGGGTCCGTCGCACGGGTGGCCGCATCGGGCGCGAAGGAGGCCGATCCCGCCAGGAGCTCGGACACGTCATGCCAGCCGGCCACCGCAGCGCCCACACTGATGCGGGTGAGGCTGGCATCCAGGCCGTCGAACTTGCCGGTCTGGGCGGAGTCCACCACCAGATGCCGGATGCCGCCCCGCTCGATGCGGTCCTGGAGGTCCGCCTGGGAGAGCAGCAGCGTGGAGGGGACGAGCACCGCGCCGAGCTTGATGCAGGCCAGCATCACCTCCCAGAGGGGGAGGACATTGTCCAGCATGATCAGCACGCCATCGCCCCGCTTGACGCCCATGGCCCGCAGCGAGCTGGCCACCTGATTGCTGCGCCGGGACAGCTCCTGGAAGCTGACCTTCGTCTCCGAGCCACCCTCCTCGACGATCCACAGCGCGGGGCGGTCGTTGCCCACCGCGTAGGCATCGAAATAGTCCAGGGCCCAGTTGAAGGTATCCAGGACCGGCCAGCGGAAGTCGCGGCAGGCCGTGGCGTGGTCGTCCCGATGCGCGACGAGGAAATCCCGGGCACGGAGAAAGGCTTCGCGACCACTCATCTGGTCCTCCTGGTTTGCTTGGGGTATAGAGCAATCTAGGACGGCCCCGACCCGCCGTCCAGGATGAAAAACGACGTGCAGGGGGAGAAAGAATCTCAAGTAGGACCGGGGGCTGAGCCTGCATGGTAGGGTGGTCGCGTTGCACCCCCTCCGCGAGGCTTCCTGTGTTCAGCATCATCCCTGACGGCGCAGGTTACCGGGAATTCGTCCTGCTGAAGGATGGCCAGGGCGTGCTCCTGCGGATCGCGACTCCGGATGACGTGGAGCGGGTGGCGGCCTTCATCCAGGGGCTCTCCCGCGCCAGCATGGCCATGCGGTTCATGGGCGGCGTGTCCAGCGTGTCCCGCAAGTTCGTGGAGGACCTCTGCGACGAGAACCCCCACCAGCAGGCCTGCCTGCTGGCCATCGAAGGCGAGGGGGCGGAGCAGCAGGTGCTCGGCCTGGGCAACTATGTGGGCGACGGCGGGGCCGTGGCCGAAGTGGCCTTCATGATCGGGGACGCGCACCAGGGCCGGGGCATCGGCACGCTGATCCTCGAGCGGCTGGCGGGCCTGGCCGCCGGCGCAGGGTACGTGGGCTTCGAGGCCGAGCTGCTCCACGAGAACCAGAAGATGGCCAACGTCTTCCGGGATTCCGGGTTCGAGACCACCCGGGCCATGGAGGGCGGCATCATCCACGTGCGCTTCCCCCTGAGCGCCCCCGAGGCCCAGCGCGAGCGCGCGGAGATCCGCGAGCGCGTGGCCACGGCCAATTCCCTCGTCCCGCTCCTGCGGCCCGGCAGCGTGGCCGTGGTGGGCGCCTCCCGGGACCCCGCCTCCGTGGGGAGCATCATTTTCCGCAACATCCTCAAGGGAGGCTTCCAGGGGGCTGCCTATCCGGTCAACCCCAGGGCCAAGACCATCGAAGGCGTGCCGGCCTATCCATCCCTGGACTCCCTGCCGGAGTCGCCGGACCTGGTGGTCCTCGCCGTCCCCGCCATCAAGGTGTCCGCCCTCGCCAAGCGCGCCCTGGACAAGGGCGCCCGCGGGCTCCTGGTCCTCACGGCCGGCTTCGCGGAGACGGGCCCGGAGGGCGCGCGGCGCCAGGAGCGCCTGGTGCGGCTGGCCCGCAGCCGGGGGGCGCGGCTGGTGGGCCCCAACTGCCTGGGCCTCCTGAACACGCATGCCGCCGTCCAGCTGAATGCCAGCCTCGCCACCGTGATGCCCCCCCGAGGCCGGGTGGGGTTCTTCAGCCACTCCGCGGCCCTGGGCGTGGTGATCCTGCAGTACGCCGCCGAGCGGGGGCTGGGCTTCTCCTCCTTCGTCTCGGCCGGGAACCGGGCCGATGTCTCGGGCAACGACCTGCTCCAGTACTGGGAGGAGGATCCGGACACCGACCTGGCCCTGCTCTACCTGGAGACCTTCGGGAATCCCCGCCGCTTCGCCCGGCTGGCCCGCCGCATCTCCCACCGCAAGCCGGTCCTCTGCGTGAAGAGCGCCCGGAGCCACGCCGGCCGCCGCGTGGCCCAGGCCCACATCGCGGCGAGCCCCCAGAACGACGCCGAGGTGGAGGCCCTCTTCCACCAGGCCGGCGTCATCCGGGCAGACACCCTGGAGGATCTGTTCGACATCGCGCTGCTGCTGTCCCACCAGCCCCTGCCCCGGGGGGACCGCGTGGCCATCGTCAGCAACTCCGGCGGGGTCGCGACCATCTGCGCGGATGCCTGCGAGTCCCACGGCATGCGGATCGCCGGCCCCGGCGTGGTGGACCTGCATGCCATGGCCACCCCCGAGCACTACGAGCAGGCCTGCCGGGAAGCCCTCGAGCATCCTGAGGTCGACGCCCTCATCGCCTCCTTCGCCTGCCTGGGGGACTGCGACCCGGCCCTGGTGGCCCGGGCCATCCGGCGGGCCGCGGTGCGCGCCGAGCAGACCACGGGCATCGCCAAACCGACCCTGCTCTCCCTCATGGGCGTGAGCGGCGCCGTGCCCGTGGGTTCGGCCACCCGGGGCGAAAGCACAGGCACGCACCGGATCTTCCCCTCCTACCGCTTCCCGGAATCCGCCGCCCTGGCGCTCTCCAAGGTGGTCCAGTACGCCCACTTCCGGAGACAGCCCCCCGGCCGGTTCCTGGGCTACTCGGACATCAACGCCGGGGAGGCCCGGCGCCGCGTGGAGCAGCATGTCGAGAAGCTGCCCGACTCCGCCCACTCGATCTTCTCGCCGGCCCAGGCCAGGGAGCTCGTGGGGTTCTTCGGCGTGCCCGTCACGACGCTCCCGGAACCCGCAGAACGGAAGGGCCCGAGGGTGACGCTCAACCTGACGGCCGACCCCGATTTCGGACCCATCTGGCGCTTCCACCGCCAGGGCGTGGGATCCATCCTCCGCATCACGCCGCTCACGGACCTGGACATCGCCGACGTCCTCGAGCGGATGCACCTGCTCCCCACCAGCGGGCTGGGAGAGACCCTCGGCCGCCTGACCCAGCTGGTGGAGGAGCTGCCCTGGCTCTGCACCCTGGAGGCCCAGGTCGCCGTCCACGGCGAGACCGGCGCCCTCAGTCCCCTGCCCCTGCAGCCCGACCTGCGCCTGACCTTCACCCAGGTCGGCTTCCGCAAACCCTGAGCCCAAGGAGACCGCCATGCTGGTGAAGGAGATGATGCGCAGTCCGGTGACGGTGGTTGGCGTGGAGGCCACCATCGGGGAGGCCCATGAGCTGCTCCAGGCCCACGGCTTCCGCCACCTTCCCGTGGTGGACCGGGGGCGCCTGGTGGGAGTCCTCACGGACCGGGACCTCCGCTTCGCCACCAGCAACCTCTGCCACACGGCGCGCACCGCGGAGGATCCCGTCTCCGGCGCCATGAGCAGCCCACCCCTGACGGCCGATCCCCTCGATCCGGTGGAAGATGCGGCGCGGATCATGCGCGAGCACAAGATCGGCTGCCTGCCGGTGGTGGACGGCGGTGAGCTGGTGGGCATCCTCACCGGCATGGACCTGCTGGACGCCCTCATGATCCTCACGGGCGTGACCAAGCCCTCCTCCCGGCTCGAGGTGGCCCTCGCGGACCGGCCGGGCGAGCTGGCCCGGCTCACGGCCTTCCTCGCCGATCGCCACGTCAACATCCACTCCATCCTCACCTACCCCTCGCCCGAGGCGGTCCGCACGGTGCTCAGGGTCGCCTCCAACCAGATCCGCCCCCTGGCGGAGGAACTGCGGACGGCCGAGTTCACGGTCCTGTGGCCGCCGCCCAAGCCATGGCAGCACTGATCTACCGCCCGGAATACGCCGGGTACGACTTCGGGCCGGAGCATCCCTTCACGCCGGCGCGGCTGAGCATGCTCCTGGACCTGATCCACTCCCTGGGACACCCGACCTCGCCCATCGCGGCCCCGGCGGCGACCCGGGAGGAGATCCTGTCTGTCCACGACGAGGCCTTCGTCGCGATGGTGGAGGCCCTGGACCGTGGCGAGACCCGCCCGGAGGCCGAGCAGTTCGGCCTGGGCACTCCGGACAATCCCGTCTTTCCGGGCATGGACCTCGCGGCCCGCTGGCTGGTGGGCGGCACCCTCCACGGCGCACGCCTGCTGATGGCGGGAACCGAGACCCGCGTGCTCCAGCTGGGCGGCGGGCTGCACCATGCCCAGAAGGACCGCGCCGCCGGCTTCTGCATGTACAACGACCTGGCCGTGGCCATCCAGGCCTGCGTGGACCACGGCTGGCGCGTGGCCTACCTGGACATCGACCTCCATCACGGGGATGGCGTCCAGAGCCTGTTCTACGGCAATGACCGGGTGCTGACCATCAGCCTCCACGAGACCGGGCACTACCTCTACCCCGGCACCGGCCACATCCAGGAGCTGGGCACCGGCCCCGCGCGAGGCCTGAGCGTGAACGTCCCCCTGGAGCCCTTCACAGAGGCCGAGAGCTACCTGGAGGCCTTCGAGGCCGTGGTGCCCCGGGCCCTGGCCGAGTTCTCGCCCCACATCCTGGTGGTGCAGGCGGGCGCGGACGCACACTTCGCCGACCCCCTCGGCGACCTGGCCCTGACCACGCAGACCTTCCAGGCGCTTCACCGCCGGATCCTCGACCTGGCCGAAGCTCACACCCAGGGCCGGGTACTCGTCACGCTGGGCGGCGGCTATGAGGCCCAGGTGGTGGCCCGCGTCTGGACAATCCTCTACCTCACCCTGATGGATCTCCCCATCCCCGAAGCCCTCCCGCAGGACTGGCTGGATCGCTGGCAGCACCTCCTGGGCGCGGACGTCGGCCGGACCCTCCACGACCCGACCCCGGCCTATCCGGAACTGCCCGGCCGGGCGGAACGGAACCGCCGCAACCAGGACGTGGTCGGGCGGCTGCTGGATTCCCTCGTCCGCTACTGGCTCTAGCGGGCCAGGCGAGGGCCGCTCTTCCGGTATCCTCGAAGGATGATCGGACGCCTGCGCGGGGAACTCATCCAGAAGCTGCCGAACCTGGCCCTCGTCGAGTGTGGCGGGGTGGGCTACGCCGCGGCCATCAGCCTCTCCACTTACGGCCTGCTGCCGGAGGTGGGCGCCCAGGTGCTGCTGCATACGGAACTGCTGGTGCGCGAGAACGAGATCGCCCTGCTGGGCTTCTCCTCCGCGCAGGAGCGGGAGCTCTACCGGCTGCTGGTGAAGGTGGATGGCGTGGGGCCCAAACTGGCCCTGGCCGCCCTGGGCGCCCTGAACCTCGAGGACCTGGTGCGCGCGATCCGGGGCCGGGACGTGAAGACCCTCACCCGCATTCCCGGTGTGGGGAAGAAGACCGCCGAGAAGATGTGCTTCGAGCTGTCGGAGAAGATGGGCGGCCTCTCGGGGCTGGACGGCCTCGCGGGAACTGCCTCGGGCGACCCCTGGGAGGAGAGCCTGCGCTCGGCCATGACGAATCTTGGCTTCAAGGAGGATGCGGTGCTGCCGGTGGTGGCTGATCTCCGCGCCTCGAAGCCGCCCCTGGCGGAGGCCATCCGCCTTGCTTTGAAGGCCCTGCAGCGATGAGCACGCGTATCCTCTCCACCTCCCCCCTCGTCGGCCCCGCCCTGGCCGAGCTTGGCGCCCGCTTTCCGGACCTCCGCCTGGCCGCCTTCCGCTCGCCCGAATGGAACGCCGCCCTGCCCGAGGCCGAGGCCCTGGTGGTGATGCTGTCCGAACCCATCACGGAGGCGGACCTGGACGCCGCGCCGAAGCTGAAGGCCATCGGCACCTACTCTGTGGGCGTGAACCACCTGCCCGGGAAGGCCTGCCAGGCCCGCGGCATCGCCGTGGTGAACACGCCCGGCGTGCTGACGGACGCCACGGCGGACATCGCCCTGGCCCTCCTCATGGCGGTGACGCGCCGCGTGGCGGAAGGCGAGGCCCTGGTGCGCTCCGGCCAGTGGCAGGGCTGGGCGCCCGACCAGCTGCTGGGACCGGGCCTGGCAGGCAAGTTCTGCGGCATCCTCGGCAGCGGCCCCATCGGCCAGGCCTTCGCCCGCCGCGCCCAGGCCCTGGGCATGACGCCCCTCTTCTGGGACCGCGAGGGCCGCGGCGGCGACGTGGACTACGGCGCGGGAGGCGCACCCCGCCTGCCCCTGGCGGACCTGCTCCCCCGCAGTGCCGTCCTGTCGCTCCACTGCCCGCTCACGGACCAGACCCGCGGCATGCTCGGCCGCGCCGCGCTGGAGCAGCTGCCCGAAGGCGCCGTGATCATCAACACCGCCCGCGGCGGCATCATGGACGAGAACGCCGCCATCGACCTGCTGGAGTCGGGCCGTCTCGGCGGCGTGGGACTGGATGTCTATGAAGGGGAACCGCGAATCAATCCGCGCTGGCCGAAGGCACCCCGCGCGGTCCTGCTGCCCCACCTCGGGTCCGCGACGGTGGAGACGCGCGAGGCCATGGCGCACCTGCTTTGTGAGGGACTCGCCGCGGCGCTGGCTCCATCCCGGTGATACCCTGGACTCCCTCACGAGGCACCTCATGGTACGACCCTGGATCAAGCTGCTGGACCCCGACCTGACGGCCCTCAAGGCCGCCGCCGGGACTTCCTTTGAAGACCGCCTGAAGCTGGCCCGCGCGTTCAACGGACGTGCCCGCCACGCCGAGGCCCAGGAGATCCTCGACCAGCTGCTGGTCGAGGACCGCTCGCACGCGGAGGCCTGGTTCGAGCGCCTGCTCTGCTTCAGCGACAACACCGGAGAGGAGGAGGGCCTGGAGCTGCTGGGGCAGCTCGAGTCGCTCCGCGACGAACATCCGGAACTCGGCGGTCACCTGCGCAACCTGGGCTACCTGCGCCTCCTCCTCCAGGACATGGATGGCGCGGAGCTCGCCCTCCAGCAGGCGCTCGCCGTGGATGGGCAGGACCCCAAGGCCCTGGAGCTGGCGGGCCTCGTGCAGCTCCACCGCGGCCACCCCGCCGAGGCCAAGGCCTGGCTGCTGAAGGCCCTGAGCCTGCGACCCAAGGATCCGCGCACCCTGCGCCTGCTCGCCATCGCCATGGACCAGCTCGCCGACTGGACCGGGGCCGAAGCCCAGCTGGTGGCGGCCCTCCAGACGGACGGCTCGTACTACTGGGGCTGGCATGCCCTGGGCGAGATGCTGCTGAAACGCGGCGAACTCGCCGAGGGCCTGCGCTGCATCCAGCGGGCCCGCAGTCTGCATGTGTGCGACCCCGCCAGCTACTTCATCCTCGCGGAGATCTTCAGCGAGCAGGGCCACCTGGAACTGGCCCAGGGGCAGCTCCACACGCTGATGCTGCTTGCCCCGCCAGCGCCGGTGCTGGCCGAGGCCCAGGCCCTCCTGGGTGAGCTGAAGCGCGACATGGGCGACCGGGAAGGCGCCGTCTCCTACTTCAGCCTCGCCACGGAAACCGATCCCGACGCGTCGAACCCCTGGGCGGCCCTGGGCGACATGGCCCGCGAGGAATGCCGGTGGGACGACGCCCTCCGCTGCTACCGGGAGGCCCTCATGCGCGAGCCCGATGCCGCGGACCTCCAGGTCCAGCTGGGCTACGCGCTCCTCGAGACACGGCAGGGACCCGCCGCGGAGCAGGCCTTCCTCCAGGCCCTGGAGAACGACCCCAGCGAGTACAGCGCCTACCTGGGCCTCTCCGAGGTGTACCGCTTCGCCAACCGCTGCGAGGATCAGATGGGCATGGTGGACCAGGCCATGACCCTGGCCCCCGACGATTCCGACGTGTGGAACGCCCGGGGCGTGGCACTGGAAGTGGCGGGACGCCTCCAGGAGGCCACGGAGGCCTACGAGAAGGCCCTGGCCCTGGAGCCCAGCCACCGCAAGGCGGCGAACAATCTGGGATTCGTGCTCGAGAAGCGCATGGACCAGGGCGAACCCGAGCTGCGGAGCCGCGCCCTGGAAGCCTGGAAGCAGCGGCTGCTCATCTGCCGCGATGCAGGCCAGAGCATGAAGATGGCCACCGAGCATCTCACCAAGCTCGGCGTGGGGGAGGAGACCCTCCGTGAGTGGCTGCGACCGGAGTTCCTCGCGGCCGAGATGGAAGGCTGAACGCTCCCGTCACCCCAGCGTTACCAGATAGTTACAAACCGCAACCCGGGGCCTGTGGAAAAGCCTGTGGATTGATCCCTTGCGGTGGGGCTAAATCCAGTCGCGAGACAGACTTCCCGAGTCTTTTAATCACCTGTGTCGTCAATCAAAATCAAATCATATCAATCTTTATATTGAAAGCGTTTGCGGGATCTGCCGATCAGCTTCGGGACAGGGTTTTCCACAATTTACGCTTTCTTTCGCATTGACAGGACGAGTCCCCTTTCCGTGCGCGAAGCGGGGGGCGAAAACACCTTCCACCACCCATTCCGTCACACCAGGGCCTCGGCCTCCCGGAGCTGGACGCTCACCAGGCGCGAACAGCCCGCCTCCTCCATGGTCACGCCGTAGAGGGTGTCCGCCGCCACCATGGTGGGCTTCTGGTGGGTGATGACGATGAACTGCGTATCGGCCTTCATCTTCTGCACCATGGCGGCGAACCGGCCCACGTTGGCCTCGTCGAGGGGCGCGTCCACCTCGTCCAGCACGCAAAAGGGGCTGGGCTTGAAGTGGAAGATGGCGAAGAGGAGGGAGATGGCCGTCAGGGCCTTCTCGCCGCCACTGAGCAGGGTGAGGGCCTTGGCGGTCTTGCCAGGCGGCTGGGCCGTGATCTCGATGCCGCACTCCAGCAGGTTCTTGGGATCCTCCAGGCTCAGCTGGGCCTGGCCGCCCCCGAAGGCCTCGCGGAAGACCTCCTGGAAGCGGTTGTTCACGAAGTCGAAGGCCTCGCGGAACCGCTCCTCGCTGGTCGCGTTGATCTCCTGGATGGTGGACTCCAGGTTGCCGATGGCGGCGGTGACGTCCGCCCGCTGCTCGTTCATGAAGGCCATGCGGGTTTCCGCCTCCTCCAGCTCCTGGATGGCCAGGGGATTCACCCCGCCCAGGTCCATGCGCCGGCCCTGAAGCTCGTTCAGGCGGGTCTGGTGGACCAGCTCCCCTTCGGACCAGGCCTCCCGCTCGGCGTCGCTGATGCCGGCCAGGAAGGCGGGGATGTCGAGCCCCAGCGCCAGCTCGACTTCCTTGGCCAGGGCCTCCTGGCTGCCCTGCACCTGGGCGCCGTGGATGAGCACCTCCTGGTGCTGGGCCCGGGCATTCTCCAGGGCCTCCTGGAACTCGCGGGCGGCCCGTTCCTGCACCCGGAGGGTCTCCTGAGCCAGCTCCAGCCTGGGCTGGGCCTCCTGGGCCTGAGCCTGGATGCCCTCGCGGTCCTTCAACAGGTTCTGGGATTCCGATTCCAGCTCGGCGAGGCGGCGGGTACAGGTCTCCATCCGGCTGGTCTGCTCGGCGGCCTCCACTTCCAGGCGTTGCCGCTCCGCCTCTAGGTCGAAGCGACCCCGCTGGGCCAGCTGGAGGTGCCGCTCGTGGCCGTCCCGTTCGGCCCAGACGGCGTCCCGGCTGCGCGCGGCCTCCATGCGCTGGTCGCGGCGCTCATCCAGCCGGTGCCGGGCCTCGCGGACCAGGGTCTCCGCCTGCTGGATGGCCTCCTCCAGGGCGGTGTCGTTGGCCTCCTCCGGATGGGCCTCCAGCTCCCGGAGCTGGCCCTGGAGCCCCTTGATCTCGGCCTCGATCTGCTCCCAGAGGGCGTCGGCCCGCTCGCTGGCGGCCCGGATCTCCGCCAGCTGGCTCTGCAGCGAGGTCCGCTGCGACTTCAGCGTGTCGGCGCGCCGGCGCAGGGCGCGCAGGTCCTCATCGATCTCCAGGGACCGCTCCCGGGCGGCCCGACTGTCATCCCCGCCCTTGCCCCGCCGGGCCTCCAGGTCCTCGATCCGGTCGAGGAGGGCCTCGCGGGTGGCCTTGGCCTCCTCCTGCTCGGCCCGCAGCTTCAGGGGCGAGGCCGCGGGCGCGGACACGCCCAGCTGCACGGGACCGAAGGGCAGGCGCACGAAGGCCGGGGACACGAAGGCCAGATCCGGGTGGGCGAGGGCCAGGGCGGGCAGGGCCTCGTCCGAACAGTGGAAGGCCCGGTCCAGCAGGCCCCCGAGGGGGCGGTCCGGGCCGGTCCACCGGAGGTGGTCGCGCAGGGCTTCGCAGCCTGCAGGAATGGGCGGGAGTGTGGCCTGGGATTCCAGGGCCAGCAGCAGGTGGCCAGGAGCGCCGGCGGCGCGGCCCGTCAGCGCTTCGTCGGCGGCCAGGACCTGGAGCCAGCTGCCCAGCAGGCGCTCGAGGTCCGGTCGCAGGGCCTCATCCACTGTGAGCAGGTCCACCAGGGTCTGGGGGCGGACGCCCTGCTCGCGCAGCCAGGTGAGGCCCTTCTGGAGCTCGGCCTCGCCGAAGCTCTTGGCCAGCAGGTCGGAGATCTGCCGCAGGCGGCGCTCCGCGGCGTCCAGCTCGGCCTCGGCCCGGTGGTGATCCTGGGCCAGGGTCCGCTGGGCCTCCTCCAGCTGCTCGGCCCGGCGGCGCTGATCCAGCGCCGCCTCCTCGGCCTGCTCAAGCTGGGACAGCAGGCCTTCCAGGGTACGCTCCACCTGGCCGGCCTCGGCCTCGAGGCTCTCCAAGCGCGGGGCACGGACGGATTCCTCGTGATTGAGGGTGTCCAGCCGGCCCTCCAGCTGGGCGACCTGGGTCTGCAGCCCGATGCGCTGTTTCTGGCGGGCGAGGGCCTCCCTCTGGGAGTCGGCCTTCCGCTCCCGCAGGGCATGGAGATCCGCTTCCGCGTGGCGGAGGGCACCCTGGGCCAGGGCTACAGCCTCTTCGGCCTTGGCCAGCCCGGCCTCCTGCTGGGCGAGCCGCTCGCCGGCGCCCTTCAGCTGGGCTTCGAGGGTCGTGAAGGAGTCGCCGGATTCGGCCAGCCGCGCCACCAGCATCTGGATGTGCTCCTCCAGGCGGCCGCGCTGGTCCCGCGCCTCGGTCCGCCGGTCCTCCTGGAAGCTGCGCTCCTGGTCGGCCAGCTGCAGGCGCTGATCCAAGCCGAGCATGGCGCTCGCGCGCTTGGCCTGGGCCTGCTGCTGCTCGTCCACCGACAGGCGCTGGGCCTCGACCTCCGACGCCTTCTCGGATACCTGCGCGGTGAGCTCGGCCACCCGCCGTTCGACCCGGTCCAGGTCATCCAGGATCCGCTGCTTGGCCTCCTCCAGCTCCACGGCCTTCCCGGCCAGCAGCACCCGCTGGGTGGCCTTGATCTCCGTGTCCAGTTCCCTGGCCTTGCGGGCCCGGGCGGCCTGCCGGCGGAGCGAGTCCATCTGCTTGTTCAGCTCGTAGAGGATGTCGTCCAGCCGCTGGAGGTTGGCCCGGGTCTCCTCCAGGCGCTTCTCCGCGTCGGCGCGGCGGAGCTTGTAGCGGGTGATGCCCGCGGCCTCCTCCAGCAGGAGGCGCCGGTCCTTGGGCTTGCTGCTGAGGATCAGGTCGATCTGCCCCTGCTGGATGAAGCTGTAGGCGCGGGTGCCCATGCCCGTGTCCAGCAGGAGGTCCTGCACATCCTTGAGGCGGGCCTCCCGGCCGTTGATGCGGTACTCGCTGCCGGTATCGCGGTAGAGCCGCCGCGAGATGGTCACCTCGCGGGTGGAACCCGGCAGGGCAGGATCGGGCATGTCGAGGACCAGCTTCACCTCGGCCAAGCCCGTGGGCCGCCGCTGCGCGGTCCCCGCGAAGATCACGTCGGCCATCTCCGCGCCGCGCAGCATGGAGGCCCGCTGCTCGCCCAGCACCCAGGCGAGGCTGTCGGAGATGTTGGATTTCCCGCAGCCGTTGGGCCCCACGACCGCCGTCATGCCGCCGGGAAAGCTGAGCTTCTGGGCATCGGCGAAGGACTTGAATCCGTGGAGTTCGAGGGAGATCAGGCGCACGTGATCAGCGCTCCGGGGGGGGTGGTGGGGAACATCTGCCTCCATCATTCCACACCAAGCGTGACCTCCGTCCTCTTGGGAATCCGGTGGAGGCCCGGTAGACTCGATTCCTTCCCCTGTCCTGCCAGGAGTCGCCTGTGCATTCCCCCAGCCTCCCCCTGTGCGACCCGGCGATGGATGCCCGGCCGGGGGCGGCCTGCCCAGACCGGGCGGCGGCCGCCAGAGGGTGGATGCCATGAGGCTGCCGTTCCTCCAGACCCCGGTGGCCTCTTTGGTGTGGCTCGAAGCCCACCGCCTCCACGCGGGAACCCACCGCCGCACGCTCGCAGGCCCCGCCACCGAGGATCAGCTGGCCCAGGCCCTGGCCGCCCTGCCCCAGGGACCCACGCGCTGGGTGCTGGATGACCTCTGGACGCCCTCCATCCTGCTGCGGGACCTCACGGAGCTTCCCAAGGGCGCCGAAGCCCAGGAGGCCTTCTTCCGCTGGCGCTTTACGCAATCCCTCGCCCTCGAGGAGCCCCACTTCGTCCAGGCCCTGGAGATCGAGCCCGGAACCTGGCTCGCCGCCGGCATCCGCGAGGAGCTCCGGGAGACCCTGCTCCAGCTGGGCCTGCGCCTGGACCGGAACCTCCATGCCCTCACCCCGCGCTGGCTGCACCTCTACAACCTGCTGGCCCCGAACCTGAACCTGCCGGGCATGCTCCTGTCTCTCAGCCCCGCCGGCCAGGGCCGCTATGCCGGCACCCTTGTGGCCTGGGGCCGGACCCTCTGCCTGCTCCGCCAGTGGTCCGAACCCCTGGATCCCCAGGGCTGGAACGAGGAGCGCATCACCCCCAGCGCCGCCTTCCTCCAGCGGGAATCCCGGACCCCGCAGAGCCTGGCGATCTGGGGCGCTCCGGCCTGGCCGGAGGCGGGCCTTCCGGTGCGCATCCTGGATGACCGCTTCGCGCTGGTGGAGACGCCCTGATGGCCGTTCCTGCCCTCCACCTCAACCTGGCCCCCCGTCCCAGCCTCTGGCGCCAGCACCACCGGATCCTCGGCTGGGCCGCCCTCGGCCTGGGCGCGGTCTTCCTGCTCGGCGCCCTGGGCCTCACCTGGCGGGCCTACCATCAGGC
This sequence comes from Geothrix edaphica, assembly GCF_030268045.1. Lineage (NCBI taxonomy): Bacteria > Pseudomonadati > Acidobacteriota > Holophagae > Holophagales > Holophagaceae > Geothrix > Geothrix edaphica. The sequence continues at coordinate 1,636,747 of NZ_BSDC01000001.1, forward strand.
GGGCCGGGCCGGGCGCGATGCCGTGAACCTGACGGAGGAGACCCGGCGGGCCGCCCGCTCGGAAGCGCAGATCCAGAGTTCGCTCCAGGGCATGGACGCCACTCGCGAGCAGGCCCGGTGGAAGTTGGCCGAGCGCATCCTCCAGGAGCGGAGCCTGCCCTGGTCACGCGTCACCGCGGAGCTCGAGCAGTGCATGGCGCCCGGCATGCGGCTGAAGGGGCTCCAGCGGACCCGCGGCAATGGCCAGCAGGTGATGATGAAGCTCAAGGGCGAGGCCCAGAGCCGGGAGGCGGAGGCCGCCTTCGTGGACGCCCTCCGCACGGCCCCGGTCTTCGCCGGTGTGATCCTGGAGCGCGAAGCCGAGCGCCAGGGCGGCGGCTGGGACTTCGAGCTGAACCTGCCCGCCGCCGCCGTCCCCCCGCCGTTCGAGGTGCGGGCCGTGAAGACCGGCCCCGCACCGACGGCGTCACCGGTGGCCAGGCCCATTCCCGCCGCCCCCCGGCCGGCCCCGGCGCCTGCCCCGGCCTCCAGTTCCCCCCGCCCGCTCCCGCCACCGGTCCCCCCGACCCCGGCCCCGACCCCCGGTGGCAGGGATGGAGCCCAGGCCCGTCCCGCCCCCGCCCCCGGTGAGGAGGAGGAAGTACGCGCACCCAGGGGCTCGCGCTATTCGAGGAGGCCCCCCCGATGAGCAGCCCCCTCCGCGCAAGCCGTCTCCGCCTGGCGCTGGGCGCCCTGGGCCTGATCCTGGGCCTCGGCGTGGCCTTCTTCCTGCTCCCGGATGCCTCCCAGCAGCTGGCCCAGAAGCTGAAGGCCAAGCAGGAGGCCGAGCGCAACCGGAACCAGCAGGTGCAGCAGCTCCAGGAGCTCCAGCAGCTGGCCGACCGCATCCGGCGGGGCCGGGACACGCTCGAGAACCTGGAGGCCCGCCTGCCGCGCGGCTCCGCCGGAGAGCTGCAGTGGAGCCTCAGCAAGACTCTGCATGAGCTCGCCAAGAAGCACGGACTCCGCCTCCTGACGGTGAAGTACGGCCTGCCCAGCCGGGAAGGCACCCGCGGTTCTGACCTGGAGGCCGTGGATGTGGAATTCGTGGCCGTCGGCGTCTACGCCAGCCACAAGGCCTTCATGCTCGAGCTCGAGGGCTCCGGCCTGCCCTTCGCCGTGCGGGACGGCCGCCTGGAGGAGAGTCCGGAAGGCGCCCGGCTCGACATCGTGCTCCGGGCCTTCCGCAAGGCCGGTGGCCCGGAACGCGAGGAGGAGGCATGAGCACCCCGACCCGCGCCTTCGACTTCCAGGCGATGCTCCAGGAACTCCGCGGCAACCGCCGGACCCAGGCGGCCCTCCTGGCCTTCGCCCTGGTCCTGGCCTATGCGCTCTATACCTTCCTCGCGCCGGAGACTCCGCGCACGAAGCGCGCCTCTGCGGCGGGAAGCGGCACCAGCCTGGATCCACGCCAGCTGGTGGGCCTGCGTAAACTCCCGGATCTGGCCGCCCTGGACCGCGCCGGAGAGCTGCCGCCAGGCGCCAAGGTGAAGCGCGATCTCTTCCTCTTCGAGGCGCCGCCACCCCCTCCCAAGCCCGTCAAGCCGCCCCCGCCGCCGCCGCCCCCGACGGCGGAGGAGCTGGAGCGCCAGCGCCTGGCCCAGGAGAAGGCCGCGGAATTCGCGGGAAGGCCCCAGGATCTGCGCTACCTGGGCTTCTTCAAGGGGAACCCCGCGGGCCTGGTCGGCGCCTTCATGAAGGGCGAGGAGCCCGTGACCCTGGTCCAGGGGACCCTCCTCCGGGAGCGCTGGAAGCTCGTGTCCATCCTCGAGACCCGCGCCGAATTCCAGAACACCAAGTACCCAGACCTGCGGATGGTCCTGGAGGTCCGCGAGGCCTCCGGCGGCGCGCCCGTCAATCAATTCTGATCCGAAGGATGCCTCCGATGCCGCTCTCCTCCTTCGCCCCCGCCCGCAACCTCATCGCCGTCGCCGCGGTCCTGCTCCTGGCCCTTGGCTGCAGCCTGCACAAGGCCAACCGGGCCTACGACGAGGGCCGCTACGACGACGCCGTGGCCTCCTACCGCGAGGTTCTGCGCCGCGATCCGTCGAACACCAAGGCGCGCATCGGCATCAAGCGCGCCTCCCAGCGGGCCGCCGAGGGGCATCTCTCCCTCGCCCGGCAGGCCGAGCAGCGCGGGAAGAGCGACACGGAGCTGATGGAAGTCCGGAAGGCCCTGGTGCTGGACCCCGACAACCAGATCGCCCAGGACTGGCTGATCCGACTGGAAGAGAAGGCCGCCAGGAACAGGGCCGAGGTCGATGCCGCCGATGACCTTGAGCTGATGAAGGCCAAGGCCGACACCGTAAACCCCGTCCAGCTGAACCCGCGGTCCATCGAGGGCATGGATCTCAACTTCAGCCGCCGCACCAGCCTGCGCGAGATCTTCGCCACTCTGAGCCGGGCTTCCGGGGTGAACATCATCGCGCACTCGTCCTTCCAGGATCAGACCATCTCCATCGATCTGCGGGGGCTGCCCTTCCAGCGCATCCTGGACACCCTGATGCTGCAGAACGACCTGTTCTACAAGGTCATCGACAAGAACACCATCATGGTCTTCAAGGCCACCCCCCAGAACCGCGACCTGTACGAGAACCAGCTCCTCAAGACCTACTACCTGTCCAACGCCGACCCCACGGAACTGCGCTCCACCCTCACCACCCTCAATCCCCAGCTGCGGGTGTTCACGGACAAGCGCATCAACGCCATCATCGTGAAGGCCAAGCCCCTGGAGCTGGCCGTGGTGGACCAGGTGATCCGCAGCCTCGACAAGGCCAAGGCCGAGGTCATGGTCTACATGGAACTGATGGAGGTCACGGAGAACAGCCTCGAGCAGGTGGGCCTGCTCCCGGTGATCAACGCCTCCGACACCTCCGGCACCTTCCGCATGGGGGCCACCACGGTGAACAACACGTCGGGCCTGAACACGAACTCGGGCTTCACCAAGATCCACACGGCCGACATCCGCGTGCTCTTCCCCAACCTCGCCCTGGACTTCCTCAAGGGCAACGGCGACGCCCGCCTGGTGGCCAGCCCCAATGTCCGCGTGCTCTCCGGCGAGACCGGCGAAGTGAACATCGGCGAGAAGATCTCCACCACGCAGAGCCAGCTGTCCCTGCCCACCACGGGCACGACCGGCACCGCCTCCGCCTCCTCGCTCCTGGGTGGCGTGGGCCAGACCTCGTTCTCCTACGAGGATGTGGGCGTGAAGATCAAGGTGGAGCCACGCGTCCACCACAACGGCGAGATCACCCTCAAGATCAACAGCCTCGTCACCACCCTGAAGTCCGGCTCCACGCCGGGCCGGCCCGACCTCGGGAAGCGGGAGATCATCACCTCCGCCCGCCTGCGCGACGGCGAGACGGCCATCTTCGGCGGCCTGCTGAAGGACGAGGAGCAGAAGAGCCTCCAGGGCATCTGGGGCCTCGCCGACATCCCCCTCATCGGGCGGCTGACCGGGAACACCCGCAACAGCAAGGCCAAGACCGACGTCATCCTCACCATCCGGGCCGTCCTGGTGCGGAAGCCCGTGCTTACCGAGCAGGACTGGGCCCCCTTCAACCCCGACGAGGCCGCCTCGCAATCCGGGCAGTTCACCCCCAAGGCCGCGAAGGCGCCCGCCCCCGGGTCCGCCGCTGCCGCGCAGCAGCCGGCCCCGACCGCACCGGCAGCCACGCCTGGGCCCACACCCGCGGCCCCGGTCCCCCCCGTCCCCGCCCCCTCGGACGCCATCCAGGAGAAGAAGCCTGAAGGGCCCGCCGATGACCAGCGCCCCCCCGCGGCCTCGGACCTGGTGATCTTCATGACCCCCGTGGCCTCGGAAATCAAGGTCGGCGAGCGGGTCCAGATCAGCCTCACCGTCAGCGGAGGCAAGGGACTCAGCTCGGGCACGGTGGAGCTCCGCCTCCCCGCCGGCCTCAAGCTCGGCTCCGTGACGCCCGGTGATTTCATCACCACCGAAGGCGGCAACCTGGAGCAGTTCCCCGGGAAGGACGGCACGCTGAAGCTCGTCTTCAAGCGCAACAGCGCCGAGGTGGACAGCGGCCTCCTGGCCACCCTCGACCTGACGGGCCTCACCGCCGGCAACGCGCCCGTGCTCATCCAGAGCGGACAGTTCCTGGCCGGCACCAACCCGATCTCCGGGCGCTGGTCCAACGCCCTCGTGACGGTGCAGTGAGCCGCCAGAGCGGATTCACCCTGCTCGAACTGGTGGTCACGGCCACCGTGCTGCTGATCCTCGCCTCCGTGACGGTGCCCCTCGCCCGCAACGGCCTCAAGCGCCAGCAGGAGCTGGAACTGCGCCGGGACCTCCGCGAGATGCGCCAGGCCATCGACGACTATAAGAAGCAGGCCGAGCAGCAGAAGATCAAGGCCCCGCCTGCGGAAGCGAACTTCTATCCCGAAAGCCTCGAGGTCCTGGTGGAGGGTGTGCCCGCCGCCGGGTCCATCAGCCGCAAGGTGCGCTTCCTCCGCCGGATCCCGGTGGACCCTCTCACCGGCAAGGCCGAGTGGGGCCTCCGGAGCTCCAGCGACGACGCCAACAGCACCAGCTGGGGGGGTGGCCACGTCTACGATGTCTACAGCCTCTCCCCGGGCCGGGGCATGAACGGCATCCCCTACCGCGAGTGGTGAGAATCCCTGTTGCTTCAATCTGCAACCCGCGCTAGGCTTGGAGTTCGGCACATCCGGAACCCGCGGGACCCGGCATGTTCTTTCAAGCGGATATGGCGGAATTGGTAGACGCGCTAGTTTCAGGTACTAGTGTTCACAAGACGTGGGGGTTCGAGTCCCTCTATCCGCACCATTTTCTCGCCGGCGTTGCCGGCAAGAAAATGGTCGTTGAAAATCAAAAGGCACTTGGCCTCCTCCAAGTTCGACCCATCCTCGGTACGGGACTGAGGAACGGGTGACGGGCGATCCCCCGAAAAGGAGCCGACATGGCCCTGAATGTGGAACAGAAGAAGATCATCATCGACGACTACAAGCAGCACGAGTCGGATACGGGTTCGCCCGAGGTCCAGGTCGCGATCCTGACCAAGCGCATCAACGACCTGACCGAGCACTTCAAGACCCACACCAAGGACTACCACAGCCGCCGCGGTCTCATGATCATGGTCGGCCAGCGCCGCCGCCTGCTCGACTACCTCAAGAAGAAGAGCAAGGAGCGCTACGCCACGCTGATCGAGCGCCTGGGCCTGCGTCGATAGACCGCCCTTCGTCCCCGCAAAATGCCCGCGAAAGCGGGCATTTTGTTATGTTAAAAAAATGGACCTGAAACCCCTGCCCCGGCCTGAGCATCCGGATCCCTACACCGTCCTCGATCGGCGGTTCGTGTACGACTCGCCGTGGATCCGCATCCGCGAGGACCGGTTCCGCCACCGCCGGGGCGCCGAGGGCCGCTATGCCGTCTGCGGCTTCCACCGCACCGCCTGCGGCGTGCTGGCCCTGGACGACCAGGACCGCGTGGTGCTCGTGGGCCAGTGGCGCTACCCCCTGGAGGCCTACTCCTGGGAGATCCCCGAGGGGGGCGGCGACATCTCCGAGAGCCCCTTCGAGGCCATGCGCCGGGAGCTGGCGGAGGAGGCCGGCCTGGCCGCGCAGGTCTGGGAACCCCTCGCCTTCTTCCACACCAGCAATTCGTCCACCGAGGAAGAGGCCTTCCTCTTCCTCGCCACGGGGCTCAGCCCCTTCGACGGCCACCAGGCCGAGGACGACGAAGAGCTGCTGCTCCATCGCGAGCCCTTCCAGGATTGCCTCCGCCGGGTGCTGGCCGGCGAGATCACCGACAGCCTCACGGTGGTGGCCCTGCTGGCCCTCCAGGGAGGCAGGAGCGGCGTGGCCGCGGCCCTGGACCCGGCCCTGGCGGAACGGTTCTTCCAGCGCCCCCAGGACCACCCCTCCGCGGGCCGGGCGCGCTGGCGCGAGCTGGACGGGCCATGATCCTCACGCTGCATCCCGACACGCCCCAGCTGCGCCATCTTGAGCGCATCGGGGAGTTGCTGCGGCGGGATGGCGTCATCGCCTACCCCACGGACACCCTCTTCGGGCTGGGCTGCCTCGTCTCCCGCAAAAAGGCGGTGGACCGCATCCACCAGATCAAGGGGCGCGATCCGAAGAAGCCCATGTCGATCCTGTGCTCGGACATGGAGATGCTCTGCCGCTACACCCGCCACCTGGACACGCCGACCTTCCGCATCCTCAAGCAGCTGCTGCCGGGCCCCTACACGGTCCTCCTGCCCGCCAGCCGCGAGGTGCCGCGCTACCTCCAGAACAAGCAGGTGGTGGGCCTCCGCATCCCGGACCAGTCGTTCTGCCATGCGCTGGTGACCCTGCTCGGCGAGCCCATCATCACCACCAGCGCCGCCCTGCCGGACCAGCCGGTGCTGAACACTGCCTGGGAGATCGAAGAAGAGCAGGGTCACGCCCTGGATCTGGTGGTGGACTGCGGCCAGCCCCTGGGTACTCCCAGCACCATCCTGGACCTCAGCGGCGAGGAGCCCGTCCTCCTGCGGGAGGGCGCGGGAGCCTGGCCTATCTAGGGGTTCCGGCCTTCTCGACCGCCTTCTTCCGCAGCGCCTGGTATTCCGCTTCGCTGATGAGACCGTCGCGCTTGAGTTCCTCGAGGCGGCGCAGGGCGCCCTCCAGGTCGAAGAGCGGGGCCTCAGGGGGCGCGGCGGCGGGCGGCGGCAGCGCAGGCGCCACCAGGGAGGGCTTCACGGCCGGAGCCACGGAGGCCGCGAGCAGCCGCCCCAGCTCCTGACACCAGCGCTCGAAGCGGCTGGGGAGATAGTCTGCGCCCGGGCTCTCGAGGGTGTCGTGGAAGGCGCCGAGCAGCTCACCGGTAGCCCCGTCCACGAGCTTGAGGTCGAAGGACAGGGTGGACCGGCCGACGGCCAGGTAGCTGTCGGCCTGGCCCTCCGCATCCACCACGCGCGCGATGAGGCGGACATCCCCGTGGGTGGAGGACACGGGAAGGCTCCCCTTCAGCCCACGGCGGAGGCCCCGTTCCAGCCCCTTCGGCAGGGAACCCTCCACCCGCTGCAGGAAGACCTGGTCCTGCGAGGCCCGCCTGCCCAGCAGCCAGGCGGGAGCCTCCCAGGCCATGAGCTGGATCGTCCGGCCCCGCAGGTCCAGGCCTGGCTTCACCCACTGGAAACCCAGGGTCTTCGATGGCTGGAAGGCGGCGCCGGGGCCGAACCAGGCCGGATCGAGCCGCCCTGCGTCCAGGCCCCCGGCCTGGGCCGAGAGGAGAGCGGGGAGCAGCAACAGCAGGGCGGCAGGTGGTCGCATCAGCACTCCGGCAGGTTCACGGTGAAGTCCAGCGGCAGCTCGAGCACGTTCACGGCAAGGCCGCCCCGGGCGGTCTCCTTGTACTTGCTCTTCATGTCTGCGCCGGTATCCCGCATGGTCTTGATGACCTTGTCCAGGCTCACGAAATGGTGGCCATCCCCATAGAGTGCCATGCGCGCGGCGTTGATGGCCTTCACGCTGGCCATGGCGTTGCGCTCGATGCAGGGCACCTGCACCAGGCCGCCGATGGGATCGCAGGTGAGGCCCAGGTTGTGCTCCATGCCGATCTCCGCGGCGTTCTCCACCTGGCCCGGCGTGCCGCCCAGCACCTCGGCCAGGGCCCCGGCCGCCATGGAGCACGCCACGCCCACCTCGCCCTGGCAGCCCACCTCGGCGCCACTGATGGAGGCGTTCTCTTTGTAGAGGGCGCCGATGGCCCCGGCCGTGAGCAGGAAGCGCTCCACACCCTCGTCCGTGGCCCCGGGCACAAAGCGGCGGTAATAGTGCATCACGGCGGGGATGATACCCGCCGCGCCATTGGTGGGGGCCGTCACCACCCGTCCCCCGGCGGCGTTCTCCTCGTTCACCGCCAGGGCGTAGAGGCTCACGAAATCGAGGGCCGTGAGGGGATCCTTCAACCCCGTCTCCGGAGTCTCCGTCAGCCGGCGGAACAGCGAGGGGGCGCGGCGCATCACCTTCAGCCCCCCGGGCAGCAGGCCTTCCGTCGCGCAGCCCCGCCGCACGCAGGCCTGCATCACCCCCCAGATCTCCAGGAGGCCCGATCGGATCTCCGCCTCAGAACGCCAGGTCCGCTCGTTCTCCAGCATGAGTCGGCTGACGCTGAGCCCCGACTCGCGGCAACGCGCCAGCAGCTCGTTGCCCGTGTGGAAGGGATGAGGCGGCTCGGGTCCCGCGGCCGCCTGGACAGGAACGCCCTCCTCGACCACGAACCCGCCGCCCACGGAGTAGTAGACCTGGGTCCGCAGCGTCCCACCGGCTGCATCGAGGGCCGTGAAACGGAGGCCGTTGGGATGGAAGGGCAGGCTCTTCCGGAGCATGAGCAGGTGGTCGGCCTCGCGGAAGACGACCTCCCGTCGGCCGAGAAGCCGCAGGCGCTCCGAACCCCGGATCTGGGCCAACCGGCCCTCCACGGCCTCCACATCCACGCCTTCCGGCGTCTCCCCGAGCAGGCCCAGGATCACCGCCTTGTCGCTGCCGTGGCCCTTCCCCGTAGCGCCCAGGCTGCCGAACAGCTCGGCCCTCACCGCGGCGGTCGCCTCCAGCAGGCCCGCGGCCTCCAGCGCGAACGCGAAGCTTCGGGCCGCGCGCATGGGCCCCACGGTGTGCGAGGAGCTGGGCCCGATACCGATGCGGAAGAGGTCGAAGACGGACAGCACCATGCCCCCATTGTCCCGCAGGATGCGATCAATCCACCCGGTAATGGCAGCCCCGGCTTTCGGGATTCTGGAGGGCGGCATTGAGGATCAGCCGCGCGCAGAGGATGCCGCTGCGCAGCTCGAGCAGCTCCCGGCTCAGGGGCGCCTCGTGGTAGAACCGCTCGATGCGGTGGGCCAGGTAGTGCAGGTCCGCCTTGGCCCGCTCCAGGCGGGCGCTGCTGCGGACGATGCCCGCATAGTTCCAGAGGGTGCTCCGGATGAGGCGCCAGTCCTGGTCGATGAGCAGGGGGTCGGTCTCCACCGGCTCCTCCGGCATGCGCCAGGAGGCCAGGTCACCGGGATCCGGATCCACCGTCTCCCGCAGCTCCCGCACCGCAGCATCGGCGCCGTGGAAGCCCCAGACCAGGCCCTCCAGGAGGCTCGTGGAGGCCAGGCGGTTGGCGCCGTGGAGTCCGGTACAGGCCACCTCGCCTGCCGCGAAGAGCCCCGGCAGGCTGGTGCGGCCTTCGAGGTCCACGAGCACGCCGCCGCAGAAGTAGTGGGCGGCGGGCACCACGGGAATGGGCTGCCGGTGGGGATCGATGCCCTCGGCGTGGCACGCGGCCATGACCGTGGGGAAGTGTTCGTCGAGGTCCAGCTTCGCCGCCACTGGGGCCAGGTCCAGGTAGGCGCAAGGCTCACCGCTGACCGCCATCTCCTGGAAGATGGCCCGGCTCACCACGTCGCGGGGTGCCAGTTCCAGCTGATCCGGCGCGTACTTCGCCATGAACCGCTCGCCCTTCCGGTTCAGCAGCTGGGCGCCCTCGCCCCGCAGCGCCTCGGTCAGCAGGGTCCGGGGCTTGCCGGGGACGTAGAGGGTCGTGGGATGGAACTGGAGGTACTCGCAGTTCACGATGCGGGCGCTGGCCCGGTAGGCCGCCGCCAGGCCGTCTCCTGTCGCCCCGGAGGGGTTCGTGGTGTGCAGGTAGAGGTAGCCCAACCCGCCGGTGGCCAGCAGCGTCCGGCGGGCCAGGAGCCCTTCCACCCCACCCGTAGCGGGGTCGAAGAGGAAGGCGCCGTGGACGCGGATGGGCTCGTAGACCCGCACCGGGCTGATGCAGTGGTGGGGACTGGTGATGAGGTCCACCAGGCAGAGCCCCTCCCGCACGCGGATGTTGGGGTGCTTCCGCACCGCTTCGCTGAGGGCCGTCTGGATGGCCAGGCCAGTGGCATCCTTGGCGTGGTAGATGCGCCGGGCGCTGTGGGCCGCCTCGGCCGTGGGATCGGGCGTTCCGTTGGCCCCCAGGTCGAAGGGCACGCCCAGGCGCTCCCAGAGGAAGCTCCGGCAGAGCTTGGGCCCCTCCTCCGCCAGCTGGCGCACCGCTTCGGGCCGGCAGAGGCCGGCGCCCGCCGCTTCGATGTCCGCGGCCAGCAGATCGGGGGAATCGCCCTCCTCCGGCGGGGGCTGGCCGATGATGCCGCCCTGGGCCCAGGCCGTGTTGCTGCCGCCCAGCTCGTCCTTGGCCACCAGCACCACCGTGACGCCCTGCTCCGCCGCCCGCAGGGCCGCGGAGCACCCGGCGATTCCCGCGCCCAGCACCAGCAGATCGGCCATGTCCTTCATGCCAGCTCCCAGGTGGGGCGGTCCAGGGCCCACAAGGGCCCAATCACCGCATCATCGTCCGCGTCGTCCGTCATGCGCTTCCCATGGTCCAGCCGCCGGGCCGTCAGGTCCAGCGCGAGCTCGGCCCGCACCTCGCCCCAGGGCGTGGCGAGGCGTCCGCCGCAGTCCTCCAGGCGGCCCAGGCTCTCCTCCCACAGGGCCAGCATGCCCCGCAGGTTGTGCTGCTGGAGGTGGTGGTAGCCACCCGCCAGCAGGATGAGGCCCTGGAGCTGGCTCTTCAGGGACCCTTCCGCGGCATCCCAGAGGGGCTCGAGCGCGTCGTGGCACTCGTGGTAGAGGCCGTGGTTGAAGAGGGAGACGCCGCAGGCCAGCGGATAGCGGGCGCCCAGGGGCAGCGGCGTGAGGGCTGCCAGCTGCCAGCCACAGCGCAGGCTCACCAGGGGGCCCCAGGCCCCCCATGCGGCAGCGGGGCGCCAGCCGGTGGCTCCCGTCTCCGCCGTGTCGGGCCAGGCGGCGAGGTGGGCCTGCCAGGCCGCGGCCGGATCGTGGTGCCCGAGGGCGCTCAGCATCCGGGCGGCGTGGTCCCGCAGCGGGGCTTCGGGAATGCCCTCGGGATGGGCCTTCCGCAGCCCCGGTGCCCCGAGGATCGTGGGCCAGACCAGGACCTGGCGGGCCTCCGGGTCCCCCAGGGCCGCCTCCATCCGGGCCTGGAAGAAGCGCTGGATCTGCAGCGGGAGCTGGGGCTGGCGCTGCCAGAAGGGGGTCAGGTTGCAGTCGTCGCTCATGGTTCCACCCGCAACCGGAGGACCAGGCCGCCCCGGTCGTTCTCGTCCACCCCGAGCCACTGGCAGCCGGGGACCCGCCCCTTCAGCACCTTCCGGGGATCGCCCTGCCCGTGGAGCAGGATCCACCGGGCCACCAGGCCCCGGTACTTCTTCGAGAAGTGGCTGATGGCCCTGCCGTGGGCGTCGAAGATCTCCACGGTGTGCCGGGGCCGCCCCCAGCCCTTCAGCAGGTCGGCGGCCTCGCCAGGCAGCAGCTCCCACACGGGCCCCCCGGGCAGGGCCTCCAGCTGCGCCGGCAACGCCTTCCGCCAGTGGGCCTTCAGCCCCGGGATGGCACTCAGCTTGAGTTTGTAGGGTGGCACGGGTTCGTCCCCGCGCACGAGGCCCCGGAGGTTGGAGAGGATGAACACCCGGGCCCAGGCCTCCGGTGCCAACGAAGCCGCGTCCAGGGCCTGGAAGGCCACGCCGGCATAGCGGGACAGCGCCGGCAGCAGGGGCACGGGCCGGGTCAGCGCCAGGGCCTCTGCGCGGGCCTTGTCCAGGGCCAGCTCCTTCACGTCGAAGGCCTTCTTCAGGGCCTCCGGCGAGCCGGTCTTCGCCAGAGCCACCAGGCGCTCGCGCACCCAGTGTTGAGCCGGGGTCTCCGGCAGGCGGCCCCGCACGCCCCCGCCGGCCTTCTCCTCCGAAGGCGCGAGCAGGACGACCGGCAGGCTGGTCATCGCGCCGCCACCCAGGCATCCAGGGTGGTGAGGCGGATCCCACCCAGCAGCTCGCGCAGGCGGCCCTCATAGCCCCGAAGGGCGATGCTGTGGGTATAGCGGTGGCCCAGGGAGATGCCCGCCAGGCGGGGCTGCTCCGCGTCCAGTTCCCAGGGGTGCAGCACCAGGGGGGTGCCGGCGTCCTCCGACGCCAACTCCTCCAGCGCCCGGCGGACCAGCGCGTAGGGCAGCACCCTCGGCCCCCAGCCCCAGAGGGGCATGCGGACCGGCCCGGACCAGAGCACCGGCGGAGGCAGCTCCCACAGGCCCTCGGTCAATCGATAGGGACGCCGGGGTGCCGCCGGGTCCCCGATGACGGCCAGGGGCACGCGGCTGGAGTCGTAGCGGAACCCAAGCTCGGGCAGATCCTGCCACCAGTCTGCCGCCGGGCCGCGCAGGCTCCACTCCGGGGCCCGGTAGCCCAGCACAGGAGAACCCGTGAGGTCCTCCAGCAGGGCCTTGCCATCGCGCACCGCGCCCCGCCAGGTGGTCCGATCCATCTCGAAGGCCCGGCGGTGCGTGAGCCCATGGAGGCCGATGGCGTGACCCTGCGCCGCCACGCGCCGCAGCAAGCCGGGATGGCGCCGGGCCTGGTCGCCCAGGCAGAACCAGGTGGCCGTGGCGCCGAGCTCGGCGCAGAAGGCCAGCGACCGCTCCGTGGCCAGCGGCAGCCGGCACTCGAAGCGATCCAGGGCCTCGGGCTGGTCAAAGGGCGGGCAGCAGAGCTGGAACCAGTCCTCCCAATCCAGGGAGAGGGGAAGGCGCAGGCTGCTCAGGTGAAGTTCCGCTCGGAGAGGCTGATGAACTCCAGGGAGAAGTCGTCGAGCTCGGTCTGGAACTGCTTCAGCTGGCCCTGGAAGAAGTTGTAGGCCATGAGGGCGGGGATGGCCGCCACCAGGCCGATGGCCGTGGCCACCAGGGCCTCGGAGATGCCCGGCGCCACCGTGGCCAGGTTGGCGTTGCCCGTGGCGCCGATGCCGCGGAAGGCGTCGATGATGCCCCACACGGTGCCGAAGAGGCCGATGAAGGGGCTCACGGCCGCCACCGTGGCCAGGCCGCCCAGGGACCGCTCGAGCCGCCCCATCTCCACCACACTGGCCCGCTGGAGGCTGCGCTCCACGGCCTCCATGCTGCGCAGCTGGGGCTTCCCGTCCGGGCCCACCTGGCGCAGCTGGTAGGTGACCTCGCCGTAGCCGGCTACGAAAAGCCCCACGAGCGGACTCAGGGCGAACCGCTCCACCTGCTGCTTGAGGTCCCGCCAGTCCGTGGCGCGCTTGAAGGCGCCGCGGAACCGCTCGGACACCTCCCGGCTGCGGTGGTAGAGCAGCGCCTTCCGGATGATCACGACCCAGCTCAGGAGGGAGAAGGTGGCCAGGATCGCCAGCACCGACTTGGAGACGGGACCTGCATGGAGCATCACCTCCAGCAGGTTGACCTCATTGCCCGTGGGTGCCGCCAGGATCGCCATGCTGCCTCCGTCCGGAGAAATGATAGCAAGCGGGGATGCGGCTACACTGTGTGCTTTGCGCGAGGACGCCATGCAGGTGCTGGTCATTGGTTCGGGATACGTGGGGCTGGTGGCTGCGGCCTGCTTCGCCGAGGCCGGGCACCACATCCTGGGCGTGGACGTGGATGCCGCCAAGGTGGCCACCCTCACCCGGGGCGAATCCCCCATCTTCGAACCGGGCCTGGACGACCTCCTCGCGAAGCACCTGGCCACGGGCGCCCTGCGCTTCACCACCGACCTCCAGGCGGGCATCGCCGACGCGGATGCCGCCTTCATCTGCGTGGGCACGCCCCAGAGCGAGGATGGCAGCGCGGACATGAAGTACGTGCTGGCCGTGGCCGGTCAGATCGGCAAGGCCATGGCCCTGCGCGCCAAGGAGGCCAAGCCGCTCATCGTGGTGGACAAGAGCACGGTGCCCGTGGGCACAGCGGCCCGCGTCCACGCCGAGATCGCGGCCCACACCGATCGCACCTTCGAGGTCGTGAGCAACCCCGAGTTCCTCCGGGAGGGTTCGGCCATCGGCGACTTCCTGGAACCCGACCGCGTCGTGGTGGGCTGCCGCACGGACCACGCCGAGGCCGTGATGAAGGGCCTCTACCAGCCCTTCCTGGACCGCAGCGGCGGCAAGTGGTTCCGCATGGACCCCCCCAGCGCGGAGCTCACCAAATACGCCGCCAATGCCATGCTGGCCCTGCGCATCAGCTTCATCAACGAGATCGCCAACCTGGCGGAATGCGTGGGGGCCGACGTGGACCACGTGAAGACCGCCATCGGGGCGGACCACCGCATCGGCCCCGCCTTCCTGAATCCCGGGCCGGGCTTCGGCGGCTCCTGCTTCCCCAAAGACCTGCAGGCCCTGCTGAAGGTGGGCCGGGAGTATGGCCAGCCCATGATGACCCTGGCCACCACCGTGGAGGCCAACCGCCACCAGAAGCAGGTGCTCCTGCGCAAGGTGAAGGAGCACTTCGGCGTGAAGGCCGGCGTGCCCGCCCCCCTGAAGGACCGGCGCTTCGCCCTCTGGGGCCTGGCCTTCAAGGCCAACACCGACGACATCCGGGAGAGCATGGCCCTGGAGCTCATCGACGGCCTGGTGAACCTGGGCGCAGAGGTGGTGGTCCACGACTTCGCCGCCATGGGGGCCGTGAAGGCCAAGATCGGCGACAAGGTCCGCTACGCCGAGACGCCCCTCGCGGCCTGCGAGGGCGCCGATGCCCTGCTCATCGCCACGGAGTGGCCCCAGTACCGCGAGGCGGATCTGGAAGCCGTCGCCAAGGCCCTCAAGACCCGCCGCTTGTTCGACGGCCGCAACCTCTTCCGCCCGGAGGCCATGGAGGCCGGGGGCTGGAGCTACCACTCCCTGGGCCGTCGTGCCGTGGAGGCGAAATGACCCGGATCCGCCTTGAGGACATCGCCCACGCCCGCAGCGGGGACAAGGGGGACGGCTCCAACGTGGGGCTGATCGCCTACACGGAGGCCGGCTACCGGTTCCTCCAGCAGGAATTGACCGCGGAGCGTGTCAAACATCACTTTTCAACCATATGCAAAGGTAGTGTTGAACGTTTCGAAGTTCCTAACCTCAAGGCCATCAACTTCATCCTGCATGATTCCCTCGGCGGGGGCGGCAGCGAGAGTGTGAAAACCGACGCCCAGGGCAAGACCCACGGGCAAGCCCTGCTTAGAATGGAACTCGACCTTCCGGCCGGCCTGGCGCTGGCAGACCTCAAACCCTGAAGGGCACTCGCACCCGCCAAGGAGCACGGACATGGGCAATCTCGGAATGATGGAAATCCTGCTGATCGGCATCGCGCTGCTGATCTTCTTCGGCCCCTCCCGCCTGCCCGAGCTGGGCAAGAGCCTGGGCAAGGGCATCCAGGAGTTCAAGAAGGCCAGCCGCGAGCTGACGGATTCCGTGAAGGAAGACGTCGTCGCCCCGCCCGCCGACAAGGACAAGAAGTAGGCCCGCAAGCCCTTCACCGGCCGGCCTCTTTCCGGAGGCCGGCCCTTTTTCCCGCTTGAGGACCATGGCCCTTCCGGTCACGCCGCCCGACAAGATGAGCTTCTGGGAGCACCTGCAGGAGCTGCGAGTGCGCATCGTGCGCTCGCTCGCCATCGTGGCCGTGGGCTTCGCCGTCACCTACGCCTTCCGGTTCAAGCTCTGGGCCTGGGCCCAGAAGCCCTTCCTGGAGGCCATGTCGCGCCAGACCGGCAAGGCCGTCTCGGCTCTCGATCCCTTCGCCTTCACGGACCTCACCGAGCCCTTCTTCAGCATGATGCGGCTCTCGCTGTGGTCCGCGGCGGTGCTCTGCGCCCCCTTCCTCTTCTACCAGCTCTGGGCCTTCATCCGGCCCGGCCTGCTGCCCAAGGAACGCCGCCTGGTCATCCCCTTCGTCTTCGTGACCTCGGGCTGTTTCCTCGCCGGCGCGGCCTTCGCCTACAAGCAGGCCTTCAAGTTCCTGGGCGACATCCTCTTCCAGGAGGCCGCCTCCGCGGGGCTGCGGGCGAACCTGCATGCGTCGGATTACCTGGATCTGTTCATCTCCACCACGCTCATCACCGGCGTGATGTTCGAGCTGCCGGTCCTGTTCTTCTTCCTGGCCAAGTTCCGCATCGTGACCGCGCGGCTCATGCTGAAGTACTGGCGCCACGCCACCATGGCCATCCTGATCTTCAGCGCCTTCTTCACGCCGGGCGACGTGGTGGTGACCACCATCTTCTTCAGCATCGTGCTGCTGGGCCTCTACTTCATCTCCGTGGTGGTCGCCTGGCTGGCGGAACCACGCACGCCGAGGTAGTCCGCCAGGTCGTCCAGGCAGAGAGCCACGGCCCGGTTGGGCTCCGGTGGACCGCCCAGCGCCCGCCGGGCGTCGCCGTCCGCCATGAGCGTCCGCAGGGCGCCCTGAAGACGCGCGGGAAATTCGCCGCCCTGCTCGACGACCGTGGCCCGCCCTTCCCCCACCAGGGCGAGGGCGTTCCTGCGCTGGTGGTCGTTGGCGCTGGTGGGCAGGGGTACCAGGATCGCCGCCCGGCCCGCGGCCTTCAGCTCGGCGCAGGTGCTGGCCCCGGATCGGCTCAGGACGAGGCTGGTGGACTCCATGGCCTCGTCCATGCGGGTGATGAAGGGGACCAGGGCATGGCGGACATGGCGGGGGCGGTCCTTCAGGCGCTCGAACTCCGCAGGCCCGGCCTGGTGGAGGATCTCCCACTCCGGGGCCGCTTCCAGCAATGGTCCAGCGACCTCCAGCAGCGCTTCATTGAGTGCCCGGGCACCGCCGCTGCCGCCCAGCACCAGCAGCCGGAGGGGCGGCACCAGGGACGCCGCGGGCCGGAACGCCCGCAGGAAGGCGTCCCGCACCGGTGTCCCGACCACCCGGCAGTCGGCGCGGGGCAGCAGCGGGCACACCGCCTCGAGGCCACACCAGACGCGCCGGGCCCTCGGGGCGACCAGCTTCACCAGGGCGCCCGGGGCCGCATTGCTCTCGTGCAGGAAGAAGGGGATGCCCAGGGCCCGCGCCGCGAGCAGCGCCGGGGCCGCGCCGTAGCCGCCGGTGCCGATCACGGCCCAGGGCCGCTCCCGGCGCCACAGCGCCTTCAGGTGGGCCGTGGCGCGCCAGAGCTTCCAGGCGGACTTCGCCGCCCGCAGGGGGGAGCGGCCCAGGAAGCCTTCCACATCCAGCAGCAGATGGGGCCAGGGGCTGGCCGGCAGCTCCCGGGCCTCGATGCCGCGGCGCGCCCCCACGAACGCGATGGCGCGGTCGGGCCAGCGGCGGTGGGCACCCTCCGCCAGGGCCATGGCCGGGAAGAAATGGCCGCCCGTCCCCCCACCGGTGAGGACGAGGGCTCCAGCGAAGGTCGGGGTGGTGTCGCTCATGATCCGACCACCATACCGGAAGGCGCCTTGTTCCTACCCAAAGGCAAGCGCAACTTACCTGGAGACAGACACGTGATTCCAGGCACAAAGATCCTCAAAGGCCGGTAAAGTGGAAGGTCACGCCGCGCTAGAATCCATTTTTCCGCCGGTCCCCACCGGCCAGTCCATGACGCATCAGGGAGCGCCCATGAAGATCCTCGTCGCCCTCAAACAGGTCCCCGATACTGAGACCAAGATCAAAGTCGCCGCGGACGGGAAGTCCCTCGATCCCGCGGACGTCAAGTGGATCACCAGCCCCTACGACGAGTACGCGCTGGAAGAGGCCATCCGCATCAAGGAGGGCAAGGGCGCCGAAGTGGTCGCCCTCTCCGTCGGCGGCGACACCGCCAAGGATGTGCTGAAGAATGCCCTGGCCCTGGGCGCCGACACCGCCGTGCTCCTCAAGGGTGACGGCCAGGGCGACGCCTTCGCCGTGGCCCAGATGATCGCCGCCTACGCCAAGGACAAGGGCTTCGACCTGATCCTCTGCGGCAACAAGGGACTGGGCGGCGACAACGCCGCCATGGGTCCCATGCTGGCGGAGCTGCTCGGCGTGGCGCAGGCCAACGTCGTGGTGAAGCTGGAACTCGGTGAGGGCACGTTCAAGGCCGAGCGCGAGATCGAGGCCGGCTCCGAGGTCGTCGAAGGCGCCCTGCCCGCCGTGATCACCGCCCAGAAGGGCCTCAACGAGCCCCGCTACGCCAGCCTCAAGGGGATCATGGCCGCCAAGAAGAAGACCATCGAAGAGCTGGACGCCTCGGCCGTGACCGCGGGCGCCCAGGTGAGCGCCCTCGCCCTGCCCCCGGAGCGCCCGGCCGGACGCCTCCTGGATGGCGACGCCTCCGCCCAGGCCCAGGCCCTGCTCCAGGCCCTCAAGGATGAAGCCAAGGTCTTCTGACCGGTCCTCTTCCGCTGACTGACCCGATTCGAAAGGACGACATCCATGATTCTCGTGTTCTGTGAACTGAAGGACGGCCAGATCCGCAAGCCCAGCACCGAAGCCCTCAGCGAGGGCCGTCGCCTGGCCGACGCCTCCGGCAAGAAGGTCGGCGCGCTCTTCGCAGGCGCCTCCTGCGCCGGCGCCGCCGAAGCCGCCAAGTTCGGCGCCGACGTGATCCTGACCGCCGAGGCCCCCACCCTGGCCTCCTACTCCAGCGACGCCTTCGCGACCCTCCTCGCCGACGCGGTGAAGGCCAAGGGCGCCACGGTGCTGCTGGCCGCGGCCACCGCCGTGGGCAAGGACGTGCTCCCCCGCGCCGCCGCGCGCCTGGGCGCCGGCTACGCCTCCGACGTCACCGGCCTCGCCATGGTGGACGGCAAGCTGCAGGCCGTGCGCCCCGTCTACGCCGGCAAGGCCTTCGCCACCACCACCTTCTCCAGCGCCGTGCAGACGGCCACCACCCGCCCCAACGTGTTCCCCGCCGCCGAGAAGGCCGGCGCTGGCGCCGTGGAGGTTCTCGCCGCTCCGGCCGGGGACTTCAAGTCCGTGGTGAAGGAGATCCTCGCCAAGGCTGGCGGCAAGGTGGACCTCAGCGAAGCCAACGTCATCGTGAGCGGCGGCCGCGGCATGAAGGACGGCGCCAACTTCAAGATCCTCGAAGAGCTGGCGGATGCCATCGGCGGCGTCGTGGGCGCCTCCCGGGCGGCCGTGGACGCGGGCTGGGGCCTGCCCCACAGCATGCAGGTGGGCCAGACCGGCAAGGTCGTGAGCCCCACCCTCTACATCGCCTGCGGCATCAGCGGCGCCATCCAGCACATCGCCGGCATGAGCGGCTCGAAGTACATCGTCGCCATCAACAAGGATCCCGAAGCGCCGATCTTCAAGCTGGCGAACTACGGCATTGTCGGCGACCTGTTCGAAGTGGTTCCAGAACTGACCAAGGCCGCCAAGGCCATGGGCATCGGCAAGAACTAGTCCGCGCCGTTCCCACCTGCAAAATCGCCCGGCATCCGCCGGGCGATTTTGCAGACAGGGAAAAATTCAAACGCCGAACTGCCTCAAATGGTGGTCGAAGTGCTTGTAGATCAGCCGGCCCCACTGCTCGCCGCTGAGCTGCCCGAAGAAGGGGTGGACACTGCCGTCAACCTTCGCGGCGCCGCGCTGGACAACACGGTCGATGAGCGTCGCCAGCCGGGTGCGCTCGGCCTCGAAGTCCTGGGGGGCGGACACCACGTAGATGGGATCGGTGGGGGAGTTGCGGCGGAAGGGCTTTTCCCCGAAGACGTGGCTCCGGATGAAGGGCGTGATCAGCTTGCCGATGAAGAGCTGCTTCACCGGGCGGTCGCCCAGGAGGTCGCCCAGGGCGATGGAGCAGTGCTTCATCATCTGGGCGGGATCCATCTTCCCCCACTGACGCTGGGCCCCCGGCTCCAGCTCCGCGAACCGCCGGGCCAGGGCGTCGCGGTCGGCCGGGTTGAACAGTGAATTCATCGTTGGTGTCCTTTCTCAGAATGCCGTTCATCGCTCCAGGACATCGCCCGGCGACGCCGGGTGATGTTCTGGAGGGTGCCAGTGCTATACCGGCTCGAACCCTTCATCGCGGAGGAAGTCCCGGGCATCTTCGGGATCGCCGAAGCGGGCGACGACCATGTCGCCTTCGTTCCCATCGCCATCCAGGGCATCCAGGCTGTTCCGCTCCCGGATCACGCAGGACCCGCCGATCTCATCCAGGCCGAACTGCACCAGCTCCCGGATGACGCCGTGCTCATCCCGCCACAACTCGACATGCAGATCCGTTCCCATGGCCACCTCCGGTGTTCCGTCCGCCGGAAGGTTAGTTCTTTTCGAAGAACAGCACCACCATGCCGAAGCCGACCCGGTCGCCGTGCTTCAGCTCCCGGGGCTCGCCAGGCTGGATGCGCTCGCCCCGCACGAAGGTGCCGTTGGCGACGCCGGGCTCCTCCAGCAGGAAGTACCGGCCATGCTCGCAGAGGATGCGGGCGTGGCGCCGGGACACGCTCAGGTTGTGGTCCTCCTCGGTGAGGTCGATGTCGGGATGCACGCCCGTGGTGGGGTCGAAGCGGCCGATGAGGGACCCGTGGGCCAGGATGGGGTGGGGCTTGCCGCTGAGCACGGACACGAGGTTCGCCACCGGCGTTCCCGCGGCCTTGGCGGGCCGGCTGGCATCCAGCTCCTCCACCCGCTCGCCCAGCTCCCGGTGCCGCTGCGCCAGGCGCTGCATCATCTTCACGGACACTTCCGGGTTCTGCCGGATCATGCGCATGAAGGTGCCGCGGTTGATGGCGATGAGGTCCGAGTCCTCCAGGGCCAGGGCCGTGTGCTGGCGCGGCAGGGCCTCCAGGAGGCTGCCTTCCCCGAAGAAATCCCCCTTGGACAGTTCCTCCGCCCATTCCCCCTTGGGCTCCTCTGAGACATACAGCCGCACCCGGCCCGCGAGGATGATGTACATCTGCTGGGCCATCTCCCCTTTGCGGAAGATGATCTCGCCTTCGCGGAAGCGCAGCTTGCTTTGGTCGATGAAGCTGGGTTCAGCCATGCGGGTCCCGGAGAGTGCCCTAGGTTAACCGATGCCAGGCGATGGGTGAACCTCTCCAGAGAACGCGCGCGCCATCAGAGCTTCCAGGATCCGGGCCTCGGCGGCCGAGAACCCGCTCGGATGCGGGGAATCCAGGTCCAGCACGGCGCGGAGGCGGCCGCCAACCGTGATGGGAATCACGAGCTCGGAGCGGGTGGCGTCATCGCAGGCGATGTGGCCGGGAAAGGCCTGGACATCAGGCACCAGCTGGGTGGTTTCCGTGCGGGCGCAGGCTCCGCAGACCCCCCGCTCGAAGGGGATGCGCAGGCAACCCATGCCGCCCTGATAGGGGCCCACCGCCAGCAGACGCTCGCCGATGCGCCGGTAGAAGCCGCACCAGTTGACCTGGGGTAGCGTCTCCCACAGGAGGCAGGCCAGGGTCGCCTGGATGGCCACCTCGTCGGTCTCGCCTTCAAGCGCCGCGAGCACCTGCGGAAGCGCGGATTCGAGGCGCGCCACCCGCGCGGGTTCTGACAGCAGGGTGCCCCGCGCCACCGGTTCCAGCAGGATCCCCTCGCTCATCATCTCCTCCGCCGCCCTGATGCCGTGACCCCGTGGGGGTTTTGTTGGACACTCTAGCCCATGTCCATTCTGCGCTATCTGGCCGCTCCCCTGTCCCCGTTGTACGGGATGGTGGTGCGCGCCCGGAACCGCAGCTTCGACGCCCACCCGGAGCGGATCGCCCACGCCTCCGTCCCGGTGGTGTCCATCGGCAACCTGAGTGCCGGAGGCACGGGCAAGACCCCCCTCACCCTGTTCCTGGCCGAAGGCCTCGAAGCGGCGGGCTGGCGCAACGCGGTCTTGTCCCGGGGCTACGGGGGACGGCGCGAGATTGATCCCATGAGCGTGGAAGCGGATTCCGATCCCCGGCAGACCGGCGATGAGCCCCTGCTCATGGCCCGGCGCCTGGGGCCGGAGCGGGTGGTGGTGGGGCGGAAGCGCCATGCCGCCGCCCTGCGGGCCCTGGCCCAGCGACCGGACCTGCGCTGCCTGCTGCTCGATGACGGCTTCCAGCACCGGGCCCTGCACCGGGATCTGGACCTGCTGGTGCTCGATGGCGTGCGGCTCTGGGGCAACGGCCGCATGCTGCCGCTGGGGAACCTGCGCGAGCCCATGGACAGCGCGCAGCGCGCCCACGCGCTGGTGGTCACGAGGGCCGCCCGCGTGAAGGATCGCGGGATGGTGGAGGTCTGGTGGGCCCGTTTCGGCAGCGGCGGCCCCATCTTCTGGGTGGACTTCGTCCTGGGGGCGCTGCGCCGCTGGGACACGGGCGACCGCCAGCCCATCCCCCTGCCCGGCCTGGGCCCGGCCTTCGCCTGGTGCGGCCTGGGCCACCCGGAGGCCTTCTATGCCGATCTGCTGGTGGCCGGCCAGGCCTGGACCGGATCCCACAGCTATCCGGACCACCGGGGCCCCACCCCCGCCGAGCTGGTCCGGCTCCAGGTCCGCGCCAAGATGGAGGACGCCGCCTGGCTGGTCTGCACGGAGAAGGACGCCGTGAAGCTGGGTCGCGGACATGCCAGCGTACTGGAGCTGCCCCTGTTCATCGCCGAGCAGCGGGTCGCCGGTGGGGAAACCTTGCTCGCCTGGCTGAAGTCCGAGCTCGCCTGAACGGGCCCCCAGGAAGGAACCGGCGTGGCTTCCCAAAGCCCGGCTGGATCGCTATGCTTGCGCCCACCAAGCCACTCCAACCAGATCCATCTCTTCAGGGGGATACGATGCTCAGGCAGGCCTTCTACGGTTCTCTCTTGCTGGCGGCCCTCGGCCTTCACGCCGGGGATTCGGTCAAGCTCGCCATCACGGGTCCCTTCACCGGCGGTTCCGCCCCCATGGGCGCCTCCATGCGGGACGGCGCCAAGCTGGCCATCGCGGAGATCAACGCCGCGGGCGGCATCCAGGTGGGCGGCAAGAAGCTGAAGATCGACATCATCGAGCGGGACGATGAGGCCAAGAACGAGCGCGGGGCCCTCATCGCCCAGGAGCTGGCCGCCATGAACGACCTGTCCGGCGTCATCGGCACCGTGAACACAGGCGTCTGCATGGCGGGCGACAAGCACTTCCAGGAGAAGGGCGTCACCAAGATCATCTGCCCCGCCGCGGGTTCCGCCTCCATGACCCAGTGGAGCAAGGCCGGCGTGAAGGACCTCTCCATCTTCCGGTTCGCGGCCCACGATGGCATCCAGGCCGCCATGGTGGTCGAGGAGGCCATCAACCGCAAGTTCACCAAGGTGGCGGTGGTCTTCGACTCCACCAACTACGGCGTGTCCGGCCGGGACGACATGCTGAACCAGATCAAGCTGCAGGGGAACAAGCTCCAGGTGGTGGCCCAGGAGAAGTTCAACATCGGCGACAAGGACATGACCGCCCAGCTGCTCCGCGCCAAGGCCGCCGGCGCCCAGGCCGTCCTGATCTGGGCCATCGGCCCCGAGCTGGCCGCCGTGTCCAACGGCATGGCCAAGATCGGCATGAAGGCGCCCCTCATCGGCGGCTGGACGCTCTCCATGTCCAACTACATCGACAATGCCGGCAAGAACGGCAACGGCACCCTCATGCCCCAGACCTTCATCGAGGACCCCATCACCCCCAAGGCCAAGGCCTTCATCGACGGCTACCACAAGACCTACAAGGTGGACCGCATCCCCTCCGCGGTGGCCGCCGCCCAGGGCTACGACGCGGTCTACATCTTCGCCGCCGCCGTGAAGCAGGCCGGCACCACGGACACCCACAAGATCAAGGAGGCCCTGGAGGACCTCAAGGAGCCCGTGAAGGGCGTCATCGCCACCTGGAACCACCCCTACACCAAGTGGAATCCCGCGGACGTGACCACCCACGAGGCCTTCCGTCGCGAGCAGACTGTCATGGGCATGGTGCAGGACGGCCGCGTGGTCTTCGGCAATGCCGCCGACAAGGCCCGCCTGATCAAGGAGGCCGCCGCCAAGCCCGCCGCGAAGCCGGCCAAGGGCAAAACCAAGTAGCTGACCTGGCCTCATCGCCGCTCCGGGGGGCTTCGGCCCCCCGCCTTTTCCGCCCGTCACCGGGGGCCCAGACATGAACCCTTCGATCATCGGACAGATGGCCGTCAGCGGCGCCCTCATGGGGCTCGTGTACGCCCTCATCGCCTACGGCTTCCAGCTCACCTACGCCACGAGCAAGAGCATCAACTTCGGCCAGGGCGAGCTGGTGATGGTGTCCGCCTTCTTCAGCCTCACCCTCACCAACCTGGGCCTGCCCTACTGGCTGATGGTGCCGGGGGGCCTGCTCTTCGGCGCCCTGCTCGGCCTGATCGTCGAGCGGGCAGGCGTCCGGCTCGCGCTGGAACAGAAAAGTGAAGGCTGGATCCTGCTCAGCATCATCATCGGGCTCTTCTTCTTCTCTGCCGCCGAGAACATCTGGGGGCGCGATGACCGTCCCTTTCCCACTCCGATCTCCGCCGATCCCATCCACATCCTGGGCGTGGATATCACCCGCCTTGAGCTGTCGGTGGCCGTGGGCGTGCTCGCCATCATGGGCCTGGTCGAACTGTTCAAGCGCCGCACCCTGCTGGGCAAGGCCTTCGAGGCCGTGTCCGCCGACCGGGATGCGGCCGAGCTCATGGGCATCTCGGCCACGCGCACGGTGATGCTCTCCTACGCGCTGTCGGGTGCCGTCGCGGCCCTGGCCGGCATCCTCGTCTCACCCATCACCACCGTCGGCCCCACCATGGCCTCGGCCCTCATCCTCAAGGCCTTCTCCGTAGCCGTGGTGGCGGGGCTGGATTCGGGCTTCGGGGTGGTGCTCATCGGCATGGCCCTCGGCGCGCTGGAGAGCCTGGCGAGCTTCTACCTGGGCAGCGGCTGGCGCGAGGCGCCCGGCCTCACCCTCCTGATCCTCGCCCTGGCCGTGCGCCCCACCGGTGTCTTCGGCAAAGCCGTCATCCGGAAGGTGTGACATGCGCCGCATCCTTCTCCTTCGCGGCGCCGAACTCGCGGTCTTCGCCTTCCTCGCCACCGTCCCGCTGCTGGTGGTGAATCCCTACGCTCTGGGCCTCCTCACCCTCCTGGCCATCTACGGGATCCTCCTCATCGGATTGGATGTCACCGTGGGTTACCTCGGCCAGGTGAACCTCGGCCATGTGGCCTTTCTGGGGCTGGGCGCCTACGCCGCCGGCCTCGCCGTCACCCGGTTCGGCCTTGGCCTGGTTCCCGCGCTGGCCGTGGCCATCATCGTAGGTCTGCTCCTGGGAGCGCTGCTCGCTCTGCCCGCCCTGCGCCTCGAAGGGCCGCAATTCGCCCTGGCGACGTTGAGCTTTGCGGCCCTCAGCACCACGGCCCTCAATGAGCTGGAGACCCTCACCGGCGGCGCCCAGGGCCTCAGTCTCGTGCGCCCGCCACTGTTCGGACATGCCCTCACGCCCTCGCTCTTCTACTGGCTGTGCATGGTCCTGCTGGCCCTGGTCTGGATGGTGATGCGGAACCTGCTGTCCTCCCAGTGGGGCCGGGCCTTCGAGGCCCTGCGGGACAGCCCCATCGCCACGGACGCCATGGGTGTGGGCACCTACTACCACAAGGTCGCCGCCTTCTCCCTGGGCTCGGGCCTCGGGGGGCTCGCCGGCGGGCTCTACGCCTTCAACTTCCAGTACCTCCAGCCCCAGAGCTTCGTCTACGAGCTGATGATCATCCTCCTGCTGGGCGTGGTGCTGGGCGGCCGCAAGAGCCTGTGGGGCGCCTTTGTGGGCGCCACGGTGGTGGTCCTGCTTCCCAACCTGCTGTCCAACCGGATGCTCTTCCATGTCTTCAGCGGCGCCGGATTCGCCGTGGCCCTGGCCGCGGGCCTGCGGGGCCTGGTGAAGAAGACCACGCGGCCCTTCCAGGCCTTCGCCCCCGTGGTGGCCATGGGCCTCCTCGCCGTCGGCGGCTTCTTCGTGGAGAACACCGAGGACTGGCGCAAGGGCATCTTCGCCCTGATGCTCTTCTCCGTGGTGGTAGGCCTGCCCGAGGGCCTCATGGGCTTCCTGGCCATCTTCCTGGCCAAGCTGTTCCGGGTGCCCCCCGCGCCCCTACCTGCGCCTTCGGACCTGGACGCGGTGCTGCCCCTGCGGGGCCAGGGCGACGGCCCCCTGCTCGTCCTGAGCGACCTCCACCGCCATTTCGGCGGCGTGAAGGCCGTGGATGGGCTGTCCATGCAGGTGCGCGCCGGCACCATCCACGGCCTCATCGGGCCGAACGGCTCGGGCAAGAGCACCGTGGTGAACGTGATCTCCGGCCTCTACACGGCGACTTCGGGCGGAATGTCCCTCCGCGGGTCGGAGCTGCCCCAGGGCAGCCTCAACCGGGTGGCCCGGGCCGGCGTGGCCCGCACCTTCCAGAACCTCCAGCTCTTCAGCGAGCTCACGGCCCTCGAGAACGTGATGGTCGCGCTCAAGGGCGTCTACAGGATGCCCCTCCCCCTGGTGCTGCTGGGCTTCGCCCGGGCCGAGGAGCGGCACGCCCAGGCCGACGCCCTCGCCCTGCTGGAACTCATCGGCCTGAAGGACCAGGCGCGGGCCAAGGCCAAGGACCTCACCTATGGCGCCCAGCGCTTCCTGGAGATCGCCCGGGCCCTGGCCCGCAAGCCCGACCTGCTGATCCTGGACGAACCCGCCGCGGGGCTCGCCCACCCGGATGTCATTCAGCAGATCGAAATCATCAGGCGGGTCCACGCCCGGGGCGTCACCATCATCCTCATCGAGCACCACATGGATGTCGTGAGTGAGCTCTGCGACCAGGTGACGGTGCTGGACGGCGGCAAGGTCATCGCCGAGGGCGCACCGGACGAAGTGAAGCGGCATCCCAAGGTGATCGAGGCCTACCTGGGCCAGGCCAGCGGCTCCGGGCCTTCCGGCGCCGAGCCCCTGCCCGCGTGAAGGAGACCGGCATGCTCGTGGTGGATGATCTTCATGCGGGATACGGCGCCAGCGAGGTGCTGGTCGGCACGTCGCTGACCGTGAAGCCCGGCGCCGTGGTGGCGCTCATCGGGGCCAACGGCGCCGGCAAGACCACCACCATGCGCGCCATCTCCGGCCTGCTCCGGCCCTCCCATGGCCGCGTGGTGCTGGATGGCAGGGAGGTGCAGGGCCTCGACGCCTCGCGCATCGCCCGGCTGGGCCTCGCCCACTCCCCCGAGGGCCGCAAGGTCTTCGGCCCCCTGTCAGTGGAGGACAACCTGCTGCTGGGCGCCTACGGCCGCCTGCCGAAGTTCCTCGGGTACAAGGCCGGGGCCCGGGCGGACCTGGACCGCATCTATGAGCTGTTCCCCCGCCTCAAGGATCGCGCGCGCCAGTCAGCCGGCACCCTCTCCGGCGGCGAGCAGCAGATGCTCGCCATCGGCCGCGCCCTCATGGCCCGGCCCAAGGTGATGCTGCTGGACGAGCCCTCCATGGGCCTGGCGCCGGTCATCGTGCAGGAGGTCTTCCGCACCATCCGCCGTCTCAAGGAGGAGGGCATCACCCTGCTCCTGGTCGAGCAGTTCGCCAAGAGCGCCCTGGAAGTGGCCGACTACGCCTACGTCATGGAGCGCGGCCACATCGCCGTCGAAGGCACCCCGGAGGAACTGGGCCGGAACGAGCGGGTCCTCGCCGCCTACCTCGGCTGAGCAGGGCTGGCCCGGCGCCGGGCCTTGAGGTAGGATGATTCCCTGCCGCGGGCGTAGTTCAGTGGTAGAACGTCAGCTTCCCAAGCTGAATGTCGCCAGTTCAATCCTGGTCGCCCGCTCCAAATCAGAAGGCCCGCCATTCGGCGGGTCTTCTGATTTGGAGTCGGAGAAAGGATGGGACCGGACGAACGATGACCTACCCCTTCCCCTGCGCCTTCTGTTCAAGGAACCGCTTGGCTTCGCGGCGCAGCAGTTCGGCCACGTTGCGGTCCTTCACCAGCAGCTTCATGTCGCTCTCGAGCAGACGCTTGAAGTGGGTCATGGCCAGGGGGAGCGGGGTGCGCGGGTTCAGGACCAGAGCCTTGGTGATGGTGTATTTCTTCATCCATTCCCGGTTGCTGGCGATGATCCGCAGCACCTCGTCGTTCACGGTGCGCATCTGCGCGATGTAGGCCACCTCGCCTTCCGTGATTCGACCGTTCCGCATGACGTTCACCTGGATGAGGCGGTTGGCCTCGCGGATGAGGATGGTGCGCTCCTCCTTGCCGCCCTTGATGGCCAGCATGATCTTCTGGTTGGTCCGCAGCTTCGCCACGCGCTGAGAGAGGGTGAGGACGATCTCCTCGCCCTGGTCGTCCACCAGGGGCCTCTGGGCCAGCAGGCGCCGCTCCGCGGCCATCTCCTCGGACTCGATCTCCGCCTCTTCCTCTTCCCTGGACTTCTCTTTCGGCAGGGGCAGCTCCGCCCAGGCCTTGTCCAGGTGCCCCGCCTCCACCTCGTCGAGGATCTCCAGCCGCTCCTTCTTGACCTCCTCGGGGACCAGGCGCAGCACATCGAACCGATACTCGTTCACGCGGCGCTTGATGACGTACTCGCCCTCGGGATGCTCCTCCAGCAGGTCGAGGATCCTCGGCCGCGCCATCCACATCACCTGGTTGTTCAGCACGATCTCCAGCACCGAGCCAGGCAGGCTGGGGACCGAGGCCTCCACGATCTCCGCCGTCAGCGACGGGTTCAGCAGGGCCTCCTCCAGCAGGGCCGGCTCTTTCCGGTGGCAGAGCACCAGCTGCAGGGGCCCCGGCGGTTCTACGGCATCAAGGAAAACCCCCGCCAGCATGGACTCGGGCATGGCCCCGAGGCACTCGAGGGCCCGGGCCGTGTAGGGCGTTTCCCGAAGCGCGGCGTGGGCCAGGGCCTGGAGGAGATCCCTGGTCGGAACCGGCAGGCCCCCGCCCACCAAGGTCATCCCCATGGGCTCAGGCAGGGTGCCCTGCAGGAAAC
This sequence comes from Geothrix edaphica, assembly GCF_030268045.1. Classification (NCBI taxonomy): domain Bacteria; kingdom Pseudomonadati; phylum Acidobacteriota; class Holophagae; order Holophagales; family Holophagaceae; genus Geothrix; species Geothrix edaphica. The sequence goes on from NZ_BSDC01000001.1 coordinate 1,665,459, forward strand.
GTTCGACAATGGGGTTCAGACTCATGGCGCGGTTCCGTCCTCTTCGTCATCGGGGGGCTGGGGCTCGGCGGGCGTGGGGGCCGGCGGCGCCGGTGGCCGGAGCCAGCGACCCTCGGCATCGAAGTGGCCGGACCAGGCCTCGCCCACGTTCTGGCCGTGGGCGATCCGCACGCCGGCCACCTCCACGTTCACCACGCCTGCGTTGTCCAGGCTGAGGGCGAACGGCCCCTTCACGCGGAGCCGCCAAGGCTCCGACACACGCAGGGTGCGGGCCTGGGCCGGCGCCCCCGATTCCGGGGAGGGCTCCAGGCGAACCTCGCAGGTGTCCAGAGCCCGCAGGCTGATCAGCACGCCCTGGTCGTTGAGGGGGGCCTCCGGCAGCAGCTCCCCCAGCACGGGATAGGGCGAGGTGGAGGGCGCCGGCGGCGGCGGCAGGGCGGCCTTGGGGAGGCTGGTCAGGTAGCTGGCGGCCACCTTCCGGCCGAGGCTGGGGCCAGGCACCACCAGCCAGGCGGCCACCAGCACCGAGGCGGCGGTGAGGAGGCCCATGACGATGCGCTCGAGCCGCTCCTGCCTGGGATCGGGAGGCGCCAGCTCCCGCACGCCGGGCACGGTCTGGAAGGCGCCCGTGTGGAAGTCCAGATCCACCCCCAGGCGCGCGGCCAGCTGCCGGGCCAGGGGCCGGGGCCGGCCCGGCGGGAGGGCCGCCCAGTCATCAGCCTCGATGGCCTCGATGTGGCGCACTGGCAGCTTCAGCTCCACCGCGAGGATCTCGCGGGAGAGCCCCTTCGCCACGCGCGCGTCCCGCAGGATCTGGCCTACGGTCTCGCCCTCTCTCATCCCGCCCATCCCACGGGCAGTTCCTTGACCAGGCGGGCCAGGTGCTCCCGGCGATCAGTCCGGCTGAGGCGCCGGTCGTCCAGGCTGCCGCGATGGGCCATGGTGTCCGCCAGGGTGGCCTGCAGGTCATCGGGCGTGATGAAGTCGCGGCCCTCCAGCCAGGCCTCCGCCTGGGCCAGCCCGAGCCAGTGCTTCACGGCCCGGGTGGAACAGAAACCGCCACCAGTGCGGATGCGGTCCACCATCCGCTCGGCGTAATCCATCACCGCCTCGGACACGCGGACGGCCCGCACCGCGGCGCGGGCCAGTTGCCAGCCATCCAGATCCAGGGCGGGACGCAGCCCGTCCAGCCGCTCGGAACCCGCCTCGCCCTTGAGGATCCGCCGCTCCGCCTCGCGGTCCGGGTAGCCCAGGTGCAGGGAGCAGGAGAACCGGTCCAGCTGACTCTCCGGCAGGGGGAAGGTGCCCGCGTGGTCCAGGGGATTCTGGGTGGCGATGACGAAGAACGGATCCGGGAGCTTGTGGGTGCTGCGGTCCAGAGTCACCTGTCCTTCGACCATTGCCTCGAGCATGGCGCTCTGGGTCTTGGGGCCGATGCGGTTCAGCTCGTCCAGCAGCAGCACCTGGCAGAACACAGGGCCGGGCTGGAATCGGAAGGCCTGTTCCTTGGCGTCCCAGAGGTGCACGCCCAGCAGGTCCGAGGGCAGCAGGTCGTTGGTGCCCTGCACCCGCTGGAAGCTGCCGCCGAGGATGCGGGAGAGCCCCTTGGCCAGGGTGGTCTTGCCCACCCCGGGCAGATCCTCCAGCAGCACGTGCCCCCCCGCCAGCAGCGCCGCGAAGGCGCGCCGCACCTGGGCATCCTTCCCCACCACCACGGCCTGGAGCGCCGCGAGGCCCGCCCGGGCTGCGGGACGGACAGCCTCCGGCGACCGCACCGGCGGGGCGAGGACGGGAGGGGCCTGGGCTGGGTCCTGGATCATGGGGCCTTCCGGGGGAGAGGGCTTTCTCTATCTTCCAGAGGGATGCCATGGTCCCGCAAGCGCTGAGCCAGGCCGCGCAGGGTGAGGCCGAGGCGTTCCGCCGCCTCCGGAAGGTCGCCGTCAGACTGGGCGAGGGCCCGCCGCAGCAGCTGGGCCTCGGCTGATCGCGCAGCGGCCCGCACCATGGCGTCCAGAGGCCCCCGCTCGGGCCAGGGCAGACTCAGGAGCTCCGAGCAGCCCAGTTCCAGGTCCGGGAAGGCCCGGATGGCGGGCCCGTCCGAGAGGCCCAGGGTCCGGCCCAGCAGGGCCTCCAGCTCCCGCACGTTCCCCGGCCAGGCGTGTTCGAGCAGCTGGCGCTCCGCCGGCCGCTCCAGCCAGGGGACCGGCCGGCCCTCCAGGCGGGCACCCCGTTCCAGCAGCGCCTTGGCCAGGGCCAGGAGATCCTCCCGGCGCTCGCGCAGGGGCGGCACCCGCAGCTCGAGCGCGCCCAGGCGCTGGGCCAGCTCCGGAGCCAGCGATGCCCCCGCTTCCAGTCCCGCCAGCCAGTGGAACCCCGGACCGGCCGCATCCATGGCCCGGATCAGGGGCGCGACGGACTCCGGCGCCAGGTGCTCCAGCCCCGCCAGGTACAGGCTTCCCCCCTGGACCCGCTGGAGGAGGGCCGGGTCCGGTCCCTCGGGTCCCAAGGTGGCTGCGGCCAGCGCGAGGTAGGGCGCGCCGGGATGGCGCAGGGTATGGAGGCGCCGGGCGCACCGGCCCTTGCCCGCCCCCCGCTCGCCGAGGAAGAGCACCGGCAGGTCCGTGCCCGCCGCCCGCCGCAGGGCCTGGTCCAGGGCCTGCATGGGGGCGCTGTGGGCGATCCATGGCTCGGCGGGGTCCGGCGGCGGCGCGCCCACCAGGGCCCGCAGGCGGTCCAACAGGGCCAGGAAGACCTCCAGGTCGAAGGGCTTGGGCAGGAAATCCTCCGCCCCCAGGCGCATGGCCGCCACGATGTCCCGGGGCTCCCCGAAGGCGGACATGAGCACCACCCGCAGCGTGGGGTGCAGCTGGCGGGCCCGGCGGATCAGCTCCAGGCCGCTCATGCCCGGCAGGCGCAGGTCCGTCACCAGGACCTGGGATGGCGCCGCTTCCAGGGCGCGCAGGGCCTCCTGCGGATCCGCCACCGCCCGCACGGTCCAGGCCGAGCCCTCGAGGGCCTGGATCAGCAGGCGCCGGAAGCTGTCCTTGTCCTCGACGAGCAGAAGGTCCATGGGTAGACGCTATCAGCTATCAGCTGTCGGCTGTCGACTTGCCCCAGCACAGTCCGTGAGGAACCGCCGACTCTGGGCCTCGGCCTGGGCGTCGAAGAGGGCCGCGCCCGAGACCAGCTCCAGACCGGCCTGTCGGGCCCAGGCTGCGAAGGCGGTGTCCTCCTTGTAGATCCACTCCATGGCCCAGCGGGCGCTGGGAAGCGCGGCCTCCAGCAGCTCGGGGAAAGGTGGCGGGTCTTCCGGCTTCATGCCCAGGCTGGTGGCCTGCATGACACCCACCGGCGCGAAGGCGGTCACGACCCCGGGGGCGACGGGAGCCTGGCGCGAGGCCTGCAGCACGGGCCGGCCCGCGGCCTCCAGCACCGCGCGGCTCGTGCGGCCCACACCACCGCCACCGAGGAGCAGCACGGGGCCCGGCTCAAGCTGCGACAGGGCCTGGCCAAGCGCCTCGGCGTCTGTGTTGGCCCCCTGCCAGGGCTCCCCCAGCGATCGGCGCCAGAGGGTGTTCAGGGGGCCCTCCTGGCCGAGGGCCCGCGGCAGGGTCAGCTTGAGGGGCGCGGTGATGCTGAGGCCCAGGATGCCGAGCGCCTCCAGAGCCTCCGCCGCCTCATCCGCATCGCCGCACACCAGGGGGAGGTAGACGAGATTCTTGAAGGCCTTCTGGAACCGCGGGTTGTGGAAGGCCGGGCCCCGGGAGTGCAGCACGGGATCCCCGATGACGCCGCAGAGGCCGTGGCTCTGGCCCAGCTGCGCGCAGCGCCAGGCCCGGAGGGTGGCCAGGGGGAGCTGGCCCGGAGCGGCCGCGGGACCATCATCCGGCGCCGCATAGGTGAAGGCGCCGCCCCAGGCTCCCTGCATGGCCCGGCTGGGAAGGCCCTTCGGCCCCATGAGGAAGGCGGAGAGGGCCACGCCCTGATTCCGGGCCCAGGCCAGAGCGGGCCGAAGGCGGCCGTTGTCCCCCAGGCGTCCGGCCCAGCCCACCCACTTGAAGGCGTCGCCTTCGGGAAGGGCCGCCAGCCGCTGATCCAGGTCGAAAACACCGGGCGCCACATGCACCGAGCGCAACAGGCCCACCCCGGGCCGGGCAGCCTGGAGCTCCGGCGGCACCGGCAGGTCCCATTCCAGGTCCACCCAGGTTGGTCCGGCCGCCACGGCCCGCAGCAGGTAGGCCAGCCGTCCCGCCTCGTCCTCGTCCGGCCAGCGGCCGCCCTCGGATTGCCGCCGACAGGTCACGAGGCAGCGGCCCCCAAGCGCCCGGACCAGGTCCCCGGGATCGGCTTCTGGAAAGAGATCCAGCCTCAGTTCAGGCAGCGCGCCCGGCCCCAGGCTGCGGGCACAGGTGAGGGCCTGGCCCCAGGTGGCGTGGGTCAAGGTCACCAGATGGAAGGGAAGGGGCATCACAGGGAGGCGCTCACAGGTCATCGTAGCCTGCCCCGGGGCCGGCGCGGGACGGGCCCGACGTCCTTCGGCCCTCATTCATGAGCATGGTTTACCAACTTAAGAAAGTGGTGACGCCACCATTCACTACCGATTGGTCTGCTACCATCTGCGTCATCATCGGTCGGTGGTCAGACCACAGGACCGAAAAAATCTAGGAGGTTCAAAGATGTCCCCAGCCTTGATGTTCTGGACCCAATTCTTCCTCGTGCTTGCCGCCATCCTTCTGGGCATCCGGAAGGGCGGCGTCGCCCTGGGCCTCATCGGCGGCCTGGGCGTGGCCGTGCTGGTGCTGCTGTTCCGCGTCGCCCCCGGCACCCCGCCCATCGACGTGATGCTCATCATCCTGGCGGTGGTGACGGCCTCGGCCACCCTCCAGGTGGCGGGCGGCCTCGACTACCTGGTGCAGCTGACGGAGCGCGTCCTCCGCGCCCACCCCAAGTACGTCACCATCCTCGCCCCACTCTCCACGTTCCTGCTCACGGTCTGCGTGGGCACGGGGCACGCGGTCTACGCGCTGCTGCCGGTCATCTCCGACGTGGCCCTGAAGACCCGCATCCGCCCCGAGCGTCCCATGGCCATCTCCAGCGTGGCCTCCCAGATGGGCATCACCGCCAGCCCGGTGGCTGCCGCCGTGACCACCTTCCTGGCCATGGCCGCCAAGAACGGCCATCCCGTGGGCCTCTTCGACATCGTCCGCATCACCCTGCCCGCCGGCATCATCGGCGTGCTGGCCGCGGCGGCCTGGAGCTTCAACCGAGGCAAGGAGCTGGACCAGGATCCGGAGTTCCTGGAGCGCATGAAGGACCCCGAGTTCGCCAAGGCCCTGGATGCCAACGTGACCACCCTCGACAAGAAGATCCCCTTCACCGCCAAGCTCTCGGTGGGGCTCTTCTTCGCCGGCGTGCTGACCATCATCCTCATCGCCATGAAGCCCAGCCTGCTCCCCCTGGTGAACGGCAAGGCCGTGCCCATGACCACCGTGGTCCAGATCGTCATGCTGGCCTTCGGCTCCTTCATCCTCTTCGCCACCCAGGTCAAGGCCCCGGACATCGCCCGCTCCAGCGTCTTCATCGCGGGCATGATCGCCGTCGTCTCCATCTTCGGCATCGCCTGGATGAGCGAGACCTTCATCAAGGCCAACGAGGGCTACCTGGTGGCCAACATCAAGGCCATGGTGCAGATGGCGCCCTGGACCTTCGCCCTGGCCATGTTCGCCGTCTCCGCCTTCGTGAAGAGCCAGGCCGCCACCCTCACCATCATGCTGCCCTTCGGCTACGCCCTCGGCCTGCCCACGTCCCTGCTGCTGGGCCTCATCCCCGCAAGCTACGCCTACTTCTTCTTCGCCTTCTACCCCAGCGACCTCGCCGCCATCAACATGGACCGCACCGGCACCACGCGGATCGGCAAGTACCTCCTCAACCACAGCTTCATGATCCCCGGCCTCATCGGCGTCAGCGTCTCCACCTGCGTCGCCTACGGGCTGTCGAAGATCCTCGGCTGAGCACCGCTTCCGACGTAAAAAGCCCCGCCATCCGGCGGGGCTTTTTTGCAGGTTGGGAAAGCTACCAGAGCCCCAGCACCTTCCACCACAGGCCGCCGAGGCCCACCCAGATGACGATGTTCACGACGCTCACGATGAGCCCCGTGCGCCACCAGGTGCCGATCTCCACGTAGCCCGTGCCGAAGAGCACCGGCGCGGGTCCCGTTCCGTAGTGGGTCATGCCGGCGAAGAGGTTGCTGAAGAAGGCGAGCACCAGCGCCGCCAGCACGGGCGGGGCGCCGGCGACGATGGACACACCGAGGAAGGCCGCGTACATCGAGGCCACGTGGGCCGTGTTGCTGGCGAAGAAGTAGTGGCTGTAGAAGTAGACCAGCGCGAGCACCAGGAAGGCCGCGATCCAGCCCTTGCCCGCCACCATGCCGCCCATGGTCTTGCTGAACCAGGGCACCATGCCCAGCTTGTTGAGGAAGCTGGCCATCATCACCAGGGCGGCGAACCACACCAGGGTGTCCCAGGCACCGGTCTCGGCCTTGATGTCATCCCAGGTGAGGACCCCGGAGAGCAGCAGCACCGCCAGGCCCGCCAGGGCGGAAGTGGTGGGGTTGAGGTCGCCCAGCTGCTTGGCGAAGATCCAGAGGATCAGCAGCATCACGAAGACGCCCAGCATCATCCACTCCTGGCGCTTGATGGGCCCCAGGTCCCGCAGGTGTCCCTTGGCCATCTCCACGGCCTCCGGGGTCTCCGTGATCTCCGGCCGGTGGAGGCGATAGATGATGAATGGGACCAGCAGCAGCGCCACCAGGCCCGGCACCACCGCCGCGACCGCCCAGCCGACCCAGGTGATGTTCACCTTCAGGTCGCCCGCCAGCTTCTGGGCCAAAGGGTTGGCGGCCATGGCCGTGAGGAACATGGCGCTGGTGATGCAATTCACCTGGTAGGCCGTCAGCGTGAGGAACGACCCCATCTTCCGGGCGCTGGCGTCGCCGGGGTTGCTTCCGTAGGCGCGGGCCAGCGAGGCCATGATGGGCATGACGATGCCGCCGCCCCGGGCGGTGTTGCTGGGAATGGCCGGCGCCAGAACCAGGTCCGTGGCTGCCAGGCCGTAGCTGAGCCCCAGCGTCCGCTTGCCGAGCAGGGCCATGAAGGTGTAGGCGATGCGGGCGCCGAGGCCCGTCTTGATGAAGCCCCGGGAGATGAAGAAGGCCAGGACGATGAGCCAGATCACCACGTCGGAGAAGCCGCTCATGGAGTCCGCGATGCCGAGGGTGCCCGTGAGGGCCGTGACGGCGATGCCGATCATGGCCACCGCGCCCATGGGCAGCGCCTTCACGATGATCCCCACGATGGTGGTCACGAAGATCGCGAAGAGGTGCAGCCCCTTCACCCAGTCGGCCTTCCGCTTGGTTTCGGCCTCCACCTTGGCCTTGGCCTCGGCGTCGGCCTTCACCTTGGCATCGGCTTCCGCCTTCGCTTTGGCCTCCGCCTCGACCTTGGCCCTGGCTTCCGCCTCCACCTTCGCCTTGGCTTCCTGCTGGGCCTTGGTCAGGGGTTTGGCAGACAGCGGGGCGGCCGCGGGAGCCGGCGCGGGAACGGGCTTGGCCGCTGGCTTGGCGGGCATGGCCGGGACCGGCTTGGCAGCTGCGGGCTGGCCCGTGAAGAGCTTGGCATCGGGCACGGATACCAGCCTCGGCAGGCCGAAGTACAGGATCAGCCCCAGGACCAGCGTGACGAGGGCCGGAAGCGGCCTGGCGCCCTGCCAGCCGGACAGGCCTCCGGCGGCGGCCGTTCCGGAAACGGGTTCATGGCTCATGAGGAGCCTCCATGGTTAGGATGGGTTGGAATTTCGGTGCGTAGTCTACCCCTGAGTCACATAGTGTGAAGAGGTATCTGCGCTGCCTTCCCGCTCCATTCCTTCACCAATTAGATACATTTGCATCTTTCTTCACAGGAGCATCCCATGCGCGACTTGAGGATCGCGGTCATCCCCGGCGATGGCATCGGCAAGGAGGTGGTGCCCGAGGGCATCCGCGTGCTGGAGGCCGCCGCGGCCAAGCACGATCTGCGCTTCAAGTGGGACGAGTTCCCCTGGAGCTGCGAGTACTTCCTCGAACAAGGACGGATGATGCCCGTGGACGGCCTGGACCGCATCCGCCACCACGACGCCATCTTCCTCGGCGCCGTAGGCTTCCCCGGCGTGCCCGACCACGTCTCGCTCTGGGGCCTGCTCATCCCCATCCGCCGCGGCTTCAAGCAGTACGCCAACGTCCGCCCCGTGAAGCTCATGCCCGGCGTGCCCTGCCCCCTCGCGGGCCGGCAGGTGGGCGACATCGACTTCATCGTGGTGCGCGAAAACAACGAAGGCGAGTATTCCTCCATCGGCGGCCGGCTCTACGAGGGCACCGATCAGGAGATGGCCGTGCAGCAGACCGTCTTCACCCGCCAGGGCGTGGACCGCATCTTGAAATACGCCTTCGAGCTGGCCCAGTCGCGGCCCAAGAAGCACCTCACCTCGGCCACCAAGTCCAACGGCATCGCCATCACCATGCCCTACTGGGACGAGCGGGTGAAGGCCATGGGCGCCCGCTATCCCGAGGTGAAGGTGGACCAGTTCCACATCGACATCCTCTGCGCCCACTTCGTCCGCAATCCCCACTGGTTCGACGTGGTGGTGGGCTCCAACCTCTTCGGCGACATCCTCTCGGACCTGGGCCCCGGCTGCACGGGCACCATCGCCATCGCGCCCAGCGCGAACCTGAATCCCGAGCGCGAGTTCCCCTCCATGTTCGAGCCCGTCCACGGTTCGGCGCCGGACATCTACGGCAAGGGCATCGCCAACCCCATCGGCCAGATCTGGGCCGGGGCCATGATGCTGGACCACCTGGGCTGCCCCGAGGCCGGCGCCTCCGTCGTGGCCGCCATTGAGAAGGTGCTGGCCAGCGGCCTGCGCACCCCCGACATGGGCGGCAAGGCCAGCACCACCGACATGGGCCGGGCCATCGCCGACGCGGTGTGAATCACCGCGGCCGGATGGCCCCCGGGCCCGGCGGCAGGCCCGTTCCGCAGGACGGTCCACCCGCGTGGCCCTGCTTCTCACGGACCTTCGCCTGGAGGGTCCGGGCGGCCCGGCCGCGCAGGCGGATCACCCGCCCGTCGGCCCCCAGCCGGAACTCGGCCGCGCTGAGGAAGGCCCAGGAGGACTCGTCGGCCGCCTTCTCCACACGGATCTGGTCCCAGGGGATGGAGGCCGGCCCCTGCCACCAGGCGGGCTGAAAGGGAAAGGGCTGCTTCAGGTGCAGGCAGCGCCGGCCCACCTTGAGGGAGATGGGCGAGTGGCCGCGCAGGGCCCCGAACTCCACCTGCGGCCAGCCCAGGCTCCGCTCGATGGGATCCGTGGGATCGGCGGGAAAAGCGGCGTAGAGCGCCGGAAGGCCCATGAGCCGGTTGGAGAACCAGGAGATCGCCAGGAAGACGGCCGGGACCAGCAGGAACACGAAAGGTGGTGGCGGGGGGCCACCCCGCGAGACGAGCAGTGCCAGGGCCATCATGAGGTCGCCTTCCGCTTGGCCGCCTGCCAGGCCGCTTCCATCTGGTCGAGGTTCCGGAATTCCCACCCGCCTGCGGATCGCGCATCATCCTCCACCGCGAGGAAACGGCCCTTGAAGCGCATCATCTGGCGACGCAAGGCGGTGTCGGGGTCCACGCCCTTCTTGCGGGCCCACTGCATGAGGCTGAACAGCACGTCGCCGAACTCCTCCTCGACCCGCACAGGATCGGATTCCGCCTGCAGCTCGGCCACTTCCTCCTTCACCTTGTCGAGGACACCTTCCATATCGGGCCACTCGAAGCCCACCTTGGCGCAGCGGCGCCCGATCTCCAGGGCCTCCTCCATGGGCGACAGCGAGGCCGGGATGCCCTCCAGGAGGCGCGGCTCCCCGCCGTGGAGCCCCTTCTCCTCGCGCTTGATGGCGGCCCAGTTCGTGAGCACCTCATCGGCGCCATCGACACTGACCTCGGCGAAGACATGGGGGTGGCGGCGCACCAGCTTCTCCACCACGGTGCGTTCGACTTCGTGGAGGTCCCAGGCCCCGCGGTCCGCCGCCAGCTGGGCGTGGAAGGCGATCTGGAGCCAGAGGTCGCCCAGTTCCTCGCAGAGGTGGGCCTCCGTGGCCGGGTCGCCGGGCGCGTGGGCCGCCAGGGCATCCAGCACCTCCGCCGCCTCCTCCCGCAGGTAGCGGGCCAGGCTCTGGTGGTCCTGCTTCAGGTCCCAGGGGCAGCCCGTCTCCGGCTTCCGGAGCGCGGCCATGACAGCGCGGAGGGTCGTGGGTTCCATACCCTGAGGGTACCGCGAACCTAGCCCCGCCATCAGGCCGGAAGCGCCCCCAGGATGGCCTTGGCCAGATCCGTCAGCGAGGGATCCCGCGCACCCATCACCAGGATGAGGTCTCCGGAGTTCGCCTCGGCGGCCAGCCGGTCCACGAGCCAGTCCCGCGAGGACGCCAATTCCGTGGCCACACCCCGGGCGGCGATGTCCGCGACCACCTCGGCGCTGGTGATGTCGCGGCTGGCGGTGCCCCCGGCGTAGAAGACATCCAGGAACCAGAGGTGGTCCCGGGGCGCCAGCTCGGCTGTGAAGGCCTCCACGAATTCCGCCCGGAGGAACTTGAGGGGTCCGAAGCCGTGGGGCTGGAAGACCGCCAGCACGCGTCCCCCCGCGGCCGCCACGCGCAGGTGGGCGGCCCGGATCGAGGCCGACACCTTCGCGGGGTTGTGGCCGAAGTCGTCCACGACGGTGATGCCCTGCCGCGCGCCCAGCACCTGGAAGCGCCGCGCCACGCCCTGGAAGGCGGCCAGCGGCGCCGCCATGGCTTCCAGCCTCACTCCCAGCGCCTGGCAGGCCCCAAGGGCCGCCAGCGCGTTCTCGACGTTGTGAAGCCCGGTCACAGGAATGACAAAGTTGGTCCTCCCGACGCGGAAAGCGGAGCGTTCCGCGCCAAGCGACAGGCCTTCGGCCCGCAGGCCGGCCCCTTCCCCGAACCCGAAGGTCGCCGCCCCCGCCGCGAATTCCCGCAGGTTCTCCGCCTCGCCCACCACCGCGGCCTCGCGCACCTGGGCGCGGAAGAGCCGGAACATCCCGGCCACCGCATCCATCTCCTTGTGGTCCTTCTGGAGATTCAGGATCACGCCCACGGCCGGGTGGTAGCGCACCACGGAGCCGTCGCTCTCGTCGGCCTCGATCACCAGAAGATCGGAAGCCCCCGCCCAGGCGTTGCCCCAGCGACCCTCGCGCTGCAGGGCCACCAGCTCGCCGCCGGTGATGACTGAGGGATCCAGCCCCGCGCCGCGCAGGATCTCGAAGACCATGGCCACCGTAGTGGACTTGCCGCTGGTGCCCGTCACGGCCACCGTGCGGTACCGCGCCACGAGGTGCGCCAGCAGTTCCGACCGGTGCAGGACCGGCACCCCCAGTCGCCGCGCCGCCACCACATCCGGCACCTCCTCTTCCACGGCCGTGGACACCACCAGGGCCGCGCAGTCTCCTTCCAGGCCCGAGCCATCCTGGGGATGGATCACCACTCCCAGGGCCTCCAGCTGAGCCCTCGCCTCGGGCCGCTGGTTGCGGTCGAAGGTGCGGTCGCTGCCGCTGGCCCGGCCACCCTTCAGGGCCGCGAACTGGGCCAGGGCGCTCATGCCGCTGCCGGCCACGCCGGCGAAGTGCAGGCGGCCGAGGCCCAGGCCAGCGCCCGGCAGATCCTCGGCGATGAGGACGGGATCGCCCTCTGCCACGCGCTCGAAGAGGTCCTCCACGTCGGTGTTCGACAGGCGCACGCAACCGTGGGACACGGGCGTGCCCAGCTCGTGCTCCTGGTTGGTGCCGTGGAGGTAGATCCAGCGCAGCCGCGAGTCCCGCCCCGGCCCGCGGTTCCAGCCCTCCTCCAGCCCGTCCAGCGTGAGTACGCGGGTGAGGATGAGATCCTCCTCCCGGGCCTCGCCCCGCCACACCTCGCCGGTGGGCTTCTGGGCCTTGAACACCGCGCCGGGCTCGGCCCCGTCGCCGATGCGTGCGAGGATGCGGTGCCAGCCCGTGGGCGTGCGGTACGAGTTCTCCTCGCAGCCCAGGCCGTTCTTCGCCGTGGAGATGACGGCCTCGAAGGCCAGACGGCCGCCCACCAGCAGGCCCAGGCGCTGGCGCGCCACATCCACCACGACCACAGGCCCCAGGGGATCCCAACCCGGTGCGCCCGGACGGGCGAGGTTCGCCAGCACCAGGGCGCGGTAGCGGGCGGCGAGGACGGGATCGATCACGCCCCCGCCTCCACGATGCGCCCGGCCAGGGCGCTGGCGGCGACGGTGGCGGGGCTGGCCAGCCACATCTGGCCCGGTCCGCTGCGGCCAGGGAAGTTCCGGTTGATGGCGCTGATGGTCACCTCGTCGGGTCGCGTGGACACGCCGGGCCCCGCGTTGATGCAGGCGCCGCAGGAGCTGCCCAGCACCACGGCACCCACGGCCTCGAAGGCCGCGAGCCAGCCGTGTGCCTCGGCGTGGCGGCGCACATCCTCGCTGCCGCACTGCACGAAGAACCGCACGCCCACAGGCACTCGCCGCCCTTCCGCCGCGGCAGCCTTCACCACCTCGTAGGCCCGGCGCAGGTCCTCGCGCTTGCCGCCGGTGCAGCTGCCCAGGTAGGCGATGTGGATGGGCACGGCCTCGCCCAATTCCGCCAGGGCCACGCCATTCCCGGGATCGCCGGGTCGGGCCAGCATGGGACCCAGGGCCGCGCCGTCCACGACCAGGGTGTGGGCGTATTCGGCGCCCGCGTCACCCTGCATCCAGGGTTCCAGCGCGAGGTCCGCGCCGCGCCGCTCCTTCACGAAGCGCACGGTCTCCGCATCCGGCGCGATCAGCCCCGTGAAGCCGCCGATCTCCGCGGCCATGTTCGTGAGCGTGGCCCGCTCATCCGTATCCAGGTCCAGCAGCCCTTCGCCCTGATACTCGATGACATGGCCGATGGCCCCGCCCTCGCGGATGAGGGGCTGGGCCAGGAGGTGCAGCACCAGGTCCTTGGCGGACACACCCGGGCGCAGGCGGCCGTCCAGGCGCACCCGCAGGGTGGGCGGCACGGTCACGCGCACGTCGCCCGTCACCCAGGCGTTGGCGATGTCCGTGGTGCCCACGCCGAAGGCCAGGCAGCCCAGCGCCCCGGCGTGGGGCGTGTGCGAGTCCGTGCCCACCACCACCTGGCCCGGCAGGGCGTAGCGCTCGGCCATGAGCGCGTGGCAGATGCCCTCGCTGCCGGAACCATCCGGAAGCTCGCCGTGGAGCCGGATGCCGTGCTTCGCGCAGAAGGCCTCCTGGGCGGGCTTCAGGCGCTCGGCCACCGTGAGCAGGCCCATGGCCCGGTGCTCGGCCGTCATGCTGTGGTGCAGGAAGGTCAGGTGGTCGCGGAAGGCGAGGATGGAAGCGGGATCGCGCAGCTTCGAATCCGGTCCCAGGGCCCTCTCCAGGAAGCTCGCCGCCATGGGCGTCACGTACTCGTGGCTGAAGCGCCAGTCCGCCCGCACGAAGAGGCCATCGCCGGGCCTCACGGCGGGGAGTCCCACCTGCCCCGCCGCCGCGTCCACCACGGCGTGGCGGGCCAGCAGCTTCTCGGCGTAGGTCATGGGGTGCGGCTCGTGGGCGGGCAGCGGAGGCTTCACGTCGCCCGTCATGCGGGCGGCGTTGTAGGGGAAGAGGCCGCCCCGACGCACGATCTCGGCGGTGACGGGGTCCAGGCCCGCGGTGAACTCCGCCAGGGGGATGGCCTCGCCCCGCCGGAGGCGCGGAATCAGACCGAAGTCCGTGCTGGTGAGCAGGCCCAGGTTCTGGGCGTTCTGCCGGTAGATGCGCTCGAAGCTCTCCGCGATCACCAGGCGGAGGCCCGCGCATTGTTCCGCGTAGGGGCTGGCCTCCCGGCTGCTGCCCTTGCCCCGGCGCCTGCCGGCCACACTCACGGCGAAGCCCCCGGCCCGCACGGAGCCTTCCTTCACGGGGAAGGCCTCGCCGCACTTCAGGCCCAGGTAGGGGAAGTCGCCCAGCTTCTCGTCGAAGTGGTAGCAGATGAAGGCCGGCGTGATCTCGTCCGTGCTGATCTGGTCGCGCAGGGGAAGTGCTTCGCCCAGCTCGAAGTCCTCGCCTTGCAGCTGGCGGAGGATCCGCTCCGGATCCTCCGTGAGGAAGAGCACTCGGCCATCGAAGCGGATCGGATCAGGCAGCATCCCTCCAGAGTACCGGCTCTTCCCCCTCCGCACGAAGGCCCCCAACCGGGGGCCTTCGTGCGGACGATGGGTGGTGCCCGTCAGTCCTTCTCTTCCTCGGCCTTGAGCTTGGCTTCCTGCTCGTCGAGGTGCTTCATGAGGCGCTCGGCCAGTTCCTCGTCCTCGAGGGGCGTGAACATGTCGTCCTTCACCTCGAAGATCTCCAGGCTCAGGCCCTCCTCGGGATCCGCGGTGCCTTCCTCCTGGGCCTGCAACTCAGCCAGGGGCGCCAGGATGGCGAAGTTGCGGCCCTCGAACTCAAGCTCTTCCAGGATCGCGAACTCTTCCTTCTCGCCATTCTCGTCTTCGAGCTCAACGACTTCGATCTCGAAGGAATCGTCGTGATCGTGGTTGCAGTTCGGTCCGTGTTCGTGACCGTCATGAGCCATGGGCTCCTCCTTGCGCAAGGGACCAGAATACGGCCGGAAGCCTTTCCAGCCAAGGAAATATGCCGAAAGGGACCAGCCGTCGCGGGTCCCCTAAAAAAGGATCGGCCTCCCGAAGGAGGCCGATCCATGGTGAACAGTAGGGTCTAGATCTTGATGATGCTAGATCTTGGTGACGTTGGTCGCCTGGGGGCCCTTCTGGCCCTGACCCACGTTGAAGCTGACGCGCTGATTCTCGTCCAGGGTGCGGAAACCCGTGGTCTCGATGGCGGAGTGGTGAACGAACAGATCCGCACCACCGTCATCGGGGGTGATGAATCCGAAACCCTTTTCGGCGTTGAACCACTTCACGGTTCCCTGAGCCATTTGACTACCTGCTTTCTTCGTCCTGGATGTAGATGCATTGTTCCTTCCAGGCGAGGCAGCAACGCTTTTAGATACCCGCACGACCGGCGGGCGATTTCCAGTGTAAGGCCATTCCGGATGCAATTTTCAAAAAATCGACGAAATGATTCGGGAGGGCCTCTACAGATAGCTCTTCGCCCCGACGAAGGCCCGGCTGTAGTAGCGATCCGCCAGCCGGTCCTGCCGGATGCCCTGCCCCGGGCGCGGCGCGTGGATGAAGGCGCCCTGCCCCAGGTACAGCCCCACATGGCTCACCCGGTCGCCACCGTTTGTGGCGAAGAAGAGGAGGTCCCCGGCCCGGGCCTCGTCCAGGTCCACCGAGCGGCCAGCTTCGAACTGCGCCTGGGAGGAGCGCGGCAGCTTCAGCCCGTTCAGCCGGTACACGGCTCCCGTGAGCCCGCTGCAGTCGAAGCCCCGCTCCGTGGTGCCCCCGAAGAGGTAGGGCACGCCCAGGTAGCCCCTGGCCGTATCCACCAGGCTGGCCCGCAGGCCCCGCTCATCCTCGGGATGCGCCTGGAAGCGGCCGCCCGCACCCGGGGCGGAGCCGTCCGGCGCCACCACCCAGTAGGCCTCGATGGTCCCGGCCGACTTCAGCGCCTCGCCCCGGGCCCGGGCCCGCTCCTTCGTGGCGAAGTCCCCGAACCGCACCCGGTAGAGGCCATCGCCCGAGGCGTAGTAGGCGGCCTCCAGCCCCTGGGCCTGCAGCGATTGCGAGAACCGGGCCGCGTTCTCCACCTTGGCGAAGGCCCCGGCCTGCAGCGTGTAGCCCAGCTTGGGAAGGGCCCTGACCGCACCTGGGCCCGACGCCGGGCGCGCGGCCACAGAGCGGGGTGCCCGGGTGCAGGCCGTGGACAGCAGCAGGGCCGCCACCACGACTGGACCGATCCTGTGCCTCAGGCGCCGCATGGGACTCCGCATGAAAGTCTGGAGGGATCCTAGCAGGGGGCGGCATCGAGAGCCCCCTTACCCACAAAGAGGCGGGGCCGAAGCCCCGCCTCTGGTTCGTCGGCCGCCTGCGGCCGAACCCATCAGTTCGTCAACTGGATCGGGAAGGGGCCGTTCACCTGCTTCGTCACCCCGGAGGTGATGTAGATGTAGTAGGTTCCGGGTGTGAGACCGGTGGTCTTCCAGTTGAACTGCCAGGTGTTGGTGGTCGTGTCGTATTGGTAGCCGCTGGAACCGGCATCATCCAGGGTGATGGCTCCGTCGGAGGATGCGTAATCCGCGACCTTCAGGATCCTGATCTCCGGAGCGGCGGTCCCGCTGGGAATGGCCACGTTGGCGGCGTTGGTGTACTGCCACTTGAGCGGGATCGCGCTCTTGATCTTGTACGACTTGTTGGGCGTGTAAGGGGACAGCAGGCCGTAGAAGCCGTAGGTGATCACGTCATGGACCGTGCCACTGGCGGAGTTGTAGTTGGTGTTGCCCGCAAAGCTCCAGGCATCGGCCGGGTAGTCGCCGGGGCTGGTGTGCGTGGTGCCGCTGAGGGTCAACAGGCCGGCCAGGCTCTCGCCCTTCACACCCGTGGCTGTGCCTGTGGCGGTGTGCGAATTGCCGTCGTAGATCGTGTTGTAGGGCGTCACGGTGATGGTCGCGTTGGCTTTGGTAAGCGTGATGGCCACGCTGCCGCTCGTGTTGTTGTAGTTGCCGGTGATATCGGTGAAGGTCCAGTTGGCCGTGCCACCCGGAACGTCGGTGAAGCTGGCGCCCAGGTTGAGGCCGCTCAGGGTCTCGCCCTTCACGCCCGTGGCCGTGCCGGTGGCCCCGTGGGGGTTGCCGTCGTAGACGCCCGTGTAGCCCGTCACATTGACCGTGGCATTGGCCTTGGCAATGGCGTCGTGGATCGTGCCGCTGGCAGGGTTGTAGTTCGTATTGCCCGCGAAGCTCCAGGCATCCGCCGGGTAGTCGCCGGCGTTGGTGTGCGTCGTACCGGTGAGCGTCAACAGGCTGCCCAGGTCGGCGGGGACGCTTTCCACGCCCCTGGCTGTGGCAGTGGCCGTGTGCGCATTGCCATCGTAGGTCACGCTGTAGGGTGTGACGGTGATGATCGCGTTGACCTTGGCGATCTTGTCGGTGATGGTGCCGCTGGCCGCCTTGTAGTTGGTGTTGCCCGCGAAGCTCCATCCGTCGGTCGCGTAGGTGCCCGCGTCGGTGTGGGTCGTGCCGGTCAAGGTCAGCAGGCTGGAGAGATCCAGACCGGCGAGCCCGGTGGCCGTCCCGGTGGCCGTGTGGGCAGTGCCGTCGTAGTTGACGTCGTAGGGCGTCACCACGATGGTCGCGTTGATCTGGGCGATCTTGTCCGTGACCGTGCCGCTGGCGGCCTTGTAGTTGGTGTTGCCCGCGAAGCTCCAGCCATCGGTCGCGTAGGTGCCCGCGTCGGTGTGGGTCGTGCCGGTCAAGGTCAGCAGGCTGCTCAGATCCAGACCGGCGAGCCCGGTGGCCGTCCCGGTGGCCGTGTGGGCAGTGCCGTCGTAGTTGACGTCGTACGGGGTCACTACGATGGTCGCGTTGATCTGGGCGATCTTGTCCGTGACCGTGCCGCTGGCGGCCTTGTAGTTGGTGTTGCCGGCGAAGCTCCAGCCGTCGGTCGCGTAGGTGCCCGCGTCGGTGTGGGTCGTGCCGGTCAAGGTCAGCAGGCTGGAGAGATCCAGACCGGCGAGGCCGGTGGCTGTGCCGGTGGCCGTGTGGGCATGGCCGTCGTAGTTGACGTCGTACGGGGTCACTA
The DNA here is from genome assembly GCF_030268045.1 of Geothrix edaphica. Classification (NCBI taxonomy): domain Bacteria; kingdom Pseudomonadati; phylum Acidobacteriota; class Holophagae; order Holophagales; family Holophagaceae; genus Geothrix; species Geothrix edaphica. The sequence continues at coordinate 1,683,277 of NZ_BSDC01000001.1, forward strand.
CGATCGTGGCTTCGGCCTGGAACACCTGGAAGGTCTGATCCACATCCGTCGCGGCAGTGTAGGTTCCGTTCCCGCCCTGGGAGGCGCGCACGGTCACATAGCCCGCTCCCGTGATGGTGAGCGTATTCCCGGACAAGGTGGCCGGGCCGGAGAAGATCGTGAAGGTCACGGGCAGGCCTGAGGAAGCCGAAGCGGACAAGCCGAAGGCCGTGTCACCGTAGGTGTGGTCGGGGATCGCGCCGAAGCTGATGGTCTGCCCCAGCTTGCCGATGTTCCGGACGCTGCCGGTACCCAAGGAAGCCAGATCCGCTGCCAGGTAGGTGCGGCTGTTGTTGAGGGCATCCAGGGTGGTCACCTTGCTGAGCTGATAGAGGCCCGGCACGGAGCCCGCGGGGATGGTCACCGCACCGCCCCAGGTGCCGCTCAGGGTCGTGCCCGAGCCCAGGGCGGTGGCTCCGGGATACAAGGCCCCATCCGGCCCCGTGAACCAGAAGCTGACCGAACTGGTGCCCGACAGGTTGTCCGTCACCGAGAAGCTGGCATTGATGGCCTGGGCGGCGCTGGTGGTGTCGATGGTGGACGGGCTGAGGCTGAAGGAAGCCAGCAGAGGTGCCGCGGTATCCGCCGTGCTGCTGATCACGTCAACAGTGGCCGGGGGGAAGTCCTGCTTGAGGCGCCCCCACGGGTACTGCGCCTCGGGTCCAGAGCCCTCCGTCGCGTGAAGGGACAGCTGCCAGGTGCCGGCAGCCCCCTGGTAGGGGACGCTCAGGCTGATCTGGAAGTGGCCAGGCGAGAGCATGGTGCCTGCGACATAGCCGGTGGTCTGGCTGCTGGTCGGACTGCTGGCTCCCGCCAGGGTCAACGAGGCGCTCACCGAAGAGGCGGCCGTATCCGTCACCGTGACCACCACGGTCCGGGCGGAGGCGCTGACATCCACCGAGCCGGGACTGATGGCCAGGGCCGTGACATTGGCGGGCTGCGCACCGAACAGGGAGGAGGCCGCGAGGAGCAGCAGGGCGGCGGCTGTCCTGGCGAGCCGAGGGAGGAGGCGAGGTGTCATGGACCGTCTCATTTCCGGATCCTCCCACGCGTATCCACGCCAATCTGGCCATGGAGCAGGTCGAGGTTCCCGATGACGGAGAGGTTGCCGGTCGCCGAGGCCAGGACGCCAGTGCCGCCGGTGATCACGAGGGCTCCGTCCAGGCCGTAGACCCCTTCCGTATCCGTCGGGGTCAGCAGCACCTCGTCCAGGGTGGTAATGGAGCTGCCGTCGGCGAAGAGGAAGACATGGCTGCCAGTGGCATGGAGGAGGCCATCCTCCGCCAGAGCCTCGGGGATGCTCAACTGCTGGGTCACCTGGGCCCACCGGCCCACGCCGTTGGCCCGGACCTCCGCCATGCCCAGAAACCCGCCCTTGGGGCTACGCGCGAGCTGGGACCGCAGGGCCACCTCATTGGTGCCGAAGTCGATCCAGATCGCGCCCGGGATGGCGCCGTCGTCCAGCGTGGCCGCCGCCAGCCGGGGCCGGGCCAATCCGCACACGCCCGCGGCTGCGACCGCGAGCAGCGCAAAGAGCGCCCTTCTCCGGCGGGAAGTGATGATGTGACGCATGGCGTACCTCCTTAGATTTCATGTAAATTCTGCAAATGAAGCGTTAATACAAACTACAGAAGGGCCGCCCCCCGGATGCGCGGAGGAACGGGGAAGGGGTGCTCAGGCGAGAAACTGCAGGCCCACACGGAAGCCGTTCCGGGTCCGCTGGGTCCACCTCACCTGGGAGATGACGGGCACACTGGCGCGCTCCGCTTCGATGGGGACGTGGAGCTTCAGGATCTCCCCAGGCTGCAGGGCACAGTCCGTGAGGAGACTCGCCCCCTCCGGGCTGATGTCGCGCCCGACCCCTTGGGTCGGTTCCTCCTCCATCAGGCCGGACTCGGAGGCAGTGCGTTCGAAGCGGACGACCTGGTGCAGGTCCGTCCGAGGACTGGCGCGTTTTTCCTCAGGGGTATCCATGAGCCCGAAGCTTAGGGCCTCCACCCCCCGGGGCCAATCCCCCCGAAAGAGGGGTTTTTCCTAGGTAGACCTTTTCTTCGTTTGGATTATGTTGTTATCCATTGACCAGCCTCTCTGGAATCGTCCGACAGCGCTCTGCGCCGGGGGTCCTCATTTTTGATCTTGAGGGCAGGATGGCTTTTGCCAATGAGCAGGCCCTGGAGCTGCTCGTCACCCTGCTTCCGGTCGAGAGCCCAGCCGGCACCATCCCCGAGCCCATCCTCACCCTCTGCAAGAAGGCGCAAGGCGGCGGCGAGACCACAGTGACGCTGCGCTCACCGGGCCCGGCCTGGGCCGGCCTGCCGGAAGGGGTGCTGCCCGCCTGCGCGTTGCGGGCTCTGCCCCTGGGCGCCCCGGGGGAGAAGGGCCCCGCGACCCACACCATGGTCCTCATGGAGCGGGTCGTGGAGAAGCACCAGATCGACCTGGAGAAGGCCCGCGCCGCCTTCCAGCTCTCCAAGCGGGAAGCAGAGGTGCTGAATCTGCTGGGCCTGGGCTTCACCAACAAGAAGATCGCAGAGATGCTCTACATCTCCGAGCACACGGTGAAGGACCACATCAAGAACATCATGAAGAAGCTGGGCGCCAGTTCCCGGGGCGAGGTCGTGGCCACCCTGAGGTAAGGCGTCCACCCTCGCGGGCATGACCACTGGCACCCTCCCCCATGGAACCGAAACTGAGTCTCTGGACTCACTTCCTGGGGAGGTGCCCGATGAGGAAACGCTCGTTCGTCGTCCTTGCCTGCCTGATGGCCAGCCCCCTGGCAGCCCGGATCGCCAATCCGGCCAAGACTCCCGCCAAGGCCGAAGCCAAGGCCGAGGCCATCGTGGGCTGCAAGGAGACGAAGCTGTACCACAAGGCCGACTGCAAGTGGGTGAAGGAGATCGACAAGGCCCACACCCGCGTGGACTTCAAGTCCGTGGCCGAGGCGAAGAAGGCCGGCATGAAGCCCTGCGAGGACTGCAAGCCCGGCAGCTGAGGCCTTCTGGCCAAGGAGGGTCGGCCAAGCCGGGGGAAGTGGGCCCTGGTGTCCGTGCTGCCAGGGCCCACTCACCGTGAATCACTGTCCATCAGCGGGTAAACATCTCTTTTCGGGAATCCGGCCCCAGTGACGCAGACGCCCGTCCGGGCTACTTGAGCTTGTCCAGCTCGCCCTGGATGCGGGTGCGCTGGTCGGCCTGCTTCACCCGTTCGAGGGCCTTGCGGTAGTTCGCGGCGGCCTGGGCCTTGTCGCCCTTGAGGGCGTAGGCCTCGGCGAGGCTGTCGTAGGCGTTCCAGGAGTCGGGGTGATCCTGCACGTTCCGCTGGAAGAGGACGATGGCCTCGTCCAGCTTCTTCTGGCCCAGCAGCGTGTAGCCCAGCTGGTTGACCTCCACCTCCGTGGCCTTCGCCAGGGCCTTCGCCCGCAGGGCCTCGGCACCCTTGGCGTCGCCCTTCTTGTCCAGCAGCGCGGCCTTAGTGCGCAGGGCCGTGAAGGACTCTCGCATGGTGAGGGAGCGGTCGACCCAGGTCATGGCCTCGTCCAGGTTCACATCGTTGCGGGCGCACCAGCCCGCGGCGCCGCTCCAGGCCTCGGGGAAGAACTGGTGGAGGCCGCGCAGCTGTTCCCGCAGGCTCTGGACCACCACGGCCTTGGTGTCCACGGCCACCGGAATGGGCACCCGCAGCTTCTCCCAGCGCAGCGACAGGGTGACCCCCTGCTCGCTGGGATCGTCGAAGGTGTAGGCGAGGCGCTCCGTGGGCTCGGCGACCAGGGGCGTCACCTGCACCCGGGCCACGTCCTCCTTGGCGTCGTAGCTGTAGCTGCCCCAGCCGTGGGACTGGCTGCTGAAGATCACGGTCCAGGCCGTGGCCGTGGGCAGCATGTGGAGGCCGTAGCGCCCCGCCGGCAGCGGCGTCCCGCCCACGCGGACGGGGCTGGAGAAGGTCACCACGGTGTTCTCGTTGGCCCCGGCCCGCCAGACCTGGCCGTAGGGCACCAGCCCGCCCCAGACCTTGCGGCCGTTCACCGCCGGCCGGTGGTAGCTCACCTCGATGTCCGTCAGCCCCACCGTCTGGCTGGCGTGGGCCCGGGGGCTGGCCTCGGGCAGCGTGAGGGGCGGCGCCTGGGCGACGAGCACCGGCGCGACCACAAGAAGAGCAAGGGCGATGCGACGCATGGGACACCTCCGCGAGCATCCTGGCCGGAAGCCCTCGAAACCGGAAGCAGGCTGGGGCCAGCGGTGCGATTCCGGGGGCGGACCGGGAGACCAAGGATAATTTGAGCCACGGATGAACACGGATGGACACGGATTGAAAAGCAAAAGCATTCAGCCGGTGATGAACGGTGATTCACGGGGATTGGGCCCTGGCAACACGAGTCTGGGCTCCACCGGAAGCCGCCGAAGGCGGGCCCATGCGGGCCCCTGCCCGGCTTTATCACCGTCCATCACCGTTCATCACCGGGTAAAAAAGCTCTTTTCATTCGCCCCGCGACTACCGTTCAGAGGCCGATTCAGCCCCGTTCGCCCGGTTGTGACGAGCGTCCGACCGGCTTAGTGACAGCATGAGCACGGATTTCCAGCACCCAGCATTTCCACATCACCACCCAAACAAAGGCATCGATTGCAATCCAGTCGTGCGAATCGCCTAATTTTGAGTTAGGCCGACGTGGGCGGGCTCGGCACAACGCTTTCTGGTCTAACTTCCCCGAGGTCCCGTCGCGCTAAAGTGGATTACCCAATCACCGTCACTTCCCGCTGGTCCTGGCTTTTCGTTCGTTCGCCCTTTCCCATTCTCAGCGCTTGGGCCGTTAGATCAGGCGCTGTGGCCTCACCCGCCCACCTCCGCCTAACGTGCCCGTCTCCTGGGCTCGGTTCACCGGGCATCGGCGTACGGCCTAACCTTGCGCTCAACTCGGACCCCGCCTACATTGCCTTCCGCTCTCTCTCAGCTTCCCGCTTCCTCGGCTCCGTTCAGCGCCTCGGTGCAGGCAGGGCCGGTTAGCTTCATTCGTTAGGCCGCCGATGAACACTCCGCAAAAATTCCACCGGCATTGGTCGTTTATTGTTTGCGACAAAAGGTACTTCTATCCCTTCGTCATTGCCCTATTTGTCCTGGGGTTATGGGCCGCGTTTCACTTCAAAGATGCATCTCACTTTGCGAGAGTCGGAAATTTCATCATTGGTGGTGGCGTTTGGATCAGCATGAGATCTACTTTGCGTGAAGCGTACAAAGAAGGCACTAACTTGGCAGATCTTTCTCCGTTCATTCCTGGTACCAACGCGCTCAATTCAACTTTCTTCAACAACATTACTTTCGCGGCCGAGGATAAACGTCTTCAGATCCATGGCTTTGTATTAGTTATCCTTGGTTCATTGATTAGCTCTTATGGCGATCTTTTTCTCAAGGCATTGTCGCCTGGGTCGTTCCTATGATCGCAGCGGTCGGCCTAACCCTCCGCTCAACTCGGACCCCGCCTGCATTGCCTTCCGCTCTGTCTCATCTCCCTGCTTCCTCGGCTCCGTTCAGCGCATCCGCGCAGGCGTGGCCGGTTAGCTTCATTCGTTAATTGCCCCCTTTTCCGTTACCAAGGCCCTCCGTGAAACCCCTCCTGCTCCCCTCCGCCCTCCTGCTCTCGCTGTTCGCCTGCACGCCGAAGCCGCCGATCTACGTGGTGACGGCGGCTTCGGCGGACAGCCTTCGGCCCATGCGGGACGCGGCCTTCCAGACCAAACCGGTCGCCAAGATCGATCTGCATGACTTCAAGCGGGCCTTCGTCAAGAAATACGGCAGCGAGGCGGCCTTCATCGAGGGGTTCCAGAAGGATCTGGCGCAGTCGCTGTCGGCAGGCGTGGCGACCGGGACGGGGGTCACCTATGTCCTGGAGCTGCCCCGGCTGGATGTGGACAGCGTGACCATCGGCTACTGGACCTCCGTGGGTGGCGGGCCCCACATGCCGCCTCAGCAGGTCTACCACAGCACCGAATACTGCGTGATCACCCTCGACTACCGCGTGAAGGACGCCTCGGGCCGCGAGCTCCTCGGCGGCACCGTCCGGGAGAAGACCGCCAAGGGCGAGTTCCTGCACCCCAACCAGAGCAAGCTGGCCAACGCCGTCCAGGGCGTCCAGGCCCACCTGGTGGACTACCTGCGGGGCCGCCTCGCCCCCGAGAACATCGGCGTCCCCGAGGCCCCCAAGGCCGCCCCGGCCACGGCCGCCAAGTAGGCGTCAGGCCACCTCGAACACCGCCAGCCCATCCTGCAGGGTCGTCTGCCCGCTGATGGGCACGACATCGCCCACGCGGAAGGGGCGCTGGCGGCGGCGGATGGTGTCGGGGAAGGCCACGGCTTCGCAGAGGCCGGTGTCGTCCTCGAAGGTGACGAACTGCATGCGCCCGCCTTTCTCGGTGGCCACTTCCTTGTCGGCCACCACCAAAGCCCAAAACCGCAGGCGGCGGCCCGGTTTCTCCCCGGCCAGGACCTTGGCCACATCGGCGGCGCGGTCGGGGCCCCCGCCCTTCCGCACGCGGGCGAGGGCCGCCGGGTGGATCTCCAGCGTCAGGCCCATGGTCTGCAGCTCCAGGTCGGCGCGGTCGAAGGCGTCCGTGGGGCGCGGGCGCACGCCCGGGGGCACGCCGCCCAGCCGCGCCCACATGAGGCGCGTGCGGTCGCCGTCCGGCGCCCAGCGGTCGAAGGCCCCGGCAGCGCAGAGGGCCTCGGCGGTGGTGACCGACAGCTTCACGCGGCCCAACAGATCGCCCAGATCCGCGAAGGGGCCCTGCTGCTCCCGGTTCTCCAGCAGGGCCTCCACCTCCTTCGCCAGGGCGCCCTGCACCTGCATCAAGCCCACGCGCAGGGCCTGCTCGCCCTCGGCGGTGAAGGGCCAGGCGGAGGCGTTGGCGTCGGGCCCCCGCACCACCAGGCGATGGCGGCGGGCGTCGCCCAGGTAGGCGATGGCGGGGTAGTAGCCGCCCTGGTTGGTGACCACCGATGCGAAGAACACCGCCGGGTGGTGGGCCTTGATCCAGGCGCTCTCGAAGCTCACCTGGGCGTAGCTGGCCGAGTGCGGCTTGCAGAAGGAGTAGCCCTGGAAGGTGCGGATCATGTCCCAGGCCTCGTCCACCGTTGAAGGGCGCACGGCGCGGGCCGCGCAGCCGCTGCGGAACCGGGCCTCGAAGTAGGGCAGCTTCTCCTCGCAGTCGGGCTTGCCCAGGAGCTTGCGCAGCTGGTCGGCCTCGAAGTGGCTCCAGCCCGCCAGCTCCACGCAGACCTTGATGACGTCCTCCTGGTAGACCAGCACGCCGAAGCTGTCGGACAGCAGGTTCGCAAAGACGGGATCGCTGGGCTCCCAGACCTCCTCGCCCCGGCTGCGCTTCACGTAGCGGTCCACCCAGCGGTAGGCGGCGGGGCGGATGAGGCTGCTGTGGATCACCAGCGTCTCGAAGTCGCCCTTCCGCACCCGCTGCTGGAGCTGGCGCGTGGCGGGGCTCTCGACATAGAACACACCGATGCTGTCGCCCCGGGCCAGCAGGGCCTGGGTGTCGGGGTCGTTCCGCGAATGGGTGCCGGGATCGGCGGGCTTGCGGTCGCCCAGCACTTCGTAGGCATCGCGGATGACGGCGAGGCTGCGGTTGCCGAGGAGGTCGATCTTCACCAGGCCGTAGTTCTCCACGCCGTCCTTGTCCCAGGTGGTGGTGGACACGCTCTCCTTGGCGGGCGCGGGCTGGAAGGCGGCGTGCTCCCAGAAGGCCTTGGGCGTGACGACGGTACCGCCGGGGTGCACGGAGAACTGGTGGAAGTGGCCCTTCAGCGCCAGGGCCTGGCGCAGGATCGTGTCCCAGGCCGGGTTCTCGGCGGCGCGGACGAGGCCCCCTTCCCAGCCGCGGACGTAGCGGGCCAGCTGCTTGAGCTCGCTGTCGGGCCGCCCGTGAGCCTGGGCCACGGCCCGCAGGGCGCCCTTGGCCTTGAAGAAGGCGTGGTTGGCCACCATGGCCACGCGATGGCGCCCGTAGCGCTCGAACACCTTCTGGATGACGTCCTCCCGCTCGTCCCAGGCGAAGTCGATGTCCATGTCCGGCGGATCCTTGCGCTCCTTCGTGAGGAAGCGCTCGAACATCAGGTTCGTGGCCACGGGATCCACGTTGCTGAGGCCCAGGGCGTAGCTCACCAGGGAGGCGGCGCCGCTGCCCCGGCCGCAGATGCGCGGCATGGCGCCCTGGGCGGCCCGCACGATGTCCTCCACCAGGAGGAAGTAGCGGGCGAAGCCCTTGAAGGCGATGAGGTCCAGCTCCTGCTCCATACGCGCCAGCACCTCGCCGTTCGGATTCCGGAAGCGCGCCGCCACGCCCACCCGCACCTTCTCGCGCAGGAGGGCGTCCAGGTCCGCGCCCTCGCGGCCCAGGGGCTCAGCCAGCACCCACTTCCCCCAGTGGAGGTTCCAGCCCGAGATGCGCTCCAGGACGGTCGCCGTGGCCCGTTCCACGACGGGCTCGCCGAAGGGGAAGCGCGCCTCCCAGTCGGCCCGGGGGACAGCGGCCTCGGCGGGATCCCACAGGGCCTCCGTGCGGATGAGCGTCATCTGCTGATCGATGGCCCGCTTGAGGCGGTGCATCTCCAGGCCCTCGGCGGTGCGGAAGCGCAGCACCTGGGGCGCCACCACCTCCAGGCCCGCCGCCAGGGCCTTCCGCGCCTCCTGCGCCCGGCGGGGGTGGGCCAGCAGGGCGCCATAGAGGCCCTCCCGCAGCAGGGCGTCCAGGCCCGCGAGATCGTCGGCCAGCAGGACGCAGTCCTGGGGCGGCTCGGGGGCGCCCAGGCCGGGAATGTCCGGCCCCGGTGCCGCATCGTGGGCCTGGGCCGAGAGCAGGCGGTTCAGGGCGGCGTAGCCCGAATCACTGAAGGGAAGCGCCCCGTAGCCGTGGCCCCGCCAGGTGAAGCGGCTGCCCAGGTGCAGGCGGAAGCCCGTCCACCGCGGGTCCGGTGGCAGGCCCTCCAGGCGCCGGGCCTCGTGGATCCACTCCAATTCCGCCCGCAGCTTCGGGTAGCCCGCCACGCCCCGGTCCCAGCAGACCAGGTCGCGGTAGCCCAGCTGCCGCGCCAGCGACAGCAGCTGCTTCGCCGGGTAGACGCCTTCACCTACAGAGAAATCGGAGATGCCGAGGGCGAACATGGGGGGAGGGACCTCAGGCCCCCCGGTGGTGGATGAGATACTCCACAGCGGCCATTTGAAGGAGCGCATTCAGGGAGAGGCCTTCGGCCTTGGCCCTGGTCTGGAGCTGTTCCAGGAGGGCTTCGGGCAACCGGATGGCCTTCACCACCGTCGGAGCGGCGGCTTCCCCGGCCTTCGGCCGTCCCCGGCGCAGGCGAATGGGCGCTCCCAACACCTCCCTGCCCTGGAATGCCCGTTCCGCCCAAGCGGCATCGGCCTCCTGGCGAGCCCGCAGAGCGTCCAGGGGCTCGCCTGGTCCGGAGACCTTCTCGAATTCGGCCATGGACATGCGCTTGGCTTTCTTGGAAGTCATGGCGTCCTCCTGCGTTTGGGGCTCATCCAATGCGCGGTGATGACCCGGAAGCCCTCGGGGAAAACTCTGGCGAAAGCCACCTTGAGCGTCCGATCTTCCACGGTGGCCTCCAGCACCCATCGGTTCAGCCGGGCGGCATCCGGAAAGACCGTGACGTCTTCGGCCTGGAAAGCCGCCTTCGCCTGGAATTCGGAGATGCCGTGCCGGGCGATGTGGGCCCGGTTTTCGTCGTCCCAATGAAAGATCACTCCGGCTCCAATAAATGTAGAACAATTAATCTACCTGTCAACACGGAACCTCCCGCCCCATCCACCCCGGCAGGACGGCGCGGTCGGGGAAGCGGCGGCGGAGGCGGGCGAGGGCGGGCTCGAGGCGCTCGAGCTTCTCGTTCCGGGGGTCCTCGAAGAGGCCGCGCGCGCGGCCCAGGCCCCAGGCCAGGCGCAGCTCCACCTCGCGCACGAGGAGGCGGCGGGTGGCCAGGGCCAGGAAGGCCTGCTGGAGGCGGCGGGCCAGGGCCAGGGGCGGTGCCGTGAGGTCCTCGGGCGAGGCCCGCCAAGTGTGGGGCTCGCCGTCCACGTCCCACCAGCGCAGCACCAGCGTCCTGGGATGGCGGGGATCGGACCAGAGCCACTCCAGGCAGCGGGCGGCCAGGGCCACCTCCTCGGGCAGGCGGGGGGGCTGGAGGCGCCAGCCGTGGCGGGCGTGGCCGGGGCGCTCCGTGAGCAGGGGCAGGCGCGGCCGGTCCTCGCCCCGCACCCGGGCCCGCAGGTCCGGTGCCAGCTTGGGGTTGGTCAGCTCCGCCAGCACAGACAGGGGCACGGGCTGGAGGTCGCCGAAGGCCCGCAGGCCCAGGCGGTGGAAGCGGTCGTGGAGGCGCGGGGGCAGGTCCGGCAGGCGGCGCAGGGGCTGGGGAGCCAGGAAAGTAGCCTCGCCGCCATCCGTCACGCGCTCCAGGTGGTGCTCGGCCCGGGCGGCGAGCTGGGCGGCGGTGGCGCTGAGGGACAGGCCCCCGTGGCTGGCCCAGCCGCGACGCTCGGCCAGCTCCCGGCGGATGCGCTCAGCGGTGTCCGCCAGGGGCCCGAAGATCCGTTGGGTGCCCTGGAGCTCCACCAGGGCCTCGCCCAGGCGCCCCAGCTGGCCCTGGGGCGTCCAGTGCTGGAGGAAGTCCCCCAGGTCGGCCTGGGCCTCCCACCAGACCTGGGGCGAGGGATCCAGCACCCGCAGCCCCGGCGCCCGTCGCAGGGCCTGGTCCAGGGGCAGGCCCGGCCCCAGCCCCTCGGCCCGCCCCAGGCGGTTCACGAACCAGAGGGTGGGCGAGCGGGGGGTGTCCGGGCTCAGGAAGGCCAGGGGCCGGTCCCGCAGGGCGCCATCCCGTCCGCAGGCCAGCTGGAACGGCAGTTCAGGAACCCACATCGCCAGCACCGGATCCTCCTGGGGGATCCAAGTATGGCGAAAATTTAGCGAAAAACAAGCTACATCTGGAACCGGTGCGTGCACTCCACCCAGCTCTCGGAGCCATCCTTGTAGCGCTCGCGCTTCCAGATGGGCACGCGCTGCTTGATCTCGTCCATGATCCAGGCGGCGGCCTGGAAGCTCTCGGCGCGGTGGGCGCTGCTGGTGGCGACGAGAACAGCGGCCTCGGTGAGGGGCACGACGCCGATGCGGTGGTGGATGGCGCAGCGGGTGAGGCCGTAGCGCTCGATGGCCTTCTCGCGCAGGAGGCCCAGCTCCTTCTCGGCCATGGGCACGTAGGCCTCGTAGGCCAGCTCCAGCACGGCGCGGCCTTCGTGGTGGTCCCGGGCCCGGCCCTCGAAGAGGACGAGGGCCCCGGCATGGGGGTCCTCCATGACACTTCGTAAAGCCATCGCCCCAAGAGGCGCTTCCTGAACCGATATCCAGGGAATCATGCGTGTCTCCGCTTCGATCCCAACCATACACTGAACCGTTTTCAGGGGTTTGCCATGTCCAGTCCGCACGTCGATCCGAACGCCGTTTTCGAGACCCTGGGCCGCCACATGCTGGTGGACGGGTTCCACCTGGTCATGGACCTGGAGAAGTCCCACGGCTCCTGGATCGTGGATGCCCGGGATGGCCGCAAGTACTTGGATTTCTACACCTTCTTCGCCACCACACCCCTGGGGCACAACCATCCCCGCCTGCGGGAGCCGGAGTTCGTCCAGCGCCTGGGCGAGATCGCCGTCAACAAGCCCGCCAACTCGGACATCTACACCACGGCCTTCGCGGAATGGGTGGAGGCCTTCGGCACCCACGCGGCGCCGGACTACCTGCCCCACCTCTTCTGGATCGACGGGGGCTCCCTGGCGGTGGAGAACGCCCTGAAGGCGGCCTTCGACTGGAAGGTGCGCAAGAACCTGGCGGCGGGCAAAGGCGAGAAGGGCTCGCAGGTCATCCACTTCCGCGAGGCCTTCCACGGCCGCAGCGGCTACACCCTGAGCCTCACCAACACGGCCGATCCCCGCAAGCACCAGTACTTCCCCAAGTTCCCCTGGCCCCGGGTGCCGAACCCGAAGCTGACCTTCCCCATGGACCTGGCCAAGATCGAGGCGGCCGAGGCGGAAGCCGTCGCGGCCATCGAGGCCGCCGTGGCCCAGAATCCCGATGACATCGCCTGCCTCATCGTGGAACCCATCCAGGGCGAGGGCGGCGACAACCACTTCCGGGGCGAGTTCCTGCGGAAGCTCCGGGTCCTGGCAGACCGTCATGATTTCCTGTTGATCTTCGACGAAGTGCAAACGGGTTTCGGCGCCACGGGCAAGTGGTGGGCCCACCAGTGGTTCGACGTGCAGCCCGACATCATCGCCTTCGGCAAGAAGGCCCAGACCTGCGGCATCGCCGCGGGCCGGCGCCTGGACGAGGTGGAGAGCGTGTTCAAGGTGCCCAGCCGCATCAACAGCACCTGGGGCGGCAACCTGGTGGACATGGTGCGCGGCACCCGGATCATCGACGTCATCCGCGAGGAGAACCTCCTCGATCACGGCGTGAAGCAGGGCGAGCGGCTACTGAAGGGCCTGCAGGAGATCCACCGCGACTTCCCCGACTTCACCGCGAACCCCCGCGGCCGCGGCCTCTTCTGCGCCCTGGACATCGCCACGCCGGAGCTGCGGAGCGCCGTGGTGGCCAAGGGCCACGAGCTGGGCATGATGATCCTCTCCACTGGTGAGAAGGGCCTGCGCTTCCGCCCCGCCATGAACCTCCGCCCGGAGGATCTGGACCTGGGCGTGGAGCTGCTCCGCAAGGCCGTGGCACAAGTCGCGGCGGCTTCTTCTACTCTGGTGGGATGAAGATCGAGCTCTACTGCGACGGCGCGTGTCTCGGCAACCCCGGCCCGGGCGGCTGGGGGTACCTGCTGCGGGTGCATCTCGCCACGGGCATCCAGGAGAAGGAGGGCTCGGGCCCCGAGGCGGACACCACCAACAACCGCATGGAGCTGACGGCCGCCATCCGCGGCCTGGAGGCGCTCACCAAGCCCTGCCAGGTGCTGCTCCAGAGCGACAGCCAGTACGTGGTGAAGGGGATCACCACCTGGCTGAAGGACTGGAAGCGGCGGGGCTGGAAGAAGGCCGACGGCAAGCCCGTGCTCAACGCGGACCTCTGGCAGGCCCTGGACGCGCAGCTGGCGCGGCATCACGTGGAGGCCCGCTGGGTGAAGGGGCACGCCGGACACGCGGAGAACGAGCGGGTGGACCGCCTGGCCAATGCGGCGGCGCAATCCTTAACGTAGAAGGGCCGCTTGTCGGCGGCCCTTCGGCGGTGAGGTGGCGGCTTCCTGGGGCGGGTCTCCCGACCCGGGAAGCGGGGGTCCGGGGGGACATCGCGAGCAACGCGAGCAGGCGGTCCCCCCGGAGTGATCAGCGGCGCTTGGGGAACTTGTAGACGATCTCGGGCGTCCAGCCGCGCACGGGCCGGCCATCGCGGATGGCGGGCGCGAAGGAGGACTTGTTGGCGGCCTCGATGGCGGCTTCGTCGAAGCCGAAGGCCCCCGACACGCCCTCGACCACGGACACCTTCAGGGGCTGGCCCTGCTCGCCCACGAACACCTTCAGGCGCACGAAGTGGTCCAGGTTCGTCTCCCACCGCATCTGGGTGGCGCGGAGGGGGAAGATGGGCACGACCTGGCTCACCACGCGGGCGGCCTGGTCATTGGTGGAGGGAGCAGCCTGCTGGGGAGCGGCGGCCTGGGGCGTGGGCACGGCCGTCGGCGTGGGCACGGCGGTCTGGCGTGAAGCCTCCTGCATGGGCTGGGGCTTGGGGACCTCCTGCACCGGCGGGGCGGCTGCGACCTTGGTCTGGCTGGCCTTCTTCTGCTCGGCCAGTTTCTGCTCGGCCAGTTTCTGCTCGGCCAGCCGCTGCTCCGCGGCCTTCTGCTGCCGCTCGAGATCCAGCTTGCGCTGCTGGTTCTCCTCGAGCTGCTTCTGGATCTTCACCTTCTCCTCAGCGGACTTGGTCTCGCCGAGCTGCTTCTGGAGCTGGGAGGTCTTCTCGGCCTCGGCCCGGGCCTTGGCGTCGAGGTCGGCCTTCTGCTGCTCCATCTCCGCCTTGATCCGCTGGAACTCCACCAGCTGCGCCTGGATGGCCGGATCCACCTTGGGGCGGCCGAAGAACATGTAGCCCAATCCCAGGATCACCACGGCGGCGAGGCCGCCGCCGATGAGGACGGTGCGGTTCTTCTGGCTGACCTGCTCATCCGCATGGCCGTCGATGTGCTCGGCGCGGGTGGCGCCGCTGCGCAGGCTCTCGCCGGCGGCGGTGTAGGCGAGGAAGTTGTCGCCCTGTTCGGCCTTCATGGACGTGGCGTCCCGGTCGTTCTCCTCCCGGAACAGCGTGTGCATGAAGAAGGCCATGTTGAAGGTGGTGGGGCTGTACTCGCCGTCGTAGAGGACGCGCTCGAGCTCGGTGCTGAAGGCCTCCACTGTGGGGAAGGGCTGGCGGCCCAGCAGCAGGCGGCCGAGGAAGGCGCGGATCTCCACGGGCAGGGCGGCCTCTTCCTGGGCGGCCTTGAGGGTGGCCTGGTCCAGGGTGGCCTGGAGGTCGCCGCCGACGGGCAGCTTCTCGAAGGTGAGCAGCTCGTAGAGCACGGCGCCCAGGGCGAAGAGATCCTGCTGGAGGGCGTCGTTCTCGGGCCCCTGGAGGTAGGGGGCGAGCTTGCGCTTCGCGTTGGGGGCCTTGGCCAGCATGCTCTTGACCAGGGCGGCGAAGGGCGCGTCCACGACCTGGGTGGCCCCCTCGAAGCTAACCCACACGCTGTGGGGGCTCAGCACGCCGTGGGAGACGCCCTTGGCCTGCATCTGGACGATGCCCTGGGCCACGCCCTGGATGACCGTCAGCGCGTGGTCCACGCCGAAGGGGACCTGTTCCGACTTGGCCTTGTCGATGAGCTGGGCGAGGCTGCGGCCAGGCACGTAGTCCCAGGCCACGTGGGGCGCCTTGGTGCTCTCCAGACGGTAGCCCAGGCCGTAGATGCGGGCGCCGCCGAGCAGGGGCACCACCCGGCCGGCCTCGGCCAGGCGCGTGTTCATGCCCGCCTGGAACAGCTCCTCCGAGAAGGTCCGCACCAGCATGTGGCGGTCGAAGTTGCTGCCGGCGATGACCACGGCCCGGTGAATTGATCCGAACGGATCAGTGGCCAGTTCGGAGGCCAGGAGGTAGGACCCGAGGCGGGTGTAGGTGCCCATGACTGCTCCAGAGGGATGGTTGGAACGATAGCCCGAAAGTCGCGATTCGCCTAGCCCATGCCGGAATCAGAGGCCAGGTGGAATCCATTCACCGCCCCTCAGGGCTGGGAAGGGATTTCCCACTGATCACCCGCCGCGCGCCAGGCCAGGATCCAGAGGTTGGCTGTGGCGTGTACACCATTGGAAAAAGCCAGCTGGAGCTGGGCGAAGGGCAGCGACAGATCATCCCAGGGGCCGATGCGGCGGCCGGTGGCATCGTCGAAGTGCTCGCGGAGCCGGCGGTTCCGTTCCTGCTTGGTGGCCAGGAGGCGCTGGAGGGCCGGTTCCGGATCCAGGCTGCCCGTGGCGGCCCAGTAGGGCTCCTGGGTCACCAGCAGGTGGGTCAGGTTCTGGTCCGCGTAGGCTTCGAAGCTCTCCCGGAGCGGGCTCAGCCCCTCGGTGGCGGAAGGATCCGTCAGCAGCTGGACCATGTGGGCCAGCACGCCCAGGTCGCGGACGATGTCCCCGGGCCGGCGGTGCTCCTCGCTGAGGCGCAGGATCGTGCGGTACTGGGCCTGCACCTGCTCCGTCGTGGGCGGCTGGTCGTTGGCCACGCCCCGGGCCCCCTCCAGCAGCTCCTGGGGGTGGGCCCGCAGCAGGGCCGCCAGGTTCCGGGGCAGCAGGCGGACCGCCTTGGCCGTCTGGGCCTCATGGACCTTGGGCGACCAGGCCCCCAGCGGGAGGCCGGCCAGCAGGAGGCCCAGGACGAAGCCGTTCGGTTCACGCATCGAGGGTCTCCGCGGTGGGGGCGGCTTCCGCCAGGCCCGCCTGGGGATCCAGGGGAATGCCCAGGGCCCGGAGGCGGTGCAGCAGGGTGGTGCGACGCATGCCGAGGCGCCGGGCTGATTCGCTCTTGTTCCAGCCCGTGGCCCGGAGGGCTTCGAGGACCAGGTGGCGCTCCAGCTCCTCCAGGAACCGGCCCAGGTCCTGGTCCTGGGGCAGCCGGGGGAAGGCCGGGGACGGCAGGAGCCCCGCCACCGAGGCCGGAAGGTCCTGGTGGAGCAGCCGGTCGGGATCGGAACCCAGGGCCATGGCCCGCTCCACGGCATTCTCCAGCTCGCGCACATTGCCGGGCCAGGCGTAGGCCTCCATGGCCTGCAGGGCGGCGGGCTCCACCTGCTTGAGCGGCAGGTCCAGCTCCCGGGCGAACTTGCGGAGGAAGTGGGCCACCAGCACGGGGATGTCCTGGGGGTGCTCGCGCAGGGGATGGATCTGCACGGGGATCACGTTCAACCGGTAGAACAGGTCCTCCCGGAACCGCTTCTGCTCCACGAGGCTACCCAGATCCTCGTTGGTGGCAGCCACCAGCCGGAAGTCGGCCTTCAGCGTGCGGGAGGAACCCAGCGGCGTGAACTCCCGCTCCTGGATCACCCGCAGCAGCTTCACCTGCAGGCTCAGAGGCATGGTGCCGATCTCGTCGAGGAACAGGGTACCGCCCTCCGCCTGCTGGAAACGGCCCGGGCGGTCCGTGCGGGCATCCGTGTAGGCGCCCCGCACATGGCCGAACAGCTCGTCCTCCAGCAGCGTCTCCGGGATGGCGCCGCAGTGGATGGGGATGAAGGGCCCCTGGGAACGCGGGCTCCACTGGTGGATGGCGCGGGCCGCCAGCTCCTTGCCGGTGCCAGAGGGGCCCGTGATCAGCACAGTGGAGGGCGAGGGCGCCACCCGCCGCAGCAGGGTCTGGAGTTTCTGCCAGGCGTCGGAGCAGCCCACCATCTGGGGGCCCTTGGCCTGGCCCTCGATCTGCTCGCGGAGCCGCTTGTTCTCCTGGTTCAGCTGCGATTTCTCGATGGCCCGCAGCAGGGTGTGCTCCAGCTCCTCCACCCGGAAGGGCTTGGGCACGTAGTCGTAGATCCCCATGCGCATGGCCTGGAGCGCCGTTTCCACCGAGGTGGAGCCCGACAGGACCACTACCACCGTGTCGGGCTTGGCCACCGCCTCCCGCGCCAGGTCCAGGCCGTTCAGATCCGGCAGCATGAGGTCCACCACGGCCAGGTCGAAGAACTCGTTCCTCAGGAACTGGGCGCCCCGGCGCCCGGAGCCGGTGCCCACCACTTCGTGCCCGTGCCGGGACAGCAGGGTGCCCACCACCTCGAGGATGGTGGGGTCGTCGTCCACCAGCAGGGCCCGGGCCGGGTTCATGCCTGTCAGAGTCCCGGGCTTGAGGCCCCCTGTCAAGGTTTGGACAGTCCGGCTAGACTGCCCCCATGCTTTCCAGATCCAGCCTGTGGCAGCGCCTCGCAGGAGCTTCGCTCTGGCCTGTGGCCTGGGCCCTGGCCGCCGCCTGCGCCGTGCCCTGGCTCGTGCCCGAGCGCTGGGACGGCGGAATCGCCGGACGGTGGGCGGTCCTCGGCGGTCTGGCCTGGTTCCTGACCCTCCCCCTGCTCCGCTTTCGGCGCTGGGCCGTGGTCCCCCTGGCCCTGGGGCTCGCGGGCTTCACCTTCCTGGGGCTCGCGCGCAAGGCGCAGTGGGAGAGGGCCCTGCCCGCCGGATTCCAGGCCCTGGAGGGCCGCATCGACGCTCCCTGGACCCTCCAGGGCGAGCGGCTGCGGAGCCGCCTCGAGGTGGCCACGCCCGGACCGCTGCGGGGCCTCGCCCTGCCCCTCACGGTGCCCGCCGATGGCGAGCAGATGCCGCCCCCGCCGGGCACCCCCGTGCGCCTCCGCGCGGAGCTGAGGCCCGTCCAGCCCGCGCCCGTCTTCCTGGCAGAGCGCCCCCTGTGGCGGGCCCGCAGCGACGAGGCCCCCCGTCGCATCCACCTGGCCTCGGCGCAGCTGATGGAACCGCTGGGCCCGCCGCGCCCGTCCTGGCTGCTGCGCCTCCAGGCCTTCGCCCGGCGCCAGTTCGAGGCCCTGCCCCTGGGCCCCACGGCGAAGGATCTCTGGGGTGCGCTGGCCCTGGGCATCCCCCCCGCGGACGAAGCCCACTTCAGCGTGTTCGCCGAAAGCGGGACCATCCACATCCTCGTCGTGTCGGGTCTGCAGGTGACGCTGGTGATGGCCGTGATCGAGGCCCTCCTGCGCCGCCTGCGCCTGCGTGGCGTCAGCGCCGGGGCCATCGCCGCTGGGCTGCTCTACTCGGCCCTGGTGGGCTTCTCGGCGCCCGTGTGGCGGGGCCTGTTCATGGGCATCGCCTGGGCCATCGGTCGCTCCAGCGGCTGGAAGCTGCCGCCGGTGGCAGGCCTGCACGTGGCCCTGCTCCTCTGGCTGCTGGGCCATCCGGCGGCGGGCGTCGAGCCGGGCTTCCTGCTGGCCTGGTGGGCCCTGCTGGGCCTGCTCTGGGGGGCGGAGCCCCTGGCGGGACTGCTGTCCCCCCTGCTGGGCCGCCTGGCCCTGCCCTTCGCCCGGCTGGCGGCGCCCTGGCTGTCCACCCTGCCCCTGCTGGCCCTGCTGCACGGCGGCGCGCCCTGGTGGGGCATCCTCGCCAACCTGCTGGTGCTGCCCCTGGTGGCCTTCCTCACCCCCCTCTGCCTTCTGCTGATCCTGGTGCCCCTGCCCTGGCTCACCCAGGGCGCCGCAGCCACCCTGACCTGGATGGGCGAGCGCCTCGTGCCCGCGCTCACGGGCATCGCGCCCCTGGCCACGGGCCTGCTCTGGCCCTGGCTCCTGCTGGCGCTGGGCTGGCTGGCGCTGGCCCACCTCCAGGGACGCCTCATGCGCACTCGCGCCCTCACCCTCGGGCTCGTGACCATGTCCCTGGGCCTCCTCGCCTTCCGTGGCACAGGCCGGGCGGCGGACACCCTGTCGCTGGAAGCCGTCGATGTGGGCCAGGGCGATGCCCTGCTGCTGCGGGTGCCCGGCGGCGAGGCCACCCTCATCGACTCCGGCCCCGGTCCCTGGACGGGCCGCCGCCTCGCCCGTGTGCTGAGCCGACGCGGCGTGCGGGAGCCGGTGCACCTCGTGCTCACCCACGCCCACGGCGACCACGCAGGCGGCTGGGCCACCCTCGCGCGGATCTGGCCCCTGGCTTCCACGTCCGTTCCCGTGACCGCCGAGGAGGAGGACCCCTGGGCGCCCTTCCGTCCCGCCGGGGGAGCGGAACCCACAGGGCTCCTGCGGGGCGATGCCTGGACTCGCGGCGAGGCGGCCTTCAGCGTGCGCTGGCCCGCCCGGGCCTTCGCCCTGCCGGACGCCAACATGGTGTCCACGGTGCTGCGCGTGGCCTGGCGGGACCGGGAGCTCTGGCTCATGGGCGACGCGCTGGCCATCCAGGAGCGGGACCTGATGGATCTCGGCGATCCGGGCCTCTCGCCCCATCGCCTGCTGAAGGTGGGGCACCACGGCAGCCGGAACGCCACGGATCCGGCCTGGGTGGCGTCACTGGGGCCGGAGGTGGCCGTCATCCCCGCCGGCCTGCGGAACCGCTTCGAGCATCCCCATCCGGAGACCCTGGCGACGCTGCACCGGGCGGGAACACCGGTCTGGATCACAGGCCCCGGCGCCGGCGTGCGGATCTCCGCCGTGGCGGATGGCTGGCGCGTGGAGACCGGCGACGGAACCGCGTGCCTCACGCCTCTTCGAAGAAGCCCGAGGCCCTGAGGGCCTCCACCAGCCGCCGGCTGCCCTCGGCGTGGTTGGCCTTCCACTGGATGGGGGCCTCGGGCCCCACGTCGTTCACGACGACCAGCGCCCCGCCGCAGGGCACGCCGGCCGCATGGCAGGCGGCGAAGACGCCCGTGAGTTCCAGGTGCTCGGCCGGGGCCACGGAAGCCAGCAGGGCCGCACCTTCGGAGGTCTTCGTGATGGCGGGCACCACCGCCACGGCACGCGGCGGCAGCGGTCCCGGGAGGGTCGAGATCCACCGGATGCGTTCGAGGCCGGGCCGATAGGCGCCACCGCGCCGTTCCTCCAGGGAGGTGGCGATGGCCTCCGAAGCCCACAGGCACTCGAACAGCGCCAGCCGCTCGTCGTAGCGCCCGCAGGTGCCCAGGAAGAGCACGGCCTCGGGCTGCCGCTCGGCCAGCAGCCGGGCCGTGGCCACCGCCGCCGTCACGGCGCCGATGCCCACGGTGGCCGTCTCCCAGCCCGGGGGCGGATCTTCCGCGAGGGGGCCCAGTTCCGGGGCGAAGGCGGACAGCAGGAGGCGCATGGACAGAGTCTACAGGTGATCCAGGGCCCACGCGGCGACAGGGATGGACAGGCCGTTCCCCAGCAGGCGGTAGCGGGCCTCCAGCGACAGCTCCGCAGGAAAGCGGAAGCCCTTCGGCAATCCCAGCAGCCGCGCCACCTCGGAGGGTGCGAACCGGCGGACGCCCCGCTCCGTCCGGAGGAAGGAGCCGCTGCCCACGAAGCGCTGGCCATAGCCTCCGATGAAGCAGGTGCTCCGGTGGTCCTCCGGCGTGACGAAGTCCAGGCCGTGGCGGTGGCGGGCGAGAACTTCCGGCCGGAGGTAGAGGCCTTCGTCCTCCTCGGCATCCAGGAAATCAGCCAGGGGACGGGGAGGCAGGTCCGGCAGGCGGCGCGCGGTCAGCGGGTGGCGGCCGGCCACCACGAACACCCGCGGCCGCTGGTTGGGCAGGCCGAACCGGCTGGGGCAGGCCTCCAGATCCAGCTGATGCAGGCCATGGGCTCTGATGCGCTCCGACAGCAGGACATGGGCGTCCGAGCCCAGGAAGCCGCGGACGTTCTCCAGCACCAGGCGCTCGGGCGGCGCTTCGAGGAAGAGGTCCAGGAGGTGGCGGAAGGCCCGGCAACGGCGGTCCTCCAGGCCCTGGTGTTTTCCCATCCGACAGAAGGGCTGGCAGGGCGGGCTGAGAAGCCAGGTGTCGGCCCCGTGGGCGGCCAGCTCCGCCAGCGGCACCGCGGCCAGTTCCCGGGCCTTCGGCCGTTGGCCGTGGTTCAGCGTGTAGGTGGCGTTGGCGGCCTCGCTCACATCGTAGGCGGCCGCGACGCTGCCCCGGTCTCCGAGGGCGCAGCGCCAGCCTCCGAGACCCGAGAACAGCTCGAGGACGCGCATCCGCCTAGCCGCAGCCGCAGCTTCCGCAGCCGCCGCAGGAGGCCGCCGTGGACAGGGCCGTGCCCCGGGCCAGCGCCTGTCCCTCGATGAACAGGCGCACCCCCATGGCGAGCCCGGCAGCCGCATCGGCCCAGGGGAACCAGCGGCCGAGCAGCACCCCAGCCAGGAGCAGGCCGCCCAGCTCCAGCCAGGCGCGGGTCCGCGAGGCGTCCGAAGCCAGGCTGGGATGGAGCCCTGCCTGCGCCCGTCGGATCCACCAGAGGGGCGCCAGGATGGCCAGGGCGGCACCCGCCAGGATGAGCGGGACGGCGCCCGCCTGGGGCCTGCGGTCGCCCATGAGAGCCGCCACGGCGGTCAGGATGGCGCCCAGGGCCAGGAGGCGCAGGAGGTGGCTGGCGGCCCGGAGGGTCAGTCGCTCCCGCTCCAGGCCGCGGTTCCCGAAGCCCTCGCGGACGCGCTGCCCCACCACCAGGGAGGGCAGGCCCTGCAGGAGGCCGGCGGCCCCGAAGGTCCAGAGGGCGATGGCGCCCTGATCCAGACCGAGCCAGAGGGCCGGTGCACCCAGAAGCAGACCCGCGGCGGCGGTGGCGAAGGCGGGGACCGGAGAAGCGCCCGTCTTCATCGCGTGAGCTTCCGGTACTTGATGCGGTGCGGATCGAAGGGCTTCAGGCCCAGCACGTCCTTGCGGTACTGCTCGTACTCGGTGTAGTTCCCGTCGAAGAACTGCACCTGGGAATCGCCCTCGAAGGCCAGGATGTGCGTGGCCAGGCGGTCCAGGAACCAGCGGTCGTGGCTCACCAGCACGGCGCTGCCGGCGAAGGACTCGATGGCCTCCTCCAGCGCCCGCATGGTGTTCACGTCCAGGTCGTTGGTGGGTTCGTCGAAGAACAGCAGGTTGGATTCACTTTTCAGCGTCAGCGCCAGGTTCAGGCGGTTCTGCTGGCCGCCGCTGAGCTCGGACACCTTCTTCTGCTGGGAGTCGCCGGAGAACCCGAAGCGACTCAGCCAGGCGCGGGCGTTGATGAGCTTGCCGCCCAGCTCGATCTGCTCGTAGCCGCCAGACACCGCCTCGAACACGCTCTTGTCCGGATTGAGCCCAGACCGCAGCTGGTCCACATAGGCCATGCGCACGGTCTCGCCGAGGCGGATGGTGCCCGCGTCCGGCTGTTCCTGGCCCGTGAGGAGGCGCAGCAGCGTGGACTTGCCGGCGCCGTTGGGACCGATGACGCCCAGGATGCCGCCGCGGGGGATGGCGAAGCTGAGGTTGTCGAAGAGCACCCGGTCGCCGTAGGCCTTGGACACGCCGTCCAGCTCCGCCACCAGGTCGCCCAGGCGGGGGCCGCTGGGGATGTAGATCTCCAGCTCCTGCTCCTTCTGGCGGCCCTCCTCGCCGGCCAGCCGCTCATAGTTGGCGATGCGGGCCTTGCTCTTGGTGTGCTGGCCCTTGGGCGACATGCGGATCCACTCCAGCTCGCGCTCCAGGGTCTTCTGGCGACGCTGGTCGGACTTCTCCTCCTTGGCCAGACGGCCCTGCTTCTGCTCCAGCCAGCTGGAGTAGTTGCCCTTCCAGGGGATTCCTTCGCCGCGATCCAGCTCGAGGATCCACTCGGCCACATGATCCAGGAAGTAGCGGTCATGGGTGACGGCGATGACCGTGCCCTTGTAGTCCTGGAGGTGCTTCTCCAGCCAGGCCACGGTCTCCGCATCCAGGTGGTTGGTGGCCTCGTCCAGCAGCAGGATGTCCGGCTCCTGGAGCAGCAGGCGGCAGAGGGCCACGCGGCGGCGTTCGCCGCCGGACAGCACGGCGATCTTCGTATCCGGGTCCGGGCAGCGCAGGGCGTCCATGGCCTGCTCCAGGCGCGAGTCGAGGTCCCAGCAGTCGTGGGCGTCGATCTTCTCCTGCAGCTCGGCCTGCATGGCCAGCAGCACGTCCATGTCCGCGTCGGGATCGGCAAACTGGTCGCTGATGGCGTTGTAGTCCTTCAGCCACTTCACCTTCTCGGCGGCGCCCTCCTCCACGATCTCGCGGACCGTCTTGGCCTCGTCGAGCTGTGGTTCCTGGTCCAGGATGCCCGTGGTGTAGCCCTTGCTGAGAACCGCCTCGCCATTGAAGTCGGGGTCCACGCCGGCCATGATCCGCAGGACGGTGCTCTTGCCGGAGCCGTTGAGGCCCAGGACGCCGATCTTGGCGCCATAGAAGTAGCTTAGGGATATGTCCTTGATGACAGGCTTGTTGTTGTAGATCTTGCTGACCCGCATCATCGAATAGATGATCTCGGGCTGCTCGGATGAAGCCTTGGTCGCGGTCTTGGCCATGATTCGCTCGAAAAGGGTGATTCTATCGCGCTTCCCCGCAGGCCCCTCCTGCGGCTTTCCAAGGCGGCTTCGGTCTCACGGGCCTCCGACCCAGGGGGCTTGCGCCAGAATCCGATCGTTTGTAATTTAAAGACAACAAATCTCGTGTGCAGGTGGATTCGACATCCGCATGTCCGACCAATCTGGAGGCTTCCATGAACCAAGTGGTGGCGCGATTCCTGGACGGGACGACCCTGAAGGGCCAGACCAACGACTTCCTTCCCGCGAAGGAGCTCTTCCACATCTCGGCGAACGGGAGCGTTGAGGCGAAGCCGCTGGAGGTCAAGGTCCCGGATCTCAAGGCCCTGTACTTCGTCCGGAGCCTCAACGGGGATCCAGAGCACCAGAAGACCAACGAGTTCCCGCCCCAGGCCCCGGCGCCGGGCCGGAAGGTCAAGGTCACCTTCAAGGACGGTGAGGTGCTGGTGGGCACCACGCAGGGGTACCAGCCGGGCCGGCCGGGGTTCTTCCTGCTCCCGGCCGACCCGCGATCCAACAACGAACGGTGCTACATCGTGACGTCCGCCACCCAGTCCGTGGCGTTCGTCTGAGCCACGCTGCTCAGCCCAGGGCCGCCTGGGCCGCCGCCAGGGTGGCGATGGGCACCCGGTAGGGGCTGCAGCTCACGTAGTCGAGCCCCACGTGGTGGAAGAAGGTCACGCTGCGGGGATCGCCACCGTGCTCGCCGCAGACGCCCAGCTTGATGCCGGGACGCGCCGCGCGGCCCTTCTCGCAGGAGATGCGCACCAGCTCGCCGATGCCCTCCTGATCCAGGCTCTGGAAGGGATCATCCTCCAGGATCTTCTTCCCGACGTACTCGGGCAGGAAGGTGCCCGCGTCATCGCGACTGAAGCCGAAGCCCATCTGAGTGAGGTCGTTCGTGCCAAAGCTGAAGAACTCGGCCTCCACGGCGATCTTGTCGGAGGTGAGGGCGGCCCGGGGGATCTCGATCATGGTGCCGATGGGGCAGGCGAACTGGGTGCCGCGCTCCCGGTTCACCTGGGCGATCTCGTCCAGCATCTCGGTCTTGGTGTAGATCAGCTCACGCACGGTGCCGATGAGCGGGACCATGATCTCCGGTACGGCCTTGATGCCCTTGGCGGCCACGTTGAGCGCAGCCTCGGTGATGGCGCGCACCTGCATGCGGATGATCTCGGGGAAGGTGATGCCCAGGCGGCAGCCGCGGTGGCCCATCATGGGGTTGAACTCGTGGAGCTGCGTCACGCGGCGCTCCACGGTGCCCAGGTCCACACCCAGCACCTCCGCCATCTCCCGCTGGCCCGCCTCATCCTGAGGCAGGAACTCGTGGAGGGGCGGATCCAGCAGGCGGATGTTCACCGGCAGGCCATCCATGGCCGTGAAGAGGCCTTCGAAGTCCTCGCGCTGCATGGGCAGGAGCTTGGCCAGGGCCTTCTTGCGGCCTTCGGTGTCCGAAGCGAGGATCATCTCGCGGACGGCCAGGATGCGGTCGCCCTCGAAGAACATGTGCTCCGTCCGGCAGAGACCGATGCCCTGGGCGCCAAAGGCGCGGGCCACGGCCGCGTCATGGGGCGTGTCGGCGTTGGTGCGGACCTTCATCCGCTTGGCTTCGCGGCTCCAGGTCATGATCTTGGCGAAGCGCTGGTACAGCTCGCTGTCTTCGGCCTTGAGGCGGCCATCCACCAGCACCTGGTTCACTTCAGAGGGATGGGCGCTGAGCTTGCCGGCGAACACCTCACCGGTGGAGCCGTCCATGGAGATCCAGTCCTGGCCGGCCTTCAGCTCGTGGACACCGACCTTCACCACGCCGCGCGCCACGTCGATCTGCACGGCCGAGGCCCCGCAGACACAGGGCTTGCCCATGCCGCGCGCCACCACCGCCGCGTGGCTGGTCATGCCGCCGCGCGCCGTGAGGATGCCCTGGGAGGCCACCATGCCGGAGATGTCCTCCGGACTCGTCTCCACGCGCACCAGCACCACGGGCCCCTCCTGGGCCATCTGCTCCGCCTGCTCGGCGGTCAGGGCGATACGGCCCGTGGCGGCGCCGGGTCCGGCGTTCAGGCCCTTGGTCAGCAGCTGGCCCTCCTTGCGCAGGCGGTCCTTCTCCTTGGGATCGAAGACCGGCGCCAGCAGCTGCGACAGGCTGTCGGCATCAATGCGCTTCAGGGCCGTGTGGCTGTCGATGAGGCCTTCGTCCACCAGGTCGATGGCGATGCGGATGCCCGCCATGGCCGTGCGCTTGCCGTTCCGGGTCTGCAGCAGGTACAGCTTCCCGCGCTCGATCGTGAACTCGATGTCCTGCATGTCCTTGAAGTGAGTCTCCAGGCGCTTGCAGGTGGCGTCCAGCTCGGCGAAGGAGGCCGGCATGGCCTCCTCCAGGCTCTTCAGGCCCGTGCCTTCGGCCTGGGCGCGGGTGATGGGCTGGGGCGTGCGGGTCCCGGCGACCACGTCCTCGCCCTGGGCGTTGATGAGGTACTCGCCGTAGAACAGCTTCTCGCCCGTGGCGGGGTCGCGCGTGAAGGCCACGCCGGTGCCGCAGTCATCGCCCATGTTGCCGAAGACCATGCTCTGCACGTTGACGCCCGTGCCCCAGTCATCCGGGATCCGGTTCAGGCGCCGGTAGGTGATGGCACGCGCCGTGTTCCAGCTCTCGAAGACGGCGCGGATGGCGCCCCATAGCTGATCCATGGGCTCCTGAGGGAAGGCCTGTCCGGTCTCCTCCAGCACGATGTCCTTGAAGGCGGTCACAAGGACCTTCCAGTCCTCGACGAGGAGGTCGGTGTCCTGATGCCTGCCGAGACGCTCCTTCGCGCGCTCCAGCTCCGCTTCGAAGAGCGCGTGCTCCACGCCGAGCACCACGTTGCTGTACATGGTGATGAAGCGGCGGTAGGAATCCCAGGCGAACCGCGGGTTGCCGCTGGCCTTCTCCAGAGCCAGCACGGTGCGGTCATTGAGGCCGAGGTTGAGGACTGTGTCCATCATGCCCGGCATGGAAACGCGTGCGCCGGAGCGGACGGACAGCAGCAGGGGGTTCTCGATGGAACCGAAGCCGCAGCCACGCACGCCTTCCAGCCACTTCAGGGCCTCCAGCACTTCCGTCTTGAGCCCCTCGGCCAGCTGCCGGCCATTGGTGTAGTAGGCGCCACACTGCTCGGTGGTGAGCGTGAAACCCGGAGGCACGGGAATGCCGAGCCCGGCCATCTCCGCCAGGTTGCAGCCCTTGCCACCGAGAAGGTTGCGCATGGCGGCGCCGCCTTCGTTACGGTTTCCCCCGAAGGTGTAAACACCTTTGTTCATCAGATCCTCCACGCGGAACATCCAGTGTATCCGGCACCGGGCCAAAAACCCGCATGGATGCGGAATGAGGGTACGCAAAAACGGGCCACCCCGGTGGGGGTGACCCGTTCGATTTAACGTCGCAGCGACCTACTTTTCCACTCCTGTGAGGAGCAGTATCATCGGCCCTCCAAGTCTTAACTGCCGTGTTCGGGATGGGAACGGGTGTGACACTTGGGGAAAAGCCACGACGAAGGGTTAAGAAGGGTTG
>NZ_BSDC01000003.1:300000-560033 GCF_030268045.1 Geothrix edaphica
CTCATGCCCCAGGCGGTGCGCGAGGTCTGCGCCGAGGCCGGCGTAGCCGTGGAGGACCTGGACCTGGTGCTGATCCACCAGGCCAACCTGCGCATCATCGAGGGCGTGCAGAAGGCCCTGGGGCTGACGCCGGAGAAGGTCCCCCACAACATCGAACGCTACGGCAACACCACCGCCGCCACGCTGCCCATCCTCCTCCATGAATGCCTGGAGGACGGGCGGATCCAGCCCGGCATGCTCGTGGCCTTCACCGCGCTCGGCTCCGGCCTGCACTGGGGCGCCGCCCTCTACCGGGCCTGATTGCAGACCGGCCCCGCGCGGGGCTAGAATCCAGCCAAACCCCGGAGTCCCCATGCGTTCCATGATCCTCGGCGCCACCCTGGCGCTGATCCCGGCCCTGGTCCTGTCCGCCGGCACCCCGAAATCCCGCAGGCATTCCAGGCATTCGGGCGGCCCCGTGAAGACCGCCGGGGAAGCCAAGGCCATCGCCGAGCGCGAGACCGGCGGCCGGGCCGTCAGCGCCCGGCGCATCCCCCTGAACGGCGCCTCCGGCGGCTGGGAAGTGGATCTGCGGGTACCGAACGAGGACCGCGGCTGGCGCTGCATCATCGACTCGGACACTCACATGGTCCACAGCAAGGCGCGCATCGACCAGCCGGGCGCCAAGGGCAAGGCCGACGGTCCGGTGCGCGTGGTCAAGGGAAGCCGCTGAAGGGGACTCCCCGGCATGTGCCGACCGTTCGCCGGTTTTTCCCACCGCGCAGCCTGCCCGGCTTGACAGCCCGGCCTAGAATCGTACCTGCGGCCAGTGCCGCAAGGAGAACGACACATGGGTCTGATGGACTGGGGCAAAGCCCAATTCCTCGACATCCTCGAATGGCTGGATGATTCCAACGACACCCTGGCCTGGCGCTTCCCCATGCGGGGCCAGGAGATCCAGAACGGCGGCAAGCTGGTCGTGCGGGAAAGCCAGGAGGCCGTCTTCGTCAACGAGGGCCAGCTGGCGGACGTGTTCAAGCCCGGCACGCACAACCTGACCACCCAGAACCTGCCCATCCTCGCCACGCTGAAGGGCTGGAAATACGGCTTCGAGAGCCCCTTCAAGAGCGATGTCTACTTCATCTCCACCAAGCTCTACAACGACCTGAAGTGGGGCACCTCGAACCCCATCATGATGCGCGACGCCGACTTCGGCATGCTGCGCATCCGGGCCTTCGGCATCTATACCATCAAGGTCGTGGACAGCGGCACCTTCCTCAAGCAGCTGGTGGGCACCAACGGCGTCTACACCGTGCCCGACATCAGTGAGCAGCTCCGCAAGACCATCATGAGCCGCTTCACCGACACTCTGGGCGAGGCCAAGATCCCCGCCCTCGACTTGGCCGCGAAGTACGACGAGATCTCCGACCTGGTGAAGCAGAAGCTCCAGGACGAGTTCAAGACCATGGGCCTGGAGCTGTCCAAGTTCTTCGTGGAGAACATCAGCCTCCCCGAGGAAGTGGAGGCCATGATGGACAAGCGCACCGGCGTGGGCATGATGGCCCCGGTCATGGGCGCCTACACGCAGATGCAGGTGGCCGACAGCATCCCCCTGGCCGCCCAGAACCCCGGCGGCGTGGCCGGCATGGGCATGGGCGTGGGCCTGGGCTTCGGCATGGGCAACATGATGGGCCAGCAGATGACCGGCGCCGCCCAGCAGATGGGCCAGCAGGGCTTCCCCGCCGGCAACGCCCCCGCCCCCGCGGCGCCTGCGGCCCCCGCGAAATCCCTCAAGGATGAGCTCACGGACCTCAAGGAGCTCTTCGACGGCCAGCTCATCACCCAGGCCGAGTTCGACGCCCAGCGCGCCGCCATCCTGAAGAAGCACGGAATGGGCAGCTGAGTTCCATTCTTCCCACCTGCAAAATCAAGGGCGGCGCTGGCCGCCCTTGATTTTGCAGTGGGTGAGAAGCGGCCTAGTGGTGATGGTCTGCCTCCGCCTCGTGCCGATGATCGAACCGGTGGTGGTGGCGGTCCGCCATCTCCCGGGTCTCGAAGTGCACCGTGAGGTGGCGGACGCCGTGGCGCTCCCAGAGCAGGTGCTCGATCCGCTCCAGGTGGGCCTCGGTGTCCCCCAGCCGGTCGCCCTCCACGATGATGTGGGCCGTGGCGATGGTGAGGTGGCTGCACATCTTCCAGCTGCGGAAGTCCTCCACGCCCAGCACACCCGGCAGGCCCATCAGCTCCGCCTTCACGGCCTCGTGCTCGAAGGCGGCGCGGTGCATGAGGATGCCCACGGCATCCCGCAGCAGCAGCACGGCCCCACGCAGGATGACCAGCAGGATCACGAGCGCGATGGCCGGATCCACCCAGCGCCAGCCCGTGAGCCGGATGAGGACCATGCTCCCCACCAGGGAGATGCTGGTGAGGCTGTCTGCGAAGGCATGCAGGTAGGCGGCCTTCAGGTTGGCATCCCGCTCCAGCAGGCTGCGGTCCCGGGGCACCAGCACCACCGTGGCCAGGATGTTCAGGAGCAGGCCGAGGCTGGAGAACACCAGCACCCAGCCCGTCTGGATGGGCACGGGATGGCGGAACCGGGCCAGGGCCTCCCAGCCCACGGCCCCGGCGAGGAACAGCAGGAACCCCACGCCCACCAGGCTGTTGAACACCTCCAGGCGGTGCCAGCCGAAGGTCCAACGGTCGTCGGGGTCGCGCCGGTTGGCCAGCCAGAGGCTCAGGATGCCCAGGCTGTTCACCAGGACATCGTTCAGGTTCTCCAGGCTGTCACTGACCAGGCCGATGGAACCCGTCCACCAGCCACCGAGCCCCTGGAGGACGAAGCTGACGAAGAAGATCCCGGCGCTCCAGGCGAGGCGCCCGGTGGTGCTGGGCCCGTGATGGTGAGGATGGTCGGCCATCACTCGCCCCGGTACCGGGGCTTCCGCTTCTCCCGGAAGGCAGCCAGTCCCTCCAGGCGATCCTTCGTGGGGATCACCTGGGCGTAGCAGGCCCGTTCGAAGGCGAGGCCGGAGGCCTGGTCCATCTCGAGGCCCCGGTTCACCGCCTGCTTGGCCATCCGCAGGGCCAGCGGCCCGTTGGGGAGGATCTCCCGGGCCAGGTTCAGGGCCGCGTCCAGGGCCCCGCCCGCGGGGGCCACGCGGTCCACCAGGCCCAGGCGCTCCGCCTCGGAGGCGCCGATGCGCCGGGCCGTGAAGATCAGCTCCTTGGCCCGGGCGGCCCCGATGAGCCGCGGCAGGCGCTGGGTGCCCCCGGCGCCCGGAATGATGGCGAGGGCCGTCTCCACCAGGCCCATCTTCGCGTCCGCCCCCGCCACGCGGAGGTCCGCGGCCAGGGCCAGCTCCAGGCCCCCACCGAAGGCCGCGCCCTCGAGCACGGCGAGCACGGGCTGGGGCAGGTCCTCCAGCTCGGTGAAGGCGCTCCGCAAGCCGTGGACGAAGACGGCGGTGTCGGCCTGGGACATGCCAGCCCGCTCCTTCAGGTCGGCCCCGGCGCAGAAGACGCCGGGCACCAGACTATGCACCACCACCACCCGGACGGCCGGATCGGAGCGCAGCTCCGCCAGGGCCTGCCGGAATTCGGCCAGGAGCTGGCGACCCAGGGCGTTCTTGGCGGCAGGCCGGTCCAGCCCGAGCAGGGCGATGCCGGCATCGTCCCCCGCGAGGCGTTCGAGCCGGACCTCCATCAACCCAGCTCGACGATGGCATCCCCTTCGTTGAGGAACTGGTCGGGGGTCACAAAGACCTTCTTGACCGTCCCCTCCTCAGGGCTGCCCACGGGAATCTGCATCTTCATGGACTCGATGATCACCAGATCCTGGTCCTCGCCCACAGCATCGCCTTCGGCCACGCAGACTTCCAGAACCTTCCCCGCCATCTCGGCTCGCACCAGGGCCATCCCTCACCTCGTAGAAGATGGCTTCAGTCTAGCTCGCTATTCGTCCTTGTCGGAGTCGCCGATCACCACCAGGTCATCGTCCTCGTAGGCGAAGTCGCCCTCCTCCATGAGGACCTCGCGGACCTTCCCGCATTCGGGGGCGTTGATGTAGAAGGCCGTGCGGGAGGAATCCGTGCCCTCGAGGATCATCAGGGGCTCGTCCTCTTCCACCTCCTGGCCGGGGCGGACGAGGACGTCCACCACATAGCCCGGCCATTCCGCCCGCACGATCATGCTGCCTCCCCTGGCCCATCTGTGACCTTGGCCGGGAGAGTATGGCGCCCGGGGCCCCCGCGCAAGTCCTGGAAGCCGTTCTTTTCGTCACATGTCCAGTAGGCGATACTGGAGGGCTTGGAGGATGGAATGGCTGTCGCCTGTGGCATCGTGGGTCTCCCCAACGTGGGAAAGTCCACCCTTTTCAACGCCCTCACCCGTGCGGGCGCGGCTTCGGCCAACTATCCCTTCTGCACCATCGAGCCCAATACGGGCGTGGTGGACGTGCCGGACCCCCGCCTGGCGCTCCTGGCGGAGATCGTGAAGCCCCAGCGCATCCTGCCGGCGGCCCAGGAGTTCGTGGACATCGCGGGCCTGGTCCGCGGGGCCAGCAAGGGCGAGGGCCTGGGCAACGCCTTCCTGGGCCACATCCGGGAGACGGATGCCATCGTGCAGGTGGTCCGCTGCTTCGAGGATACGAACGTCACCCATGTGGAGGGCGGGGTGAACCCAGAGCGTGACCTCAGCATCATCGAGACCGAGCTGGTCATCAAGGACCTGGACGCCGTGGAGAAGGGCCTGGAGCGCCACCGCAAGGTCGCCAAGACCGGCAACAAGGAGTCCCTGGCCCTGGTGGCCGTGCTGGAGCGGGTCTTCGCGGCCCTGGACGCCGGCCAGTGGGCCCGCACCGCCGGCCTTTCGCCTGAGGACAAGGCCCTCATCAAGTCCTACGGCCTGCTCACCCTCAAGCCCACTCTCTTCGTGGGCAACATCGGGGAGGAGGACATCCGCAACCCCGAGGGCAACGTCCACTACCGGAAGCTGCAGGAGCTGGCCGCGGCGCGCCAGGCCCCCTGCATCCCCATCTGCTCCAAGCTGGAGGCCGAAATCCAGGACCTGCCAGAAGAGGACCGCCCCCTGTTCCTGGAGGAGGCGGGCCTGACCGAGCCGGGCCTGAACGTGCTCATCCACGCCAGCTACGACCTGCTGGGCCTCCAGACCTACTTCACCGCCGGGGTGAAGGAGGTCCGCGCCTGGACCATCCACAAGGGCGACACGGCCCCCCAGGCCGCGGGCGTCATCCACACGGACTTCGAGAAGGGCTTCATCCGGGCCCAGGTCATCGCGTATGAGGACTTCATCCAGTTCAAGGGCGAGCAGGGCGCCAAGGATGCGGGGAAGATGCGCACGGAAGGCAAGGACTACGTCGTCAAGGACGGCGACCTGATGAACTTCCTCTTCAACGTCTAGGGCCTAGCGGGCCTCGATGGGCATGCGCCGCAGCCGCTCCACCCGCGCCTCCATGGGGGGGTGGGTGGAGAAGAGGTTCATGAGGCCGCCCGCGCTCAGGGGGTTCACGATCATCATGTGGGCCGTGGCGGGCTGGGCGGACTGCATGGGCGCCTGCTGGTTGTAGTTCTGCAGGCGCTCCAGGGCGGAGGCCAGCATGTCCGGACGGCCCGTGAGGTGGGCGCTGTAGTCGTCGGCCAGATACTCCCGGGAGCGGCTCACGGCCATCTGGAGCATGATCGCGGCCAGAGGGCCCAGGATCATGATGGCGATGCCCGCCAGGGGGTTGGAGCGGCCCTCCTCGTCCCGGGGACTGACCCACATGGCCATGCGGGAGAGGAACATGATGGCCTGGGCCAGCACCGCCGCCATGCTGCCGATGAGGATGTCCCGGTGCTTCACGTGGCCCAGCTCGTGGCCGATGACAGCCTCCAGTTCAGGCCGACTGAGGATCCGCATGATGCCCTCGGTGACCGCCACCACGGCGTGCTCGGGGTTCCGGCCCGTGGCGAAGGCGTTGGGCGTGTCCTCGGGGATGATGGCGATGCGGGCCATGGGCAGGCCGGCCCGCTGAGTCAGGTTCGCCACGATGGCGTAGAGCTCGGGGGCCTCGGCCTGCGTCACCACCCGGGCGCCGTAGCTGGCCAGCACGATCTTGTCGGAAAAGAAGTAGCTGACCCCGTTCATCACGAGGCCGATGGCGAGGGCCATCACCATACCGGACTGGCCCCCGAAGTAATCGCCGATCCACACCAGCAGCCCGGTCATGGCCACGATGATGAGAAGGGTTTTCGCCTGGTTCATGAAGTTGCCTCCAGGTACCAGGATACGGAGGGGATCAAGCGCCCATCCGCTTGACCACCACCAGGGTCACGTCATCCCGGAAGCGGCCCCCCTCCAGGTGCTGGAAGGCCTCCACCAGCAGGGCCTCGAACAGCTCGTCCGCCCCGGCCCGGGGGCGGCGGCGGATGACCTCGGCCAGGCGGCCGTCCCCCAGCTCCTCGCCCGCGGCGTTCTCCGCCTCCACCAGGCCGTCGGTGAAGATCACCAGGACGTCCCCGGGTTCCATGGCGGCATGCCCCTCGGCGAAGACGACTCCGGGCAGCAGGCCCACCATGGGCCCCGTGGGCGCGAGCCGGACGACCTCGCCGCCGGACCGCACGAGCAGGGGCGGGTTGTGGCCGCCGTTCACGAACCGGAGATCGCCGTTGAGGGGATGCAGGCTCGCGGCGAACAGGGTGGTGTAGCGGTTGCCATCGCGCACGTCGTTCATGCGGCGGTTCAGGCGCTCCGCCAGCTTCCCCCAGTCCTGCACGCGGCGGCCGCCCAGGGCCCGGAGGAAGGCGGAGAGCTGCGTCATCATCAGAGAGGCGGGCAGGCCCTTGCCGGAGATGTCGCCCACGGCGATGTGGAGCCGGTCGCCCAGCTCCTCGTCGCGGGCCATCCACACGTCGTAGAGATCACCGCCCACGGCCTGGTAGGGCAGGTTCGCCGCGGCGCACTGCCAGCCGCTGGGCTCCGGCAGCGTCTTGGGGAGCAGGCTGCGCTGGATGTCCCGGGCCAGGTCCAGGTCCTTCTCCATGCGCTCGGCCTGAAGGCGGGCCTCGCGGAACTCCAGACTCGACAGCTGGGAGGACGTGAGGTTCAGCAGGGTGTGCAGGAAGACTTCGTCATCGTCAGACAGCTTCCCCACGGCCGGGTCGGCCGCGTAGGCGAAGCCGTGGCTGTGGTTCTGGTCCAGCAGCTCCACGGCGTGGACCAGCCCCTTCGCCTCGACCAGCTCGTGCAGGGCATCGCCCTCCAGGAGCTCCGGGACCTGCCCGAGGCCCTTGGCGTGCAGCACGGCCCCCTGGGCGTCCACCACCAGGAGGCGCATGATCCGGAACTCGCCCATGAGCGTGTTGGCCATGAGCCGGACCAGATCCTGCCGGGTCTCCACCAGGCCCAGGTTGCGGGTGAGCTCGAAGACTGTGTTCAGGCGGGACAGCTGCAGGGCCAGGGCCTGGTTCTGGGTGCTGCGCACCGCCTCGGCCCGGCGCCAGGCCAGCAGGGGCGCGCTGATGGACAGCAGCAGCGGCACCGCGCCCGGCATTTCCTCCGTCCGGAGGACCAGGTGGCCGTAGACCTCCTCGCCGTAGGCCCAGGGCAGCACCTGCCAGCCCTCGCCGGGGTGGGTGGGGAAGGCCGGGGCCGCCCCCCGGAGGAAGAGCCACTTGCCGCCATCCCAGAGCCCGCCCTGGCCCGTCCGGGCGATGCCCATGACCGTGACGCCCACCAGATGGACGAGGTCCTCCTCGGTGCCCTGGTCCGGGAAGGTCTCCAGGAAGTCAATGAGCGGAAGCAGCTCCTGGGCCCCTTCCGGGATCTTCAGCGCCAGCTGGCGGAGGCGGTCGAAGGGATTGGTCGGCATGGTGGGCGGACCTGGGGCTTCAATCCAGCTTCTTGATCAGGCAGCACTCGTTCCGGCCCGAGGCCTCGTCCGCCTTGAACCGCACCTCGTCCATGAACCGGCTCATGAGCAGCAGGCCCAGCCCCCCCTTCCGGGGATGCTTGATGTATTCCTTCGGATCGGGCAGCACGATCTGGTCGCCGCGGAGCCCCTGGCCGGAGTGGAGGATGTGGATCTCCAGGGCCTGCTCGGTGAAGCGCAGCTCCAGCTCGACGCTGTGCTCGCCCTCGCCGTGGTAGGCATGGAGGATCACGTTGGTCACCGCCTCGTCCACCGCGATGCTCACCTTGGCGGCGGTGGCATCATCGAGACCGGCGACCAGGGAGGCCCGCTTGGCCAGCCCCGTCACCAGGTTCAGGTAGCGGGTCTGGCTCGGGATCACGAGTCGGAACTCGGCTGGTTCCATGGTGGCCGCCACGCTCACCCCTTCCGTTCCGGCGTGACCGCGGCCAGGGCCTGGTCCTCCGCGCCGAAGACCCGGTAGAGCTGGGTGAAGCCCAGGGTATCGAAGATGGCGAAGACGTTCGGTTGGAGGTCGGACAGCAGGATGTCGCCCTGGTGTTCCCGGACCGTCTCGATAAGGCCCATGATGGCCCCCAGGCCGGCCGAGCTGATGTAGTTGAGGTTCTTGCAGTTGAGGAGGATGGTGTAGCGTCCGTCGCGGACCAGCCCTTCCAGGGCCTCCTCGAACTCGCGCACGGTGTGGGCGTTGATGAAACCAGCGGGCAGGAGCACCGCCACGTCGCCAGCCTGCCTCACCGCAATGGAAAGATCCGCCATCCGCCATCTCCAAGGAACCTGGGCCATCCTATCGGTTCCACGGGGCAATTGCCAGTGAGCGCCCCGAACTGGGATACCCTGGATCCGAACCTTTCACTCGAGTCCCCCCATGAGCGCCGCCCGCCCTGAGGACCAGCCCACCCACGACGCCCTCCGCGGGCCCCTGGAATCGTGGCTGAATCAGAAGAACCAGAGCCTGCTCGAGGAGGTGATCGCCACCTGGCAGCTGGCCATGGAGCGCTTCCAGCCCGACGAGGCCCTGCTGGAGCGCCTCCGCCAGGCGCTTCCGGCCCAGGCACCCGCTGAGCCGGAAACAGGCGGCGCCATGGCGGCCTTCGCGGGAGCCCTCGATCTCGTGGAGGGGGCCCCCTCCCAGGGCGACCTCCTCAAGCGCCTCCTGGACGGCCTGGAGCCCCTCGTCGAGCGCAGCGCCCTCTTCATCCTCAAGCAGGGGCTGGCCTCCCTGTATGCCCACCGCGGCTTCGAGGCGCATGCCCCCCTGAAGCCCGGCGCCGTCGTGCCCCCCCCCGACCTGGAGGCCGTGATCCAGGGCCTGGGGCGCTCCCTGCGGAAGAAGGGGGCCGGCTACTCGGCCCTGCTCGCGGTGCTGAGCCCCTACGAGGCCGCCGACCTGGTCATCCTCCCCATCCGCCACAAGCGCAAGGCCGTGGCCCTGCTGCTGGTGGACAGCGGGCTGCGCCAGAAGCTGGACCACCCCGAGCTGGTGCGTGCGCTGGTGCTGGCGGCTTCCGCCTCGCTGGGCAGCCTGGCCGCCGGGAAGGACGAGCCCGCCCACCCTCTGCCCCAACCCATGGCGCACGCCCTGCCCGTTCCCAGCGCCGCCAGCCAGTCCAGCGCCCCCACGCAGATGGTGCCCGATACCATCGAGGCCCCTCCATCGATGGACCTGGACCCCAAGACCCGCGCCGCCGCCGAACGGCTGGCCCGCGTCCTGGTAGGCGACGTGGAGCTGTACTTCCCGGGGAAGGTCGCCCAGGCCCGCAGCCAGGGCAACCTCTACGGCCTGCTCCGGGACGAGCTCGAGCGGAGCCGCGCCACCTTCGTGGAGCGCTTCGGGGAGGACGTGGAAGTGCAGCACCGGATTTTCACCAGCACAGTCATTCACCAGCTGTGCGATGACGACGCTTCCAAGCTGAGCGGAGCCCCCTGGGCCTGAGATCCCCATCCAGAAGGGGTGACAACCGGAGCCGACTCTGGTAGAACCTTGTTCCTTTGGGCATGGGCGAGGAACAAGTCAATGGCGGATCTCGGCAAGAAGTTTTCGTGTTTCCAGTGCGCGACGAAGTTCTATGACTTCGGCAAGCCGGAGGCGGTGTGTCCCAAGTGCGGTGCCAACCAGAAGGCGGCCCCCGCCAAGCCTCGCGCCGTGAAGAAGGAGAAGAGCGTCCACGTCATCGAGGACGACTTCACGCCTGAGCCCGAGGCCGAGAACCTCGAGGAGGCCTTCAGCGAAAGCGGCGTTCCCATCGAGCGCGGCCGCGGCGAGGGCTTCGATCCCGGCGACCTCCGCATGGACGACTACGACGAGTAGCGAATGAGCTGCGCTCATTCGCTGTGAGGAAGAAAAGCCTTTCCGGGAGGGGCCGGGGATGAACGACCCGTCGATCCACCCTCTCGTTGACCGGCACACCCACCTCGAGGGCTCCCTTGATCCGGCCTGGGTCCGGAGCGAGGCCGAGCGCCGCGGGCTGACGCTGCCCGGCCCGCTGGAAGCCCTGTGGTCTGGCGCCGCCGTGCCCTTCGAGGGCTTCATCGAGGCCTTCCTCTTCGGGGCGGCCCTGCTGGACAGCCGCGAGGCCGTGCGCGAGGCGGTCCGGGCCGTGACCCGGCGCACGCAGCTGGCGGGGGGCGTGGGCTTCGACCTCTGGGCCTCTCCCCACTTCCTGGTGGTCCATCGCGGCCAGATCACCCTCGACGCCTTCTGGCGGGGCCTGGAGGAGGGCCTCACTGAGGCGCGGGCCCAGGGGCTCCGGGGCTGCGTCGTGGTGGATGCCGTGAACCACTTCGGCCCCAAGCATGGCCACGCGGTCCTCGACTTGGTGCTGCCGGACCTGTCCCCCTTCGTGAGGGGCTTTTCCACCGGCGGGCTGGAGGGCCGCCCCTTCCGGGACTGGGCCCCGGTCTTCGACCGCGCCCGGGCCGCGGGCCTGCGCATCGCCGCCCACGCGGGCGAGAACGGACCGGGTTCGAACGTCCGCGAGGCCGTGCTGGAGGGTGGCGTGGCCCGCATCGTCCACGGCATCCGGGCCGATGACGCCACCCTGGAGCTGCTGGCCGGGCGCCGCATCCCGGTCGACATCTGCCCCACCTCCAACGGGGCCCTGGCCGCCGACATGACCCCCCACCCGCTGCCCCGCATGCTCCGCGCCGGGGTGCGCTGCGCCCTGGGCACGGACGATCCGGGCGTCATCCCCTGCGACCTGGCCACCGAAGCGGCCGGAGCCCGGTCCATGGGCCTGGACGATACCGCCCTGGCCGCCCTGAGGCGGCACGGAGCCGAAGATGCCTGGTGTCTCCTGCCCTGACGCTTCCGGGGTCGAAGCCAGGGGGTCTTCCCGGTAGACTAGGGGATTCGGTGCGCGCCCATAGCTCAGCTGGATAGAGCATCAGGCTTCGAACCTGAGGGTCGGGCGTTCGAGTCGCTCTGGGCGCACCACCGGACAGACAATTTGGCATCCCTGCGAGCGTGGCGGAACTGGTAGACGCACTGGATTTAGGTTCCAGCGGTTCACACCATGTCGGTTCGAGTCCGACCGTTCGCACCATTTCGCACGTCCCTCGCATCACACGGAGCATCCATGTCCGCCACCCTGCATCACCAGTCCCCCACCCGCAAGGCCGTCGAAGTGACGGTGCCCGCCGCCGAGGTGAGCGCCACCTTCAACGAGGTGGTGGCGAAGATCGCGCCGAAGGTCCGCATCCCCGGCTTCCGCCCCGGCAAGGCCCCCCGGCCGGTCCTGATGCAGCGCTACGCCCGGGAGATCCAGTCCGACGTGGCCCAGCAGCTGGTGGAGAAGCACTTCTGGAAGGCGGCCCAGGAGGCGGGCGCCATGCCCATCTCCCACCCCTCCCTCGAGAAGCTGGACCTGAAGGAGGGCGCCGATGCCGTCTTCCGCGCCCAGTTCGACGTGGCCCCCGAGGTGGTGCTGCCGGACTACAAGACCATGGTCCTCACCAAGAAGAAGCGGGCCATCGACGAGGCCACCGTGGCCGAGCACCTCGAGGGCCTCCGCCAGCGCGCCACCAAGCTCCTCCCCATCGAGGACGGCGCTGTGGCCCAGGACCTGGTGGTCACCTGCGACATCCGCGTGAAGCCCCAGGGCCTCAAGGCCCAGACCTACCAGGACCAGGTGCTGAAGATCGACGGGACGCGCCCCTTCGACGCCCAGCTCCTCGGGATGAAGATCGACGAGAAGAAGGCCTTCAACCTCACCCACCCCGCGGACGACACCAACCAGGTGCTCGCCGGCAAGACGCTGGCCTACGAGGTGCAGGTCAAGGACATCCGCCGCCAGGAAGTGCCTGTCCTGGGCGACGACTTCGCCAAGGACATGGGCACCTTCGAGAATCTCGAGGCCCTGAAGACCGCCGTGCAGAAGGATCTGGAGGAGGCCGCCGACCGCGACGCCGTGGCCCGCCTCCACGCCACCATGCTCGACACCCTGCTGGATGCCGCCCCCTTCGAGGTGCCCCGCTCCATGGTGGCCCTGCAGCTCGATGACTACTGCCAGGAGTTCGCCCAGCACGTGGCCCGCCAGGGCATGGATCCCAAGAAGGTGAACTGGCAGGCCTACCGCCAGTACCGCATGAACGATGCCGAGCGCGCCGTCCGCAGCGGCTACCTGCTCCAGGCCATCGGCAACACCGAGGCCATCGAGGTGCCCGAGGCCGACATCGACGCCGAGATCCGGACCTTCATGGCCGAGAACCAGGTCCAGCAGCCCTTCGAGGCCTTCAAGGCCGAACTGGAGCGCCGCGGCAACACCACCGAGATCAAGGGCCGCCTCCGCACGGACCGCATCTTCACCCACCTGCTCGCCACCGCCACCGTCACCGAGGAGCTGCTGGACAAGGCCGCCTTCGAGGCCCTGGTGGAGCTGGAGCGCAAGCGCGAGGCCGGCATCCCGGTGAACCGCTTCGACGCGGGCGGCCTGGAGGGTGGCGACCTGGAGGGCCAGGAGGGCGGCGAGCCCGCCGCCGTGGCCCCCGCCGGCCACGTCCACGGCCCCGACTGCGACCACGACCATGATCACGAGGCCGAGGCCAAGCCCGCGAAGAAGGCCCCGAAGGCCAAGCCGGAGGCGGAACCCGCCAAGGACGCCGTGAAGAAGGCCGAGCCGGTGGCCGAGGAAAAGCCAAAGAAGGCCGCCGCCAAGAAGGAAGAGCCGGCCGCGGAGAAGCCGAAGAAGGCCCCGGCGAAGAAGGAAGAACCCGCCGCCGAGGAAAAGCCCAAGGCGAAAAAGCCCGCTGCCAAGAAGTAGTGGTCTGTCCTGGCCCCGCGAAGAAGGCGCCCCAAGGCGCCTTCTTGCTATTCTGATCGACCAGCCGGAGGGCCCATGCCCAGCAGCTACTATCCCCCCATCGTCATCGAGCAGACGCCCCGCGGCGAGCGCAGCTACGACATCTACTCGCGCCTGCTCAAGGACAACATCATCTTCCTGGGCACGGCCATCGACGACAACGTGGCCAACGCCATCGTGGCCCAGATGCTCTTCCTCGAGAGCGAGGACCCGGACAAGGACATCCAGATCTACATCAACAGCCCCGGCGGCAGCGTCACCGCGGGCCTGGCCATCTACGACACCATGCAGTTCGTGAAGAACGACATCGTCACCTACTGCATCGGCCAGTGCGCCTCCATGGGCGCCCACCTCCTGGCGGCCGGTACCCGGGGCAAGCGCTTCGCCCTGCCCAATGCGCGGATCATGATCCACCAGCCCTCGGGCGGCGCCCAGGGCCAGGCCACGGAGATCGAGATCACCTTCAAGGAGATCCAGCGCCTGAAGGACAACCTGGCCGCCACCTTCGCCAAGCACACGGGCCAGCCCTTGAAGAAGGTCGTCAAGGACATGGACCGCGACTTCTTCATGAGCGCCGAGGAAGCCCTGGAATACGGCATCGTCGACAAGGTCCTCTCGGAGCGCCCGGCCTGATGAACGCGAGCCTTTCTGCCGTCCCCGCCTTCGAGCACCTGTCGCACATCCCGCTCTACGTGCCGGGCAAGCCCATCCAGGAGGTCCAGCGGGAGCTGGGTCTCAGCTCCATCGTCAAGCTGGCCTCCAACGAGAACCCCTGGGGGCCCACCGAAGCCGTGAAGGCCCGCGTGGCCTCGGTCATCTCGGGCTCGGAGTTCGAGGGTCTGGGTCTCTACCCGGTCAGCGACGGCTACTACCTCCGCCAGCGCATCGCCGAGCGCAAGGGGATCACCCCCGACCGCGTGGTGCTGGGCAACGGCAGCAGCGAGATCCTCGAGATGGTGGCCAAGGCCGCCCTCCTGGACGGGGGCAGCGCCGTCATCCCGAAGCACAGCTTCGCCATCTACGGCATCGCCACCCAGACGGCGGGCGGGCGGGTCATCGAGTCCCGGGCCACGGCCACGGAGCTCGACGCCGATGACATCCTCCGCTCCGTCGCGGCCGACACGCGCCTCGTCTACCTCGGCCATCCCAACAACCCCACGGGCATCCACCTCGAGAAGGCCGCCCTCGAGCGCCTGGTGCGCACCCTCCGCGACGACATCATCCTCGTGGTGGACCAGGCCTATGCCGAGTACGAGGACCCCGCGAGCTATCCGGACGCCGCCGCCTACCTGGACGAGCGCCCGAACCTGCTGGTGCTCCACACCTTCTCGAAGATCCACGCCCTGGCTGCCCTGCGC
This sequence comes from Geothrix edaphica, assembly GCF_030268045.1. Taxonomy (NCBI): domain Bacteria; kingdom Pseudomonadati; phylum Acidobacteriota; class Holophagae; order Holophagales; family Holophagaceae; genus Geothrix; species Geothrix edaphica. The sequence continues at coordinate 314,565 of NZ_BSDC01000003.1, forward strand.
ATCGGCTACGGCCTGGGCTCGAAGGAGCTGATGGGCTTCCTGGAGCGGGTCCGCAGCCCCTTCAACACCAACCACCTGGCCCAGGCCGCGGCGGAAGTCTCGGTGCAGGACCTGGCCTTCGAGGCCTTCTCCCGCCAGAAGAACACCGAGGCGCGGGCGGCCTTCGTGATGGAAGCCGCCCGGCACCGCTGCCGGCTCTCGGGCACCTCCGGCAACTTCATCCTCATGGAGACCGCCTTCCCGGCCGCCGATCTGTTCAAGGAGCTGCTCAAGCGCGGCGTGATCGTACGGCCCATGCAGGGCTACGGCCTGCCCAACCACATCCGCGTGACCTTCGGGAAGCCCGAGGAGATGCAGGCCTTCTGGGCCGCCGCCGGCCCCCTGCTCGACGGCGGCTGCTGATTGGGCCAGGTTCCCGACGAGATCGAGCGGCTGCGCGCCTTGCTGGCGCAAGGTGCGCGTGTGGAATGCCGGGATGGCCTGGCCCGCCTGCGTGATCGCTACAGAACCGAGCCCCAGGCCTTCGATGCGGCCGGCATCGCGGCCCTGAAGGCCCTGGCCGTCGGGCTGGAGGCTCCGCCGGACCTGGAATCAGCCCTCAAGGCCACCTTCGGCTACGGGACCTTCCGCCCTGGCCAGCGGGCCATCATCGAGGCCGTCATGGCGGGCCGCGACGTGGTGGGCATCATGCCCACGGGCGCCGGGAAGTCCCTCACGTACCAGCTGCCGGCGCGGCTGCTGGGCGGGGTGACGCTGGTGGTCTCGCCCCTCATCGCCCTCATGAAGGATCAGGTGGATGCCCTGACGGAGGCCGGCCTCCGGGCCACCTTCCTCAATTCCAGCCTCAGCGCGGAGGCCCGCCGGGAGCGCATCCGCGCCCTCAAGAGCGGCGAGCTGGAGCTGGTCTACGCCGCCCCGGAGGGCCTCGAGCTCTACCTGGCCGACCTGCTGCGCGAGGTGGACCTGCGCCTCATCGCCGTGGACGAGGCCCACTGCATCAGCCACTGGGGCCATGATTTCCGGCCCGCCTACCGCACCCTGGCGGGCCTGAAGCAGCGCTTCCCCGGCGTGCCCGTCCTGGCTCTCACCGCCACGGCCACACCCGAGGTCCGCCGGGACATCGCCGGCCAGCTGGAGATGCGGAGCCCCCTCGAGGTGCAGGGATCCTTCTTCCGCTCCAACCTGCGCATCAGCGCCTACCGGAAGGGCGTCGAAGGCCTGCCGCCCGTGCGCGAGGCCCTGCTGCGCCTGGTGCTGGCCCGGCGCGGGGAGAGCGGCATCATCTACTGCCTCTCGCGCAAGGCCGTGGAGGCCACGGCGGCCTTCCTGGCGGGCGAGGGGGTGCGCGCGGCGGCCTACCATGCGGGCATGGACGCGGCCGCCCGCTCGGCCGCCCAGGAGGCCTTCCAGCGGGACGATGTGGACGTGATCGTGGCCACGGTGGCCTTCGGCATGGGCATCGACAAGAGCAATATCCGCTACGTCATCCACCGCGACATGCCCAAGAGCGTGGAGGGTTGGTACCAGGAGATCGGCCGCGCGGGCCGCGACGGCGCGGATGCCGACTGCGTGATGTTCTACAGCTGGGGCGACGTGCTCAGCTACGACCGCTTCACCGATGGCCTCGATGCCGGCTTGGCCCAGGCGCAACAGCGGCAGACCCGCGACCTCTTCCGCCTCGCCGACTCCCTCCGCTGCCGCCACCAGGCCCTGCTGGCCCACTTCGGCGAGCGCATGGAACCCTGCGGCGCCTCCTGCGACATCTGCTCCGGCGCCGATCCGCTGGAAGCCGCCCCGAAGCCCGGCAAGGCCAAGAAGGGCTCGCCCCGCGGCACCCGCCCCGCCCTGCCTGAGGGGCCGGTGGATGGGGAGGAGGCGCTCTACCGCGACCTGAAGACCCTCCGGAAACGGCTGGCCGACGCCAAGGGCGTGCCCGCCTACGTGATCTTCAGCGATGCCACCCTCCAGCAGATGGCCCGTTTCCAGCCGGCCACCGAAGCCGAATTCTTAGCCTTGAGCGGCGTGGGGCCGAAAAAGCTCCAGCAGTACGGCGAGGCCTTCCTCCAGCTCCTGCGCGGAGTCTCGAGCTAGGGCCCCCGCCACGCCCGGGACCTCTGTCACAACCTGGAACGGCCCCTATTGATACCAAAGGAGATAGGCCCTCGCCATCCCCAGGACCGTCTTGCCTCGGCACGCTGGGGAATTTAGGGTGGAAAGGGACATTACACACTCGGTTGTCATTTGTCTTTTGCCCCACGTCGCGGAGGTGGATACATGAGCTTCAAAGAACGCATCAGGGATCTCGTGAGGCTCGCCTTCCAGATGGGCAACAACTGGATGACCCTGCTGGGCGTGGCCCTGACCACCAGCTCGGCGTTCACGCTCGTCTGGTTCTGGTTCATGGAGCTGACCAGCCCGAGGGCCGTCCACCCCTACTTCGGGATCGTCCTGTTCCTGGCCCTGCCCGCCCTCTTCCTGGTGGGCCTGGTGCTCATCCCCGTCGGCATCCTCCGCACGCGCCGCAAGCGCCGGCTGGCGGGCGAGCCCATCACGCCGCTCCAGAAAGTGGACTTCACCCAGCCCGGCATCCGCCGCCTGCTGCTGGTGGTGGGGGCGCTCACCTTCATCAACGTCGGCATCCTGGGCACCGCGGGCCTCAAGGGCGTGGAGTACATGGACTCCAACCGCTTCTGCGGCCTCACCTGCCACACCGTGATGGCCCCCGAGTACACGGCCTTCCTGAACTCCCCCCACTCCCGCGTGGGCTGCGCCCAGTGCCACATCGGCCACGGCGCCCCCGCCCTGGTGCGGGCCAAGATCTCCGGCACCCGGCAGCTCTTCGCCGTGGCCTTCGGCACCTACTCCCGCCCCATCCCCAGCCCCGTCGAGCACCTGCGCCCGGCCCGCGAGACCTGCGAACAGTGCCACTGGCCCCAGAAGTTCACCGACGACAAGCTGCTCATCCGGACCAAGTACGCCGATGACGAGGGCAACACCCCCTCCACCAGCATCCTCCTGCTGAAGATCGGCGGACACACCGCCAACGGCACCACGGGCATCCACGGCCGGCACCTCGATGCCATGGAGCGCATCAGCTACATCACCACCGACCACCGCCGCCAGGAGATCCCCAAGGTCACCTACCGTGACGACAATGGCCAGCTCGTGGAGTACGTCACCGACGACTACAAGAAGCTGAAGCCCGAGCAGATCGCCAAGGCCACCGAGCGCAAGATGGACTGCGTGGACTGCCACAACCGGCCCACCCACGCCTTCGAGCTGCCCGACCGCGCCGTCGACAAGGCCCTGAACCAGAAGCGCATGAGCGCCGAGCTGCCCTACATCAAGAAGAAGGCGGTGGAGCTCCTGAAGGTCGAGTACGCCAGCCAGCAGGAGGCGGCCTCGAAGATCGTCCTGGGCATCAACGAGTTCTACCGGACGAGCTACCCCGAGGTGTTCAAGCACAAGCGGGCCCAGGTGGATGCCGCCGCGGAAGCGGTGAAGGCCATCTACCTGCGCAACGTGTTCCCCGAGATGAAGCTGCTCTGGGGCACGCACCCCAACAACATCGGGCACGAGGAGGCCGTGGGCTGCTTCCGCTGCCACGACGGCAGCCACACCGCCGCCGACGGCCGGACCATCAAGGGCGACTGCGACACCTGCCACACGATCCTGGCCCAGGATGAGAAGGATCCCAAGGTCCTCAAGGACCTCGGCATGAAGTAATGGCAAGGGTGGGAGCGGTCCCCCAGAATGAAGGCATGACCGCTTCCGCCCTTTCCCTGATCGCGATCGACGGCCCGTCGGGGGTGGGGAAGTCCACCACAGCCCGGCGGGTCGCTTCGCGTCTGGGCTGGCAGTACCTCGATACCGGCGCCATGTACCGCACCGCAGCCCTGGCGGTGCATCGCGCGGGACTGGACCTCGCGGATCGCGCCGGGCTGGAGCGCCTGCTGGCCGGTCTGGACCTCGCCCAGGAGGGCACCCGCATCTTCCTCGCCGGTGAGGACGTCAGCGAGGCCATCCGCAGCCAGGATGTCACCCGCGGCGTGACGCCCGTGAGCGCCGATGCCCGGGTGCGCGAGGTGCTGGTGGAGCAGCAGCGCCGCATCGGCGCCAGCGGGCGCTGGGTGGTGGACGGCCGCGACATCGGCACGGTGGTCTTCCCCACCGCCTGCTGCAAGATCTTCCTCACGGCCAGCCCCGAGGCGCGGGCCCGGCGCCGCCTGCTCGAGCTGGAAGCCAAGGGCCAGTCCCCGGTGTTCGCAGAGGTGCTCGCCGACCAGCGGCGTCGCGACGAGGCCGACAGCACCCGCGCGGTGGCCCCCCTCCGGCCCGCCGAGGACGCCACCACCCTGGATTCCAGCGACCTCACCCTCGACGAGGTGGTGGACTGGATCGTGGCCCGGCACCAGGCCCATCCGTGATGCCCCTTCTGGAACCGCTGGCTGAAGCCTGGGAGGCCGGGTGGCAACCGGTGGGGACTGCGGCCCTGGTCGGCGTGAGTGTCGCCCTGGTCCTGCTGGGCGGCGCGGCCCTGGCCTCGGAGTCCGGATGGATCCCACTGCTGGACGGCGTGAACCTGGTGTTCCACGAAGCCGGGCACCCGCTCTTCGGCCTCCTCGGCTGGGAGCCCCTCACCATCCTCGGGGGCACCCTCATGCAGCTGCTGGTCCCCATGCTGGCCGCGGGCTCCTTCTGGCTCCGCCGGGAGGCCCCGGGCACCGCCTTCGCGGGGATCTGGTGCTTCGAGAACCTGCTGAACATCGCCCGCTATGTGGGCGATGCCCGCTCCCAGGTGCTGCCGCTGGTGGGTGGCGGCGAACACGACTGGGCCAACCTCCTCGGGCGCTGGGGGCTGCTGGCCCAGGACACCTCGCTGGCCCAGGGGCTCCGGGTCCTGGGTTGGCTGGGCATGGCCGCCTGCTGGGCCTGGCTGGCCTGGCGGTGGCGCAGGAGCTCTTCGCAGGCATGAATACGGCCCGGCAGACCCGGGCCGTATCGCAGGATCCGACCGGCCTCAGTAGCCCTCGCCCTCCGCCGCCGCCGTCACCTTCCCCCGGTTGAAGCGGAAGAGGAACGCCAGGTAGCCGATGGCGATGGGGAAGCCGATGAGCCACCACACCAGGCCCGTCCGCAGGCCATGCTGGCCCACGGCCGCATTGACCGCCGTCAGGTCGAACTGCGGGTCCAGGGTGGACTTCAGCATCACCGGATAGACGCAGGCCGCGCTGGCGGCGAGGAGGCCGAGGATGAAGGCCCCCGACCCGAGGAAGGCCAGTAGGAAGCGCTCTCGCTGGATGCCCACGAACACCAGGCCCAGGCCCGCCAGGAAGATCAGGGAGGCCACCCAGCCCAGGGGCGCCTGGGGAAGGCGGTGGAAGATGTCCGGGTTCACCACGGAGGTGGCGTAGCTCGCCACGATCCAGAGCACCAGCACGCCCCCCCAGAGCTTCATGGCCAGGCCCCGGGAGCGCTCATGCACCGCGCCGCCGGTCTTCCAGGCCAGGAACAGGGCGCCGTGGGCGGCCACCGTCACGAGCGCGAACACCCCGATCAGCACGGTGTACCAATCCAGGATCCCGGGCCGGGCGCCCATCCGGAAATCCGTCCAGAGGGCCATCTCGAAGTAGCCGCTGCCATCGACGGGCACGCCCCGGAGCACGTTGCCCAGCGCCGCCCCGAAGAGGACCGGCAGCAGCACGCTGGAGATGGCGAAGGTGCCATCCCAGAAGCGGCGCCAGAGACCATCGTCGAGGTGGGACCGGAACTCGATGGAGATGCCGCGGAGCATCAGGCACCAGACCACCAGCCAGATGGCGAGGTAGAAGCCTGAAAAGCCCGAAGCCAGAACTTTCGGGAAGGCCAGGAACATCGAGCCACCGCCGGCCAGCAGCCAGACCTCGTTGCCGTCCCACAGCGGGCCGATGGCGCCCAGCACTTGGCGGCGCTCCTCGTTGGTCTTGGCCACCACCAGGTGCAGGATGCCGGCGCCGAAGTCGAAGCCGTCCATGACCACATAGATCGCGACCATCACGGAAACCAGCCAGAACCAGAGCATTTCCATGGCAGCCTCCTAGGCCTTCGCGGAGTGGGAGACGGGGCCGTGGGCGATCTCCCGGCCGATGAGGAAGAGCCACAGGACGCTCAGCACCACGAAGATCCCGGCGAAGCCGAGGGTGGTGAAGGCCGTGTGGCCCGCATTCACGGTCGGCGACCCGCCATGGATGGTCCGCAGCAGGCCGTAGATGAGCCAGGGCTGGCGGCCGAACTCAGCCACCGCCCAGCCTGCGGCCGTGGCGATGTAGGGGAAGGGAAAGGCCAGCATCAGCACCCACAGGACCGGGCGGTTCTGGTCCAGCCGTCCCTTCCAGAGCAGCAGGGCGGCCAGGGCCATCACCGCGATCATGATCGTCCCGAGCCCCGCCATGATGTGGAAGGCGTAGTAGAGCAGCTCGATGTTCTGGGGCCACTGGTCCTCGGGGAATTCCAGCAGGCCCTTCACATTGCTGGAGAAGCTGCCGTAGGCGATGAAGCTCAACACAGCGGGGAGCTGGATGGGATTCTCGATCCGCCGCCTGGCGACGTCGGGCTGGCCGATGAGGGTCAGGTTCGCGCGGGGACCGCTCTCGAACCGCCCCTCCATGGCCGCCAGGGTGATGGGCTGGTACTTGGCCACGAGCTTGCCGGAGATGTCCCCCGTGGGGAAGGCCACGAAGACGCTGAAGATCAGGCCCATGATCGTGCCCGTCCGCAGGTTCAACCTCGCCTGCACCGGGTGGATGCCCTTGAGGGTCCAGAAGGCGCCCATGGCCGCCACCACGAAGGAGGCCGTCACCACCGCGGCGATCATGTTGTGGGCGTACTGGCCCAGGGCCCAGGGATTGAGGAGGAAGGCCCAGAAGCTCGCCAGCTGGAGGCTGCCATCCTTGGCCACGGCGTAGCCCACGGGGTGCTGCATGAACGCGTTGGTGGCGATGATGAAGTACCCGGAGAGCCAGCTGCCGATCCACAGCGCCAGCGCCGCCCCGAAGTGGCCCTTCGGCGAGAGCTTCTTCTCGCCCCAGATCAGCATTCCCAGGAAGCTGCTCTCGAGGAAGAAGGCGAACATGCCCTCCATGCCCAGCGTCTGCCCGATGATGCCGCCGGAGAAGCGCGAGAAGGCCGCCCAGTTGGTGCCGAACTGGAACTCCAGCGGGATGCCGGTCACCACGCCGATCGCGAAGTTGATGCCGAAGATCTTGATCCAGAACCGGGCTGCGTCGTTGTAGCGGGCCTCGCTGGTCCTGAGGCCCATGGCCTTCAGCACCACGATGACCAGGGCGAGTCCCATCGTGAGCTGCGGGAACAGGTAGTGGTACGTCGCCGTGAATCCGAACTGCAGCCTGTGCCAGAAAAGCGGATCACCCATGGTCTCTCCCGGAATGAATGCCTGCGGTGTCTCTGGTGCCCTGATGCGCCGCCAGTATCCCACGACCGGAGGGGGGCGACCCACCGGAAGAGCTGACACCAAAGGAGAATACGTGGAGTGACGAAGGTCACATTGTTTTCTATAGTATTAAATCACTATTTAGTCATATCATATTTTTCATCCCAGCACCGGATCCCCCGCGGATCCGCAAGGCTCAGGGGTAGGGGAGGCGGGCCCGGGGTGGGCCCGCCGTTTTTCTGGGTGGGCCGGAGTGCGCCGCCGCTCACTCGAAGAAGGAGTGGATGCGGCGCCAGGAGCCCAGGTTGTGGACCTCCTTGAAGCCCTGGCGCTTGAGGAAGGCCACCGCGAAACCGCTGCGGCTGCCCGTCTCGCAGCAGACCAGCACCGGGCGGGCCGGGTCCAGCTCCCGGGCCCGCTGCTCAAGCTGGTCGGCGGGGATGTTGATGGCCTTGGGATGGGCCGCCGAACGGAACTCGGCCCGGGTCCGCACATCGACGATCTGGGCGCCCCGCGCAATCAGGGCCTTCACGTCCGTCGCAGAGGCGGAACGCCGACTCCAGAGCAGGTAGCCGATGGCGGCCACCGGGATGAGGTAGATCCAGTACTCGGCCATCAGAGCTCTGCCTGCTGAAGCGCGTCCAGCAGGACGTGGACGGGCTGGACGCCCACCAGGCGCCGCAGGATGCGGCCGTCCTTGAGGACCACGAGGGTGGGGATGTTCTGCACATTGAACTGGCTGGCCAGGAGGGGCTCCTCGTCGACGTTCACCTTCGCGACGATGGCCCCGGCCTCATTGGTCCTGGCGACCTCATCGAGGATGGGTCCCTGCATGCGGCAGGGTCCGCACCAGGGCGCCCAGAAGTCGAGCAGGATGGGAGTGCCGTGGGAGGAGACCTTGTGGAAGGCCTCGGTGGTGAGGTGGATGACCTCGGACATGGGGACTCCAGTGCAGATCCGGCCTGGGCCGGCCGATAGAGGGGTCGGGCGGCCTAGCGCGCCAGGGCCCAGAGCAGGCCCATGACGGCGCCAAAGCTGATGCCCCGGAGGGGCGTCGCGGTCAGGGGGCAGGTGCCCGTGCTGCACCCCACCAGGCGGTGCCAGCCGTAGCCCAGGAGGCCGCCGACCACGAGTCCCAGGGTGATGCGGAGGGCGGTGGCCTTCATCGGCAACATCCCACACCGGGGCCTTCCGGCACGCCCAGCTTGCGCAGGATGGTGGACATCAGGCACCAGTTGGTGAGGCCGCTCTGGAGCAGGTTGGCGCCCACGAAGACCGTGAACCAGATCCAGTTGGGGTTGTGGAACCGGGCGAGCGCCAGGCTCAGCAGGATGAAGGTGCCCGCGACGGTGTGCACGATGCGGTCGACATTCATGGATTACTCCTCAGGTGGGGCGGCGACGGCCGACTGGCGTTGCAGGTGGGCGGCGTGGCCCCGGCGGGCCACGAGGTAGTAGAGGACGGGCACGGCGATGCGGGACAGCAGGGTGGCGGCCACTTCGCCGGCCATGAGGCTGATGGCCAGTCCCTGGAAGATGGGATCCGCCAGCATGACGGCGCTGCCCACCAGCACGGCGGCGGCCGTCAGCAGCATGGGACGGAAGCGCACCACGCCCGCCTCCTCCACGGCGGACTCCAGCGACATGCCCTCCCTCAGCTTCAGCTCGATGAAATCCACGAGGATGATGCTGTTGCGGACGATGATGCCCGCCCCGGCGATGAAGCCGATCATGCTGGTGGCCGTGAAGAAGGCACCCATCAGACCGTGCGCGGGGATGATGCCGATGAGCGACAGCGGGATCGGCACCAGGATCACCCAGGGGATCTCGAAGCTCTCGAACCAGCCCACCACCAGTACGAAGATCAGCACCAGCACCGCCGCGAAGGCCATGCCCAGGTCCCGGAAGACTTCGAGGGTGATGTGCCACTCGCCGTCCCACTTCATGACCAGGTTCTCGGTGTTCTCGGGGTGGGCCAGCCCCAGGCGCACGACCTTGGCGCCGCCGGTGCCCTTCAGGGCATCGATCTCCCTGTTGAGGGCCGCCAGGGCGTAGACCGGGCTTTCGATGCTGCCCGCCAGGTCCGAGAAGACGTAGGCGACGGGCATCAGGTTCTTGTGGTGGATGGTCGCCTCTTCGCGGCCCTCCTGCACCGTCACCAACTCCCGGATGGGAACCATGCCCCGGGCACCGGAAACGGTGAGCTGGAGGAGCTGGTCCAGCCGCTGGCGCTTCTCCGAAGCGAGCTGCAGCACCACGGGGACCTGGCTGGAGCCCCGCAGCACGTGGAAGGCCCCGGCCGTGTGACCATGGCCCGCCGTGTAGAGCGTCTGGATCACGCTCGCCGGGGCCACGCCATGCAGCGCCGCCTTCTCCCGGTCGAGCACCAGGCTGATCTTGGGCGTCGTCGCATTCAGGGAGGAATCCACGTCCACGATGCCATCCACACGCTGGAAGGCCTGGAGCACCTCGCCCCCGAGACGGGTGCGTTCCGCTTCCGAGGGGCCGTAGACCTCGGCCACGATGGTGTCCATGACCGGCGGGCCGGGCGGGATCTCCACGAGCTTCATCCGGGCCCCCGTCGACCTTGAGATCTTCTCCAGCTCGGGGCGCAGGCGGACGACAATGGCGTGGCTCTGCTCCTTCCGGTCGCCCTTGGGCACCAGGTTCACCTGGACATCCACCATCTCCGCCTCCTGGCGGAGGAAGCTGTGGCGCACCATGCCCACGAAGGTGAAGGGCGCGGCCTCGCCGGCGTAGACCTGCACGTCCTTGACGGTGGGCTCCCTCAGCAGGCGCCGGGCGATGTCCTGGCCCACGGCGAGGGCATCCTCCCGCGGGGTGCCAGCCGGCAGGTCGAGCTGGACCATGAACTCCGACTTGTTGTCGAAGGGGAGCATCTTCACCTTGACCACCCCGAAGCCCACCAGGGACATGGCCCCCAGGAGCAGGACGAAGACGCCCGCGAAGAAGGCCCAGCGAACCGGGGGCCGGGTCAACAGCGCGTGCATGACCTTGCGGTAGAGGCGGGTGAAGCGGGTCTCCGGAACCTCGTCGGGGCCGCGGTGATGGGGGGCCGGTTCCGGGGCCACGCGATCCGGGCTGGCGGGATGGAGGCCGGAGGTATCGGTCTCGGGAAGGTGGGCCTCCTTCCGGAACACGATGAGGCTGGCCCAGGGGCTGATGACGAAGGCGATGACCAGGCTGAACAGCATGGCCAGGCTGGCGCCGATGGGGATCGGGCGCATGTAGGGGCCCATGAGGCCGCGCACGAAGGCCATGGGCAGGATGGCGGCGATGACCGCGAAGGTGGCCAGGATGGTGGGATTGCCGACCTCGTCCACGGCCTCCACCACCATGCGGGCGAAGCTCTTCTTCGGGCCCGGCAGATGCAGGTGGCGGTGGATGTTCTCCACCACCACGATGGCGTCGTCCACCAGGATGCCGATGGAGAAGATGAGGGCGAAAAGGGTCACCCGGTTCAGCGTGTAGCCGAACAGGTACGTGATCAGCAGGGTGAGGGCCAGGGTGACGGGCACGGCGATGCCCACCACCACGGCGCTGCGCCAGCCCATGGCCAGGAGGATCAGGGCGATGACGCTGAGGGTGGCGATGAGCAGGTGCTCGATCAGCTCGTTGGACTTGTCGCCGGCGGTCTCACCGTAGTTGCGGGTGACCGCAACCTTCACATCGCGGGGGATGAGGTTGCCCCGCAGGGCCTCCACCTTGGCCAGCACCTGGTCCGCCAGGGCCGTGGCATTGGCGCCGGCGCGCTTGGAGAGGGTGACGCTCACCGCGGGCTCGAAGCCGGCCCGGGCGGCCTCCGCGAAGAGAACGATGGGCGGTTCGACTTCCGGCGCATCCACCACCCTGGCCACATCGGCCAGGTAGACGGGTTTCTGGTTCCGCACACCCACCACCAGGCGGCGCAGCTCGGCGGCCTGGAGCACGAAGCCCGTGGCCTCGAGCTCCGTGCGCTTGCCGCCGTCCACGAGGGCACCAGCGGGCAGCTGGGCCTCGGCGGACTGCAGGGCGGGCTGGAGCTCGCCGATGGACATGCCGAGGGCCCGCAGCCGATCAGGGTCGGGCTCGATGCGGACCATGCGGCGCGCGCCGCCGATGACCTTCACCTGGGCGGTGCTGGGCACCCCCGACAGCTCCCGGGCCAGAACCTCGCCCACTTGGCGGAGCTGGCCGGGCGTCTGGCCCGCGGCGGCTTCCGCCCCGTGGAGGTTCAGCACAAGGAAGGGCACGTCATCGATGGTCTGGAGCTTGATGATGGGCTTCATGGCCCCGGGGGGCAGCAGGTCGGGGTGGGCTGCCAGCTCCTGGTAGATCTTCACCAGGCTGGGCTCCTGGGGCTCGTTCACCTTGAAGCGCACGGTGATGAGCGCCAGACCGGGCCGGCTCATGCTGTAGAGGTACTCGACGCCCGGGATGCCCCAGAGGCGGCGCTCCATGGGCGTGGCGACCTGACTCTCCACTTCCCTGGGGCTGGCCCCCGGGTAGGGAATGTAGAGGTCCACCATCGGCACGACGATCTGGGGTTCCTCTTCGCGGGGCGTGAGCACCACGGCAAGCACCCCCAGCAGCAGCGAGGCGAGGACGATGAGGGGCGTCAGCTTGTTGCGGAGGAAGCTCTGGGCGAGCTTTCCGGCCAAGCCCAGCCTGGGCTCACTTGCCATGGGGCACCCCGCCGGAGAGGTCGATGGGCTGGCCATCCTGGAGCGCGCCGGGATGGTCGATGACCTGCTCGCCCGCCCTCAGGCCCGAGCGGACCGGCAGGAAGCTGCCCTCGCCTTCGCCCAGGGAGAGCCAGCGCAGCTCGGCATGGCCGTCCTTGGCCACGAAGACGCCGGTGAGCTCGCCCCTCTGCACGAGGGCGCTGCGGGGGACGGAGAGGCCCGGGGCCGCCTTGGCGCCCGGCACGAGGATGCGTGCGAAGGAGCCCTGGCGCAGGCCCTTGGGCTGGAGCACCTTGGCGCGCAGGGTGCCCTTGTGGGTGGTGGAATCGCCGCCGGGCGCCAGGCCCGTGATCTGGGCTTCACCCTGGACGCCTTCGGCGTCGAACACCACCCTGGCCCCGCTCTTCAGCCCGCGGGCCTCCTCTTCCGATACCGTGGCGACCAGCTCCTGCTCGCCCTCACCGACGAGTTCCAGGAGGGGCGTCCCAGGACCGACGAAGTCGCCTTCGGTCACCTTGCGGGACTGCACCACCCCTGCAAAGGGCGCGCGGATCTGGGTATAGGCGATGTTGGCCCGGAGGGCCGACACGCCGGCCTGGGCCTGGGCGACCTGGGCCTGCACCTGCTCCAGTTCCGAGGGGGTGGCGGCCTTCTGGGCCTGGAGGGCCTGGATGCGCCGGTGGTGGGCCTCAACAGTGGCAAGCCCGGTCTCGGCGGCCCGGAGCTGGCTCTGCAGGTCCTCGTCGCCGAGGGAGATCAGGAGGGTGCCGGCGGCCACGCGCTGGCCCTCCTGGGCCAGCACGCGCCGGACCTGGGCGGCCATGCGGGTGGACAGCATGGCCGTGCGGGTGGACTGGAGCGTGGCGGCCACCCAGGCGCCGCCTTCCGGCGTGCCCTGGGCCACCAATGAGACGGCCACCTTCGGCAGCTCTTTTTCAACTCGGGAATCCTGCTTGCTCCCGCAAGCGAGATTCACGAGCAGCGCCGCGCCCAACGTGACGAGCACACCTGCGTACTTCATGGCTTCACTCCTTCGATGGGATGGCCGGTGGCCAGGTCGAGGCCGGCGCGACTCACGCGCAGCTCGAACAGGCTCTGAAGGAGGAGGGTGCGGGCGCCCTGGACGGCAGCCTCCGCATCGAGCACCTCGATGAGCGGCGCGAGGCCGGCCCTGTGGCGAGCCTCGCGGAGGCGCTTGGCCTCCGTCGCGGCTGCCAGGGATTCCTTCGCGGCCGCATGGCGGGCCTGGGCGGCCAGGACGCCTTCCCGGGCCACGCGGATCTCGTGTTCCGCCTGCTGCTGCCTGAAGTCGCGCAAGTCGCGGGCGGCGCGCTCCTGGGCCCGGGCCGCCTTGGCCTTGGCCCGATCCGGGGCGGAGAACACCTTCCACTTCACCCCGACGGCGGCCCAGGTCCAGTTGCCCTTGTCGGACCAGGAGTGATGGAGGGTGCCCGCACCGAGTTCCAGACCCACCTCGGGCAGCAGGTTGCCGCGGGCGGCCTTGGCGCCCTCCCCGGCGGCCTTCGCTTGCAGATCCGCCGCCAGCAGGTCGCCTCGTGCTCCGGAGGGCAGAGGGGCTGCTGGATCGGTGGGCTCCAATGGGGTGGCCAGGGGCCCTTCCACCGGCCCGGTGCCCGTGAGCAGGCCCAGGCCGGAGCGGGCGGAGCGCACCTGCTTGGTGACCTCCGCCTTCTGGGCCTCGATCTGCGCGTGGAAGGCCTTCAGGCGCTGAAGCTCGGATTCCAGCATCAGGCCCTGCTCGACGCGGGCCCCCACGAAGTCCTCCAGGCCCTGGATCCAGGCGCGGGAGTCCTCCACCCACAGAAGGGCCTGCTCGGCCACCTGGGTGCCGAAGTAGGCCTCCACCACGGCCTGGGCCGTCTCCTGCTTCCGGCGCTCCTGGCTCGCGGCCTCCGCCAGGGCCAGGTAGTCGCCGGCGCGCCGGGCGGCGGTGATGCGCCCGCCGGCATAGAGGGGCTGCTGGAGCACGGCGGAACCCCCGTAGGCGCCGATGGGATCCGGGTGGTTCAGGACCAGCGGGTTGAAGTCCGCCGCCCCGATGCGGGCCTGGTTCAGCTTGATGCCGAAGGCCATCATGGGCTCGCTGGTGCGGATCCCCTGGGCCTGGAGGGTGAGGCTCGGCAACCGGAGGTCGCGATAGCCTTCGGCCTCCGCCTGCCTCGACTCCACCATGGCCTGGCCCGCCCGGAGCCCGGCCTGGTCGGTCCAGGCCTTCCGGATGCTTTCAGCCACGGTCAGGCCCCCCTGCCCCAGGAGGCTTCCCCCCGAAAGCAATGCCAAGCCCAATCCCGTTATGGCTTTAATGTTCATAAAGGAATACTCCTAGGCAAAAAAAAGCAACTACATATACAAGCATTCGTTCATTTAAGCGCCTTGTAAGTCATCTTTGCACGATCGCTCACATGGCCGCAGACCAGGTCGCACAGCTCACCCACCAGGGGCATCACGGGCGTGAAGTAGACCGCATTGCCCTCGGGCTCCCGGCTCACGAGGCCCACCCGGACCAGGCAGGCCAGGTGCTTGGAGGCATTGGCCTGGGACAGGCCCGCGGCCTCGGCCACGGCACCCTGGCTCAGGGGCCCCTTGCTGTCGAGGAGCGAGCGCAGGATCTTCAGCCGCGAGGCATCGCCCAGGGCGCTGAAGAGGCCGCTCACTTCGTCGATCATCGGGTTGCTGAGCTGGTGGTTCACGGAATCAACTCCATGCGACTATGATCATCCGGTTTCCATCGTTGTCAACCGGAAAAGAACCAGTCACAGGAAAACTGTATACCCATCGGATCATCCGGCAACCCAACATTCCATGTTCCTGCAGGTTTCGGGGAGGGATCGTGACCACCGTCATGGCCCGGGGTAGGCTGGTCCTGGAGATTCCCGTGGACGACCTGGACCTGCGCGCCGCCAAGATCCGCCTGCTCTGCACCGACATCGACGGGGTCCTCACCACCGGCGCCCTGCTCTACGGCCCGGAGCCCGGCCACACCAAGGCCTTCCACGTGCGGGACGGGGCCGCCATCAAGCACCTGCAGCGGGCCGGCATCCCCGTGGCCTTCATCTCGGGCCTGGAGGCCGGGGCCACCGTGAACCGGGCCAAGGATCTCGGCGTGGAGGACTGCTTCGCCGGCCACCTGGACAAGCTGCCCATCCTCGATCAGCTCTGCGCCAAGTACGGCCTGGCCTACGACCAGGTGGCCCACCTGGGCGACGACCTGCCGGATCTGCCCCTGCTGCGACGGGTGGGCCTGGCCTGCTGCCCCATTGACGCGGTGGACGAGGTGAAGGCGGCCTGCCAGTGGACCGTGCCCGTCCAGGGCGGGCACGGCGTGCTGCGCCAGGTGGCCGAACGGATCCTGAAGGCCCAGGGGCGCTGGGCCGAGGTCGTGGGCCGGTACTGACCTACTTCAGCCCGCGCTTCTCCAGCAGGGGCCCCACCTTGGGATCGCGGCCGCGGAAGCGCCGGTAGAGCAGCGCGGGATCCTCGGTGCCGCCCTTGGAAAGCACCTCGGCGCGGAACTTGGCGGCGGTGGCGGGGTCGAAGAGGTTGCCCTTCTCCTTGAAGGCCTGGAAGGCGTCGCTGTCCAGCACGGCGCTCCAGATGTAGCTGTAGTAGCCCGCGGCGTAGCCGCCCATGATGTGGTTGAAGTAGGGGCTCCGGTAGCGGGGCGGGATCTCGGCGATGAGGCCCCACTTGGCCAGGGAGGCCTTCTCGAAGGCGGCGGTGTCCTGGGGCTTCGTGGTCGTCAGCGTGTGCCAGTCCATGTCCAGCAGGGAGGCCGCCATGTATTCCACGGTGGCGAAGCCCTGGCCGAAGGTGGCGGCCTTCTTCATCTTGGCCACCAGGGCATCGGGGATGACCACGCCGGTCTTGTAGTGCTTGGCATAGAGCTTCAGCATCTCCGGCTCCATGGACCAGTTCTCCATGACCTGGCTGGGCAGCTCCACGAAATCCCGCGGTGTGCCGGCGGTGCCGCGGTAGCGGCCCTTGTAGAAGAGGCCGTGCAGGCCGTGGCCGAACTCGTGGAAGAGCGTGCGCACCTCGTCCGAGGTCAGCAGCGCAGGCCTATCCCCGGCGGGCGCCGTGAAGTTGCAGACGTTCACCACCACGGGATCCACCTGCTTGCCGTCCTTGACCCAGGCCTGGCGGTAGCTGCTCATCCAGGCACCGCCCCGCTTGCCGGGCCGGGGGTGGTAGTCCACGTAGATGAGGCCCAGGTGCCGGCCGTCCTGCTCCTTCACCTCGAAGCACCGCACGTCCTTCTGGTAGACGGGCATGTCCTTCAGCTCCGTGAAGGTTATGCCGTAGAGCCGGCCGGCCAGCGTGAAGGCGCCCTGGCGCACAGCGTCGATGGCGAAGTAGGGCTTCACCGATTCCTCGTCGAAGTCGTACTTGGCCTGCTTCACCTTCTCGGCGTAGTAGCGCCAGTCCCAGGGCTCCAGCTTCTGCCCGGGCAGGTCCTTGGCCATCATGGCCTGCAGCTCGGCGCGCTCCTTCCTGGCGACCTCCAGCGCGGGCTTCCAGATCTGCTCCAGCAGGCCGTAGACGCCCTTGGGGTCCTTGGCCATGTTCTCTTCGAGCACATAGTCGGCCCAGGTCTTGTAGCCCAGCAGCTGGGCCTTCTCGACGCGCAGGGCCGCGACCTTGGCCACAATGGCGTTGGTGTCGGTGTCGCCGCCCTGATTGCAGCGCTCCAGGTAGCCCGTGAGGATCCGCTTCCGCAGCTCGCGGTTCTGGGCGTATTCCAGGAAGGGCCAGATGCTGGGGCCGTCCAGGGTGAACAGCCACTGGCCGTCCTTGCCCGCCTTCTTCGCCGCGGCGGCCGCAGCCATGCGCGTGCCCTCGGGCAGTCCGGCGAGGTCGGTGGGCTTCTCCACCACCAGCTGGAAGGCCTTGGTGGCCTTGAGGAGGCGGTCGCCGAAGTCCACGCCCAGCTTCGACTGTTCGGCGTTGATGGCGCGCATGCGGGTCTGCTGATCCGCCGTGAGCGCGGCGCCCGAGCGGACGAAGCCCTTGTAGGTGCGCTCCAGCAGGCGGGCCTGATCCGGGGCGAGCTTCAGCGTGGCGCGGGCATCCCACACCGCCTTGACGCGCTGGAACAGCTTCGCGTTCAGGTTGATGTCGTCCCGATGCGCCGCCAGGAGGGGCATCACCTCGCGGTTCACGGCCTGGAGCCTGGGGTTCGTCTCGGCGCCGGTGAGGTTGAAGAAGACGGAGCCGATGCGGTCCATGAACTGACCCGACTGGTCCAGGGCCAGGATGGTGTTGGCGAAGGTCGGGGGCTCCTGGGCGTCGGCGATGGCCGCGACCTCGGCCTTCTGCCGGGCCATGCCCTCCCGGAAGGCGGGAAGGAAGTGGTCTTCCCGGATCTCCGCGAAGGGGGGCACGCCGAAGGGCGTCTTCCACTCGGCGAAGAAGGGGTTGGAGGCGGTGGCCGGATCGGCGGCGAGGGCGGGCAGGGTCATGAGGGCAGCCAGAGCGGAAGCGGGGCGCATGGGGACTCCTGGGAGGTCTTTGACGACCATACCATCATGTTATGAGGCAGGCGGCATCCAGGGGTCGGGGCCTCGGGTATTCTCAGGGCATGATCAGGACTCTTGCAATCCGCATGACCCAGGTCGGCGCCCTGCTCGGCCTCACCTTGCTGCTGGCCTGCCAGCAGCCGGCGGTCGTGGTGCCGCCCCCGGTCGTCGTGGCGCCGCCCCAGGCCCGGCCCCAGGGCCCCCCGCCGAAGCCGAAGATCGCCCTGGTCCTGGGCGGCGGCGCCGCCCGCGGGTTCGCGCACATCGGCGTCATCCGCACCCTGGAGCAGGAGAAGATCCCCGTGGATCTCGTGGTGGGCACCAGCGTGGGCAGCCTGATCGGGGCCATCTACGCCGCCGACCGCAACAGCTTCGAGCTGGAGTGGACCGCCTTCCAGCTCCAGAAGGAGGATCTCTTCGACTTCGGCGTCATCTCCACCGTGGCGGGCATGGGCTTCGCCAAGGGCGACAAGCTCGAGACCTGGGTCAAGGGACACATCAAGCCAGCCAACATCGAACAGCTGAAGATCCCCTTTGCCGCCGTGGCCACGGACCTCAACTGGGGCCAGAAGGTGGTGCTGGACCGCGGCTCCGTCGCCCGCGCCGTGCGCGCCAGCTCGGCCATCCCCGGCGTGTTCCAGCCCGTGCAGCACCAGGGGAAGATCCTGGTGGACGGCGGCGTGGTGGACAACATCCCCATCTCTGTGGCCCGGGCCAGGGGCGCCGACCTCGTCATCGCCGTGGACATCAGCGCCAACGTGGGGAACACGGACATCACCAACCTGCTGGGCGTGAGCCTCCAGGCCGCCAACATCATGTTCGCCCTCAACGTGGAGCACTCGAAGAGGGACGCGGACGTGCTCATCTCGCCGGCCATCGGCGACGTGGGCACCCTGGACTTCACCCAGAAGAAGCGCTGCATGGAGGCGGGCATCGTGGCCGCCCAGCAGTCCATGCCCGCCATCCGCCGGGCCATCGACAAGTGGGTGGCCGCGCGGCTGGCCGCCCAGCAGCCCTGAGGTCAGGCCGTCCCCGGCGAGAGCGGCCTGATGAAGCGGGCCGGCGCCTGCTACTTCACGAACACCATGTCGCCCATGGGGTTGAGGTAGAAGCGCTCGCCGCGGGCGTTCTCCTGGATCACGCGGCCCTGGGCATCCACGCCCGCCACGGACACCCGCTGCTCGCCCTTGATGCCGTCGAACTTGATGTAGCCCGCCCGGCCCGGCGTCATGGCCCGGCCCGTGGCGGGGGCGAGCTTGATGTAGCCGAGGGACTCGGCGCTGTGGAACTGCAGGTCGCCGGTGTTCGGCTCCACCTGGAAGTATTCGCCCTGGGGCGTCTTGAAGACCGGCCGGCCGTTCAGCATGCCCGCCACGGACAGGCCGCCCCGCCACTTGATGAAGGTGCCAGCGAACTTGATGGTGAACGCGGCCGCATCACGGCTGGCGGCGGGACCCTGGACCCCCGGCAGCGCCTGGGCCGTGCCGGGAGCCTTCGGGGCCATGGGCTTGGTCTGAGGGGCCTGGGCCGAGGCGCCCGAGGCCAGGAACACGCCGGCGGAGAGCATCGCGACCGCCGGAGACTGCGCCTTGCTGCTGGGTTTCCGCTTCATGGGTCCTCCATGGGGGGTGAGGCCGCGTCAACGCTGCGGCGGGGCAATCGGAGCGGGGTTGGCGCGTCCGCTCCCGGCGCGCCGTTTCGGCAGGGCCACCAGTGTGCCCCGGCAACCCGGGGCCCCGCAGTGGCAGGGGAACAGCTCGCGGCTGAGGGACCGGGAGATGCGGAGGGCGCTGGCGGACTGCAGCTGGTAGTCGAAGGTCAGCTCCGTTCCGGCGGCGATCTCCTGCATGGCGTAGAGGTAGGGCGTCCCGTCGAAGATGTAGACCTCGCAGTTGGGCTCGCAGCTGTGATTGACGAACCGGGCGTCGTTGCCCTGCTCCGCGCCGTCGATGGCCGTGTCCTCGTCCAGGTTCAGCACGTAGGTCAGCTTCCGCTCGCCCCGCCCCGCCGCCGCCAGCAGCTCAGCCTTGGCCAGGCGCCGGCCGGCATACTCGAGGATCCGCGTCCCCTTCGGGATCGGGCGCTTGGCGAAGACCCCGGTCCCGTGGATGCCCGAGGCCTGGACCCGGATGAAGTCCCTGTCCTGTCCTGGGCCTTGGGGGAACGGCATGCCACCTCCTGGGAGGCGTGGTGGGGAGCGGGTGGAAGCGACCCCCATCATGACCACCCTGCACCTGTGTGAACAGGGAATTCAGCCTCCCCGATCGGACCGCACAAACCTGGTCCAAGACGGAGCCCAGGTCGTAGAATCCGGTCATCCCCAGAAAGTCTGGAGTTCCATCCCCTGCTGTCAGAGCGTTCCGCGCCGAGGGTGCCATGCCCATTCCCCAGCCCCGACCGATGTCTTTCCGGAGCCTGTGGCCCGCGTTGCTCACGGCGCTCCTGGTGGCCTGCGCCACCCGCCCACCGGCAGCCCACCCGGCGCCACCGCCACCACCCCCGCCAGCCCCGGCGTCGGCGGCATCCGTGCCTCCCGCACCCGCCCCACCCCAACGACCGCCGGTGGACCTGGATGCACCCCGGGACCGCGAGGCGCAACGGATGGAGGAAAGGGCCGAGCTGCCCCGCCGGGAGGCCTCCACCCGCCCCCCCCTGCCGCCGCCACGCCCCACGCCCGTGGGTGCCAACCCCAATGTGGAGCGCGATGAGGCCTATGCCCGTGTGACGGTGCTGTTCGGCACCGACCGGAAGCTGGATCCCCGCACGGGCACCTTCGGCGGCGGCCGGGGAGAGCGGATCGCCTACGGCGAGGTGGCCGTCAGCGTCCCCCACGGGCACAAGACCGGCGAGCTCGAGGCCCCGTCCATCTGGAAGCTGGAGTTCCGCGAGGATCCCCGCAGGCACATGGCCATCCTGGACTGGACCCCGCACACCCGCATGGGATTCCTGAACCGCGTGAAGGCCAAGGTCCAGGCCCAGGGTTCGTCCGGTTCCAGCTTCGTGTTCGTCCACGGCTACAACGTGTCCTTCAGCGATGCGGCCCGGCGCACGGCGCAGATCACCTACGACCTGGACTACCGCGGCGTGCCCGTGTTCTACAGCTGGCCTTCCCAGGGCACCCTCCAGGGCTACACCACGGACGAGAACAACGTGCAGTGGAGCGAGGCGAACCTGAAGCGGTTCCTGGTGGACTTCGCCCAGAAGAGCGGCGTGAAGGACATCTACCTCATCGCCCACTCCATGGGCAACCGCGCCCTCACCGGCGCCCTCCGGCAGGTGTTCGCGGAACAGCCGAAACTCAGGGGGCGCTTCAAGGAGATCATCCTCACGGCCCCGGACATCGACGCGGAGATCTTCAAGCGCGACATCGCCCCCGCCCTCGCCGCGGGCTGCGACCGCATCACCCTCTACGCCTCCAACGGTGACAACGCCCTCCTGGCCTCCAAGAAGGTCCACGGCTACCCCCGGGCCGGCGACACGGCGGAGGGCATCGTGGTGGTGCCAGGCATCGAGACCATCGACGCCTCGGGCCTGGATACCAGCTTCCTGGAGCACTCCTACTTCGCCACCGCCCCGCCCGTGATCAGCGACATCCGCCGGGTGCTCCTGGACGGCCTCCGCGCCGCCCGCCGGGGCCTGGAGCCGCACGTCGCCGGAACGGGAAGCTACTGGAAGCTGAAGGGCCCGAAACCCTGACGAAAATAATCCAATGGATTCCCGGCTTTGCGCCCATGCTCGCGGCGGGCCCCGGCTCCATCTGCCCGGGGCCCCGAAGCGAGGCTGTATGTCCAACGACAAGAAACCCAAGAAAGCCAAAACCCCCGTCGTGCATGGGGCCACCTCCCGAGGTTCGGAATTGTCCAGCCGCCTGACCGCGCCCGTGGCTCCGCCTGCCCTCACTCCGGCCAAGAAGAAGAAATAGGCGGTCTTGCAAGGCCCCCTAGGCCTTGTGCGCGTGCACCCGGGCGAAGAGGGCCGCGTCAGCCTTGGCCCCGTGGCACTTCCGGCAGAAATCGAGGGTGGGCAGGACCAGGCCCGCGGCCTTCGCCGCAGCGGGGTTCTTCATGACGCCCATGGCCTTGTAGTCGGCACCATTGCCATGGCAGGCCTCGCAGTCGAGGCCCTTCTTGGCATGGGCCGTGGCCGACCAGGAGTCGTGCTGGAGGCGGTGGCACATCTTGCAGGCGCCAGCCCCCACGGCGGTGTGGCCGTTGGCCGCCAGGGAGGGCATGGGGCCCGCAGCAGGCGTGGGCGCGGGCTTGGGGGCAGGTGCCTGAGCAGGCGCGGGAGCGGGCTTGGGGTCCGGCGTTGGAGCTGCCGCGGGTGCAGGCGCCACCGCAGGGGCCGGAGCCGGGGCAGCCGCCGCGGGTGCGGCGGCCGGCTTGGCGGTCATGGTCTCCACGGCCTTGGGTGCCTGGGCAGGTGCGGGAGTGGTGGCGGGTGTTACTGCCGGGGCAGGGGCGGGCTCGGCCTTGGTTCCGGCAGCGGCCGGCTGGGCCGCGGGCGCACCGGCGGCCGGGGTCGTGGCCGGCGCGGTGGCCGGAGCTGGCGCCTCCTTCTCGGCGCAAGCCAGCAGGCAGGCGAGCATCAGGGCAGGTACGGCCAATCGACGCATGGGATCTCCTGGGGTCGACCTGATGCTACTTCCCGGCGGATCCGAACGCCAGATTCCGCACCATGTCCTCGGTCTTCCAGGGGGCGGCGCCGCCGCCCAGGTACTTCTGGAACCACTCGAGATGGGCGTTGTAGTAGACGGGCATGGACTTCAGGCCATCGGGCCAGTGGCCGTCATTCCTGAAGACGAGGAGGCGGCTGGGCACACCCATCTCCTGGAGCCCGGTGAAGAACTGCAGGCTCTGGGTGTAGGGCACGCGATAGTCCCGCTCGCCGGTGATGACGAGGCAGGGCGTCTTGAAGGCCTTCACGTGGCTGCTGGGGTTCATGCGGTCGTAGGCGGCGGCCTTGTCCCAGGGCGTGCCCGTCAGGTCGTGTTCGGGGAACCACAGCTCCTCGGTGGCGCCGTGCATGGACCGCAGGTCGTACACGCCCATCATGGCGGCGATGGCCTTGAAGCGCGTGGTGTGACCCTCCAGCCACATCATGGCGTAGCCGCCCCAGCTCCAGCCCATGGCGCCCATGCGGCCCTTGTCCACATAGGGCAGCCCGGCGAGATGGTCCGCCACCTTCTCGATGTCCGTCATCACCTTGCCGTCCCAGTCGCCGCTGATGGCGTCGGTGAAGGCCTGGCCGTAGCCCGTGGAGCCGTGCGGGTTCGGGAAGGCCACGATGTAGCCCGCGCCGGGATAGACCTGCCAGTCGCCCCGCAGGGTGTCGGACCACATCATCTGCGGGCCGCCGTGGACGTTGAGGATGAGCGGATACTTCTTCGCGGGATCGAAGTCGTGGGGCTTCACCAGGAACACATGGATGTCCTTGCCGTCGGCGCCCTTCACCCACTGCTCTTCGGCGGGACGGATGTCCACTTCGTCGGCCAGGGCCTGATTGAAGGAGGTGAGCCGCTTCAGCTCTTTGGTGCCGAAGGTGTAGCGCCAGACCTCCACCGGCTCGCCGACGCGGGTCTTGCTGAGGAGCACCGCCTTCTGGTCCGGGCTCACCACGAACTCCCGGATGCTCTGGCCATCGAGCATGCGGGTGGTCTTCCCGGAGGCCACGTCCACGCGGAACAGCGGCCAGCGGCCCTTCTCCTGCACCGTGAACCAGAGGGCCTTGCCGTCCGCCGACCACTGGAAGGCGTCCACCCAGTTGTCGATGGCCTCGGTCAGCACCTTCCGCATCTTCGTCTGCCGATCGTAGATGGCGAGCCGGAAGCGATCGGATTCCACCGCGGGGCGGGTCTGGAACTTGTAGGCGATGTAGCGGCCGTCCGGCGAGTACTTGGGATCGCCGTCGTAGGCGGGATTGTCCGTGATGCGGCGGGGTGTGCGGTCGCCGTCCAGCGAGATCAGGAACAGATCCTGGTTGGTCGAGCGGGCCGGCACGGGATCCGTGTTGGTGACCACGCAGATTTCCCTGCCATCCGGGCTGAGGTCGAAGCTCTGGGAGCTCGGCGTCGTTGCATCCGCCGGGTAGTCCTGCTTCCCGGAGGTGAGCGCCTCCACCTTGCCTTCAAAGGTGGCGGTGAAGAGGTGGCTGTACTGGAAGTCCCGCCACTCGGTCCAGTGGCGGTAGAGCAGCGTCTCCGCCAGGTGGGCCTGCACGGGGCCCTTCTCCAGCTTCTCGGCCAGTTCCTTCTGCTTCGCGCCGTCCGCCATGGCCTCAGGGAAGACCGTGGCCTGGAAGACCACCTGATTCCCCCCCGGCAGCACCTTGGGGGACCCGACGCCCGCCTCGAAGGCCGTCACCTTCCGGGCCTCGCCGCCCGCCAGGTCGAGCGCCCAGAGCTGGCTGCCCTCCGTCCGGCTGGAGAGGAAATAGAGCGTCTTCCCATCCTTCGACCACTCGGGCGCCGTGTCGGACTTGCCCGAGAAGGTGAGCTGCCGCGTGGCGCCCGTGGCGGTTTCCAGCAGCCAGAGCTGCGTGTTGCGCGTCGAGGCCTTCAGGTCCTGGCTGGACACCTCGAAGGCCAGCTTCGATCCGTCCGGACTCAGAGCCAGGTGCTGCACACCCTTCAGGCGATAGAGATCCTCGATGGTGAAGGACCGCTTCTCCGCGGCCCTCAGGGGCAACGCAAGCAGCAGGGCGGTGGCTGGGACAAGGCAAAAAAGACGCACAAACCCTCCGAAGGAGCCCTTCAGCATCGCATGGAAGAAACTGATGACCTTGTGATCATGTTCGATTCGCGCGGGGCTACCATGGGGCACTCATCTTTCCAGCCGACCCATCCGCCGTGCCGGAGGCACCATGCTGATCCCTGCGCTCCTTCTAGGTCTGCTGCAGGCCCAACTGCCCCCCGCACAGTCAGGCCCCCGCGCGTACGAGCCCTCCGCGCCAGCCCTGGCGGCCAAGGCACCAGGCGCTCCCGGTTATGGCCTCCAGACCACCATCCGCTCGGGCAAGATCCTGCTCACCAACCTCCGGTTCCACCCCGTCACCCGCAAGGTGCAGGCGCAGCTCTACCGGGTTCGCGGGCCAGCGGGCATGGGGCCCTACCGGCTCGGAGTCCAGTTGCAGTTCCATCCGCAGCAACAAGCCCCGAACGATGTCCTTCATCCGATCTGGTATGCCAACTATTTCGCCATCACGAGTGCCCAGGACGGCTTCCCGGCGAAGGAAGCCGGTCTGGAGGGGCGCTGGGTCATTGAACGCATCGATGGAAGCAACTTCGGATGGGATCTGGGAGCCCTCATCTTCCACATCTCCAACAGCCCCGTCATCAACGTGGACGCCGCGAAGTTGCCGATGTTCGGAGGTCCGTCGCGGAAGACCTTCCGGATCACCATGCGCAAGGTGGACGGGCCCGTGGATCCTGGCGATGGGACCCTCGAACCCGTCCAGGCCAATAGTGAGATCCAGGAATGGTTGAACGGCAGGCAGACTTGGCGCGACCTGCTCATCCTGCGGTCGCGGCAGGCACGATTCGCGCCCCTTCCCATCGATCTGGCTGGCCACAGGATCTGGGTGGTTCGCAACCTCGGGCAGCCGTCCCCGGATTCCTCCCGAATGCTCGAGTTCTGGCGGGAGGATCCGCTCAACGGCGCTTGGGATACCGGACTCGTCGACCTCTGGCCCGAGCCCGCGGATGGCCTTCGGCCTGGCAGGGCCATCCGGATCGAGGATCACTGGTACCGGATCCTTGCCAACGGCCAGGATCCGGTGACCGGACGCCTTGATCGTCTGGAGCTCCGTCCCTGGGAGCCTGATATCGCCGCGCTGCTGGGTGGCGCCACCCTGGCGAAAGACCTGGGCGGACTGAACGCCCCTCCCCTCCAGGAATCCATCGAACAGCTGGCCAACGAGTCCCTGGTGGAATGGAAGACGCGCACCCTGCCGGGCCTGCTGGCCGCACAGAACCTCGGACCGGCGGAAGATCTCGTGATCCGGATCGAGAAGGGTGTCCTCGCGCTCGATCTCGAGACCAAGGGCATCCGCGCCCGCCTGGACGCGGCGGCCCGCGCCGAAGCCGAACGCAAGGCCCAGGCGGAGCTCGCCGCCAAGAGCGGGCAGCCTGTGCCTCAGGCTCAGACAACTCCCGCCACGGAGAGCGAGCGCCTCGCGGATCTGCTGGAGCAGCGCAAGGCCATCCTCATGGCCATCCTCGGAAGCGCCAAGCAGTCGCTCGCCAACCTGCGGAGGTGATCCATGCACCGACCAGTCATCTCGGTCCTTGCTCTCTTGGTCTCTACCCTTCTCCGGGCCCAGATCGGCCTCCACAATGAAGCACCCCCACCCAAACCCCAGAGCAGCCAGAGTGGGGATGCCCTCAGCCAGCTGGAGGCGATCACCAAAACCAAGGTGGACCGCAGCAAGGTCGGGACCTCCTTCAAGGTCCAGAAGACCGTCATCCCAAAGCTGAAACCCGTTCCGTGGATCAATACGACCAGTGGCCAGAACGCCACGATGCTGGTGGGCATCTTTGGCAACCTCCTGAGCCAGGCCCTGACACCCACTTCCCCCACTGGCCCCAGTCCCGCCGAGCTCGCCCGCATCGAGGCAGAGCGGCAGGCCGCGCTTCAGCGGGAGCAAGCCGAGCTACAGGCCTGGACCAACAGTTATGCCACCCGGATGAACGGGCTCATCGAGCACCAGCGACAGGAGCGCATGGCCCAGAACAAGGAGAGCCTGGAGGGACTTCGGGCCTCCCTTTCGGACGGTTTCGATTCCGCCGCCGGGGGTGGCCTGGCTGGAGCCCTCAGCGATCCTGCACCCGTGGTGGACCTGAGCCAGAGCCAGACCTTTACGCCCAGCCTCCTCCGGGAGGCCAATGGCACCAAGCGCACCAAGCCCATCACGGCGGACGATCTGCTGAAGCGCCGGGAGGCCGCCCAGGCCAGGCTCAAGAGGATGATGGCCGAGAACAAGGACCTGCGCGTGCTGGGCCAGCGCTTCTACGAGCTGGAAGCCCAACTGGAACGGCTGAAGCGCCAGGCCGCCAGCCTCGGCGCCGAGGGCCGCGCCATCCAGCGGGACATGGACTTCTGGGGCTGGAGAATCGATCAGGCGACCCAGGCCTGCATGGAGCGGGGCACCAGCCTCCTCACTGACATCATCATTCCGGAAGGCAACAGCGCTGGGCTGGCCCGCCTCAAGAAGAATCCCAAGACCTTCAACCGGCTCGTCCAGGCCTGCTCGCAGCTCAACGACTACACCGAGTTCACGACCACCCTGGGGGATCGCTACGATGCCGCGGAGCAGGCCCTGGACTGGCCCAAGGCCAAACACACCCTCATGGAGCATGTCGACTTCATCGCGTCCAACCTCCAGAATGTGTCGCCAGTCTTCAAGCCCGTGAGCACGACCTGGAGCCTGGGCAAGACCATCATCGGCACCAGCGTGGACTTGGCGGCGGAGCTGGATGGCTGGGGCGCCATCCTGGAACGCCAGGGCGATGTATCGCTGATCCTCCAGAAGCAGAAGGCCCTCAAGCGACCCCTCGATGCCATGATCCGCGATCTCCAGGCCTCCCGCGCCCAGATCGCCGCCCAGCTGGGCGTGAAACCCGAGGACCTGATCCCCGTCCAGGCCCGGCCCAAGGGGCTGGGTTCCAATGTGGCTCCCCTTTGAGGCAGACATGATCCGCACCTCCGCCCTCCTGCTCGTCGCCGGCTTCTCCCTCCCGCTCCTGGCGGGGTGGAAGCAGCCCATCCCGCGCTTCCCCGCTGTGGTGAAAGCAGATGACCTCCGCGAGGAACCCATGCCAGCCCACTGGGGGCCTCAACTCCCGGAGGCGCCCCTCGCCGGGGCCATGCTCACCACCTACCTCGGTCGCTTCGTCGTCTATCCCACGCGCTTCGATGTCCAGGGACGCCTGCGGTGGCGGGCACAGCGCGTGGAAGGTCCCGCCGGCATGGGTCCCTACGAACACGGCCTGTCTCTGGAGATGGTCTCCGAGCCGGGAGACACACAGGGCATGGCCCGGATCACGGCCATCCGGGACGAGCTGGGCATTGACCGAGGTCATTCATGGGGCGTCGGGGACTTCATCGAAGACCCTGCCAAATTCCATTACCCTGCGGTCTTCCACGATCTGACTCTTGGGCTCTTCCTGTTCCAGTACCGGATGTCAAACCTGCCTGGCTCCATGTTCCCTGTGTACAGGCCGAACAAGCTCTTCGAAAAACGAGGTACCGGTGGGGTCCAGAGCGTGGCGCGCGCTGGGACGCCAGCCCAGCTGCCAGCCACCTTCAACCCGGACGGACCGATCCCCGTCGAGGCTGGCGCGTGGTTCAAACAAGCCTCTGCGCGTCTCCTCGTCCTCCGCGCAGCCCACCCGGCCTACCAGCCCCTCGTCGTCGACTGGGCTGGCCGGAAGTGGGTGGTGGTGGGCCCATCCCGTTCCGGACGCTCCCTCCAGCTCGAATTCTGGGCCGATGCCCCCGGTCCTGACGCGAGGGGTTCGAGACCAGAGGCCACCTGCGATCTTCCGGGGGCCTCCAGCGCCATCGGTGCGGTCCTCTCCCCCGGGGGCCAGGCGGCCCGCATCCGCGACGCGGTCTGGGATCCCGGCACAGGACGCCTGACCCGCCTCGAACTGGAGCCCTGGAAGCCCGATGCCCTACCCTTCCTCTTGACGGGCAAGTCCGAAGCCAACACCCAGGAAGGCCTGGCCCTCGCCTTCAACGATGCGCTGGTGGACTGGAAGGTGAAGGCGCTCACCTCCTATGTTCGGGGCATCGATGAGGCTGCGGCCGCGGACTTCCTGGCCCGGCTGGAGAAGACCCTGCTGAGGATGGACATGGACATCCGTCGCCGGCGGCAGGCCCGGGAATCCCAGGAGCAGGACGCCTTGAGCCGTCAGGCGGCGGATGGCGTCCAGCGGCTGCAGCAGGAAGCCTCCCGCCGCCGGTTCCTCCTGCCAGCGGAGTTGAGGGAGATGGGCGAGGACGATGGCCGTACCACCACCTCCGCCAGTCCCGAGCTGATGGATCTGCTGGACCAGCGCAAGGCCATCGTGTCGGCCATCCTCGCCAACGCCAAGCAGCTTCTGGCGGCGGCACGCCGCTGATGCCGCACCTTGGTATCCTGCCCTGGACATGGAAACCCTGGACAGCCTCCGCAACCCACCCCCCGGCCGCGGGATCTTCTGCAATCGCACCCTGAACCTGCGCTCCGTGCGGGCCATCGGCTACGACATGGACTACACCCTGGTGGACTACCGGGTGGCGGCCTTTGAGCAGATGGTCTACGCCCAGGCCCGGGAGCGGCTGGCTTCCGAGGGCTGGCCTGTCGAGGACATGGCATTTGACCCGCGGATGGTGGCCCGCGGCCTGGTGATCGACACGGAGCTGGGCAACCTCGTGAAGGCCAACCGGTTCGGCTTCGTGAAGCGGGCCATGCACGGCACGCGCATGCTCGAGCACACCGAGCAGCGGGACGCCTACGCCCAGACCCTGGTGGACCTGAGCGATCCGCGCTGGGTGTTCCTCAACACGCTGTTCTCGCTGTCCGAGGGCTGCCTCTTCGCCCAGGCCGTGGATCTGCTGGATCGGGGCGCCCTGCCCCACCCCTTCGAATACGCGAGCCTCTACCGCCACGTGCGGGCCCGGGTGGATGCCCAGCACATCGAAGGGCACCTGAAGGCCGAGATCGCCGCCGCGCCGGAGCGCTACGTGGTTCAGGATCCCGAGGCCGCCCTGGCGCTGCTGGACCAGAAGGCCGCGGGCAAGAAGCTGCTGCTCATCACCAACTCGGAGTGGAGCTTCAGCGCGAAGATGATGGCCCATGCCTACGACCGGCACCTGCCGGAGGGCATGACCTGGCGCCAGCTCTTCGACGTGGTGATTGTCGCCGCCCGCAAGCCCGCCTTCTTCACGGAGCACGGTCCCTTCTTCGAAGTGGTGGACGAGACGGGCCTGCTGCGCCCTCTCGCGGGGCCCCTGCGCGCGGGCGGCCTCTATCTCGGCGGGTGCGCCGCCCAGGTGGAGCGCGACCTGGGCATCTCCGGCGACGAGATCCTCTACGTGGGCGACCACATGTTCGGCGACGTGCATGTGAGCAAGCGTTCCCTGCGCTGGCGCACGGCCCTGGTGCTGCGGGAGCTGGATGCCGAGGCGGCGGCCCTGGAGGCCTTCCGGGGGACCGAGCTTCGCCTCATGGCCCTGATGCGCGAGAAGGAGGCGCTGGAGAACCAGCTGTCCCAGGCGCGCCTCGCCCTCCAGCGCCTCCACGCGGGCTATGGCCCCGCCCCGTCGCTGGACGCGGCGGGCCTGGAAGCCCGCGTCCAAGGCCTCCGCGGCCAGCTGGTGGCCCTCGACATCGAGATCGCCCCCCTGGCCAAGGCCGGTACGGAGCTGGTCAACGCGCGGTGGGGCCTGCTCACCCGCGCCGGCAACGACAAGAGCCACCTCACCCGCCAGATCGAGCGCTACGCCGACATCTACACCAGCCGGGTGTCGAACTTCCTGCACGCCACGCCCTTCGCCTACTTCCGCTCGCCCCGGGGCAGCCTGCCGCACGATCCCGGGGATCACCGGCCCGCGTAGACCGTGATGCCGTAGTGCTCCGGATCCCAGGGGGCATCGCTGTTCCAGTGGCCGTAGGCGTGGCTGTCGTCGGTGCGGAAGCGCAGGGTGTAGGTGCCCCGGGGCAGGCTGATCACCTCGTCGGCCAGCCGGTTCTTGGTGGTCCCGCCAGCGAACTGGGTGTGATCGTAGACCATGACCCAGACCCGCTTCCCTGCAGCGTCCTCGATCCAGGCCTCGTCGGCCATCTCATCGCCGCTGCCCTCGGCGATGGCATAGACCCGCACGGAATGCGCCGCCGTCAAGGTGAACGCCACGCTGCGGTCCTGATCGTTCCCGACCCGCACCAGCTCCGCCAGGGGTACCCAGGCCATGGGCTTCGCCAGTGAGACCGCCGCCAGGTCGGTGTCCGACGGCACGGCGAGTGTGAGGCCGTACATCCACGGGTCGCAGGGGGGCGCGGCGTTCCAGTCCGCCGGGGAATGGGAGTCATCCGTGACGAAGGTCGCTTCGTAGTCGCCGGCGGGGAGGGTGACCGTCTCCACCTGGCGGCGGTTCTTCCGGGCGCCGCCTGCGAACTGGGCCTTGTCCATGCTCATCTCCCACACCCGGGCGCGGGTGCGGGCCTCGATGATCCAGCCGTAATCGTGCATGCGCCGGCCGCTGCCCTCGCCCTCGGCGTAGATGTGGAGGGTCACCGGCTTCCGGACATGGAAGGCCTGGGTCCAGTGGCCACTGTCCGCGGTGGCGGCGAGGGCCACGAGGACGTTCTTCCAGCGCAGTGGCGCCTCGAAGGTGGGCACCTCGGACGGATTGCCGCCGGGCAGGTAGATCTCCAGGCCGTAGTTCCCCACCTGCTCCCGCCAGTGGCGCAGCAGGCTGGTCCGATCCGCGCCGAAGGCCGCCAGGAAACCCCGGGGCCGCTCGGCCTGCTCCGCCTGCAGGGAGCGCCGGTCGATGTTGCGGGTCCACTGGGCGAACAGCAGGCTCTGGCCGAAGCCATGGTTGGAGAAGTAGGCCTCGTAGCTTCCCGCGGGCAGCTCCAGATACTGGTCTGCCACGCGGTACTCCCAGTCCCGCCGGGTGTTGGTCCCATCCATCTGCCAGACCACCTCGCGGGTGGCGGCGTTGAGGATCCAGCCGTAGGCGAAGAAGGGCTCATCGGTGCGGGCATGGACCAGGCGCCGCAGCCCGCCGCCCTTGGCGTAGATGTGGACCTTCATGGGCCTCGGCAGGCTGAAGCCCTGGCTCCGCACCTCCGCGGCCTCGAAGCCCTTCAGCGACACGATGCGGGGCTCCGGCCGCGGGTCCGCCGCCCCGCGCAGGGCCAGGGGCGCGAAGGCCGTGAAGAGGATGAAGGCGGCCACGGCCTGGACCGTGCGGACCAGCGCCACAGCTTCGGACATCAGGAAGGACGACATGGAAACTCTCCCGGGACCCTCCCAAGGTAGGCCCTTCCCCTCCGCCCCTGCCCGCGGATCGGTGAACGGTGGTTCCGGACCGGCCACCGGTCCCCAGCCCTGGTTCACGCCTCGGCCCCGGTTCCGACGGACGCCACGGAGCGCAGGTAGAACGCCAGCATCGCGGTGAGCGAGGCGGGGTCCCGTCGCAGGCGGCTCCGCAGGGCCGCGCCCTCCCAGCAGTCCACCAGCAGGTCCGCCAGCTCCCGCGCGTCGCACTCGGCGGGCAGCTCGCGCCGCTGCCTCGCCTCTTCGAGGCAGGTGGCCATGCGCCCGGCGATGGCGGCAAAGCAGGCCTCGATCTTGCGGCGGAAGGCCTCGCTCACGCCCGACAGCTCCTGGCCGAGGCCCCCCAGGAGGCAGCCCATGTAGCCCTGCTCCCGGTAGGCCTGCTGTGTGAGCTCGAAGAACAACCTCACCCGCGCGAGGGGCGGCCGTTCCAGGTCCTGGAGGCAGGCGTCGAGGCCCGCATGGACCTGCGCCATGTAGGCGTCGACGACCTGCAGCGCGAAGTCCTCCTTGTCCTTGAAGTGGTGATAGAAGGAGCCCTTGGGAATCCCCGTTTCCGTGAGCAGGGCTTCGATGCCCAGGCCGTTGTAGCCGCGCTCCAGCAGCATCCGGAGCCCCGCCTCGATCAGGTGCTGCTTGGTGGAATGGGTCATCCCCTCGTCTTCTCGATCAGGTGGTCGATGACGCAGGTGTGTTCATGCTGGGGGCTGAACAGGATCAGGTCCGCATCCGCGTCCACCCGCACATTGTGCCCGGGCGGCCAGTAGAACAGGTCGTCGGCGGCCACGGTCTCCTGGCGGCCCGCAGCGTCGGTGGTGGTGATCCGCCCCTTCAACACGAACCCCCAGTGCGGGCACTGGCACAGGTCGCCCTCCAGCCCCTTGAACAGCGGTGTGGTGTCCACCCCCGCCGCCAGGCTGAAGTATTCTCCGCTGAGCTTCCCGTAGCCGTTCGTGTCTCCGAAATCCCGCTGCTGGCGCATGGTGACCCCGGGAACCTGCAGCGCGGTCGGAACCGCGTCCTTGGCTATCTTCATGGCGTCCTCCTTGGTTTTTTCATGCATTAGACCGATCAGTCCAGAGACACGATAGGCCGCCACCAGGCTCCGTCAAGCATGGGGAGACAAAAAAATAAATACAGCATTAATGATGTTTTTATCCAAATACATCGATTGTCCCACCCACTCCCCGGACATGGCTCCCTGAGGGGTCCTTGGGGGCTCCCGCCTCTCTTTTCGGAAAAACGCAACCAATGAATTGCATCATTCCCCAACCCGCCTAATATGCAACCAGGAGGTTACCCATGACGACATCGAGCACCGACTGCATCAGGAAGGAGATCCAGCTCCGGGCGCCCCAGGCACGGGTCTGGAAGGCGCTGTCGGACGCCGAGGAGTTCGGCACCTGGTTCGGCATGAAGCTGGAGGGGGGCTTCGTTCCCGGCCAGTCGGTCTTCGGACGGATCACCCATCCCAACTACGAGCACATCCACCTGGAGATGCGGG
Organism: Geothrix edaphica; assembly: GCF_030268045.1. Classification (NCBI taxonomy): domain Bacteria; kingdom Pseudomonadati; phylum Acidobacteriota; class Holophagae; order Holophagales; family Holophagaceae; genus Geothrix; species Geothrix edaphica. The sequence continues at coordinate 347,766 of NZ_BSDC01000003.1, forward strand.
TTGAACGCATGGAAGCCGAGCGCCTCTTCTCCTACCGCTGGCACCCCTACCCCATGGACATGAAGCGGGACTACTCGGCCGAGCCCATGACCCTCGTGGAGTTCCACCTCGAGGCAACCGGGGATGGCACCCTGCTCAAGGTGGTGGAGTCCGGCTTCGACCAGCTGCCCGCGGACCGGCGCGACGAGGCCTTCCGTATGAACGACGGGGGCTGGACGAGCCAGATGGCCCGCATCGAACGCCATGTCGCGGGCTGATGCCATCTCCCCCGCGCGGCTGAAGGACGCGGCGCCGCTCTTCGCCGCCCTGGGGGATGCCACGCGCCTGGGCCTGCTCGTGAGCCTCTGCTCCGGCGGGCCCGTCACAGTCACGCACCTGAGCGGCCAGTTTGCCGTCTCCCGGCAGGCCATCACCAAGCATCTCGAAGTGCTGTCCGAAGCGGGGCTCGTCAAGAGCAGCCGCCAGGGCCGGGAGCGCATCTGGGCCTTCGAGCCCAAGCGCCTTGAAGATGCCCACCAGTACCTGGAGCGCCTGTCCAGACAGTGGGACGTCGCCCTCGGCCGCCTCAAAGCTTTCGTCGAAACCTGAACGTGCCCGCTCGTCCGCGCTGGCCTTGGGAGTGCCTAAGGCGGGCGAAGCCCTCTCTCCATTCGGCCATCACTCGGGCCACCGCGCCCTTCCCAAGGAGCACCCCATGACCCAATCCTGGGCCGCCCTCTTCAGCATCAATCGGGATTTCCTGCTTGAGAAGAACCTGGCTGACGTCACCCAGAGCCAAGCCGATCAGCCCCCTGCCGACGACGTGAACAGCATCACGTGGAACCTCAGCCACATTCTGGAATACCGCCACGAACTCCTCAGGGATGTTCTCAAGTCCGCCTACCGGCCGACGGTGACTGTGCCCAGGACCTTGGCGCACTTCAAAGCTGCCATGGCGGACACGCAGGCGGCCCTGGACGCGACCTTCAGCTCCGCCGATTGGGATGAGCCGCAATTCCATCCCGGGTTCCAGGCCACCCTGCCGCTGGCCCAGATCGTAGGCATGTATTTCATGCATGAGACCTACCATCTGGGCCAGCTCGGCACGGCCCGCAAGCTCCTGGGCTTGCCCGGCGTGATCAAACCGCCTGCAGCGGCGAAGGCCTAGCTGGACGGCCAGCACCCCTGGCTTGAAGGCTCCGGATCAACCTCCGAGCCATCCCGCCCACTCCGCCAGCACCCGCTGGGCCTGGATCACGGGACCGTCCTGGGTGCCCTGCAGAGGCAGGCGCACGGCACCGTCGGGACTGAGGCTGGCGCCCTTCTGGCCGCCCACCCAGGCCAGGAGCCGGGCGGGGTCCACCGATGTTTGGGGGCTCAGGCGCAGCCTGAGCTGGCCCTTGTCGACCGCCACCTCGGAGACGGCCAGGGCCTGGGCCCGCAGCTTCACCTTGAGCACCTCGAAGAAGCGGAACGTGTCCGGATCGTCCTCGGAGATGCGACCGAAGCGGTCCTCCAGGTCCAGCTTGTAGAGCTCCAGGTCCTTCTCCTCGCGGAGCCGCGAGATGCGCTTGTAGGCCACCAGGCGCTCGGCGGCCTGGTCGATCCAGCGGCGGCTGAGCTGGGCGCCTGGCGCCAGGCCGTCCACCTTCACTTCGAAGGCGGTGGTGGGCTGGCCCTGCAGTTCCGAGAGCGTCTCCTCCAGCAACTTCACGTAGAGCTCAAAGCCGATGTCGTGGATGTGGCCGGACTGCTCGCCGCCCAGCAGGTTGCCCGCGCCGCGCAGCTCCAGGTCCATGGCCGCCACGCGGAAGCCCGAGCCCAGCTCCGAGAAGTCCTCCAGGGCCTGGAGGCGCTTGCGGGCGTCCTCGCTGATCTCGTGCCTGGGCGGGATCATCAGGTAGGCGTAGGCAGGCACATCGCTGCGCCCCACCCGGCCCCGCAGCTGGTAGAGCTGGCTGAGGCCGAAGGCGTCCGCCCGGTGGACGATGAGCGTATTGGCGTTGGGCACATCGAGGCCGTTCTCCACGATGGTGGTGGCCACCAGCACGTCGACGCGGCCTTCCATGAAGCCGAGCATGGCCTGCTCGAGGCCCTCGTCGGTCATCTGGCCGTGGCCCACGGCCACCCGGGCATCGGGAACCAGCTCGCGCACCCGCGCGGCGATGCTGACAATGGACTCCACGCGGTTGTGCACGAGGTAGACCTGGCCGCCGCGGCGCAGCTCGAACTGGATGGCCGTCTGCACCAGTTCGTCGCTCCAGGGCGCCACCACGGTCTCGATGGCCAGGCGATCCTTCGGCGGCGTCTCGATGAGGCTGATCTCGCGCAGGCCCGTGAGGCTCATGTGCAGGGTGCGGGGGATGGGCGTGGCGCTGAGGGCCAGCTGATCCACGTTGAGGCGCAGCTTCTTCAGTTTCTCCTTGTGGCCCACGCCGAAGCGCTGCTCCTCGTCGATCACCACCAGGCCCAGGTCCGCGAACTTCACGCGGGCGCCCAGCAGCTGGTGGGTGCCGATGACGATCTCCACCTTGCCGTCGGCCACCTCCTGGAGGATGCGCTTCTGGTCCGCCGGATCCACGAAGCGGTTGAGCATCTCGATGCGGATGGGGAAGCCCGCGAAGCGCTCCTTGAAGGTTCGGAAGTGCTGGAAGCAGAGCACGGTGGTGGGACACAGCACCGCCACCTGGCGGCCTTCCAGCGCCACCTTGGCCGCGGCCCGCATGGCCACTTCCGTCTTGCCGAAGCCCACGTCGCCCACCAGCAGGCGGTCCATGGGGCGCGGCGATTCGAGGTCGGCCTTCACCGCCTCGATGGCCTCGATCTGGTCCGGCGTGGGCGTGAAGGGGAAGCTGGCATCGAAGGCCGCCATGTCGGGCCCGTCCGGTGGATAGGCGTGGCCCTTCTCCAGCTTGCGCAGCGCGTAGAGCTTCAGCAGCTCGTCGGCCATGTCGCGGATGGCCTTCTTGGCCTTGCGCTTGACCTTGGCCCAGCTGGCGCCGCCCAGCTTGTCCAGGGGCGGCAGGTGGCCCTCGGCGCCGGTGTAGCGCTGGACGAGGTCCGCGCGCTCCAGGCTCACGTTGAGCTGGCCGCCATCCGCGTAGCGCAGCTGGAGCACCTCCTGCTCCTCGCCGCCGGCCACGAGCGTGGCGAACCCGACGAACTCGCCGATGCCATGGTCCAGGTGCACCACACGGTCGCCGGGTTTGAGGTCCCGCAGGTCCGACAGGAAGGCCGCGCTGCGGGACTTCTTGGGCGCGGCCTGGATGGCCTTGCGGCCGAAGACCTCCCGCTCGGTGAAGAGGGCGAGGCGGAACTCCCTGATGAGCACGCCGGCGCTGAGGTTCAGCCGGAGGGCCCGGCAGCCCGCCTCGGTGCCATAGGCCTGGGGCAGGTCGTAGTCCCGCAGGAACTCGGCGAAGCGGTCGCGCATGCCGGGCGTGGAGCCCGCCAGCACCACCCGGAAGCCCGTGAGCGCCAGCTCCTGCACCTGCTCGGCCAGGTCTGGCAGGCGCCCCTGGAACTCCCGCAGGGGCTGGGCCACGACGGGCACGGTGGCCTCGCTCTGCCACTCCGTGAGGGTGAGCGAGGTCCGGCTGGGGTCCGAGGGCAGGAAGCGATCCGTGAAATCGGGGCACACGACGCCGCCCCGGCGGAGGGCGGCCAGCCCCTCCTCGATGCGGGCCCGCTCGGCCTCCCGCAGGGCCTCCTCCCAGGCGGCATCCAGACGTACCCGCAGGCAGGGCGGCACCCAGTGGACCAGCTGGCCCTTGGGTTGCGCCAGCAGCGGGTGGAACAGCTCCTCGCCGGGGAAGTGGCCGTGGGTGGCCAGCCGCGCCCGGCGGAAGGCCAGATCATCCTCGGGCTCGGCGGTGCGATCCGCCCGGGAGGCCACGGCCGCCAGCAGGGCCTGGCCGTCGCCGCGGTCACCCTCGAAGCGAGGGTAGAGCGTGAGGGCCTCCAGCGCCTCACCGGTCCGGCGCTGCGTATCAGGATCGAAGGGGGAGAGCCGCTCCAACTCGTCGCCAAAGGTCTCCAGGCGGAGGGGCTGCTCCAGGTGGTCGGGCCAGAGGTCCACCACCATGCCGCGGGAACTGAACTCGCCCGGCGCCGCCGCCATCTCCGTGCGGCGGTAGCCCAGGGCCACCAGCGTCTCGAGCAGCAGCTCCCGGGGCACCTCGGCTCCCAGGCGCAGCTCCAGCTTCTGCTTCTGGAACCAGGTGGGATGGGGCAGCCGCTCGCAGGCCGTGAGGGGCCCCGTCACCAGCACCTGCACGCGACGCTCCAGCAGGCCCACCAGGGTGGAGAGCCGGTCGCGCAGCACCATGCCCGGCGGGCTGCTCTCGCCACCGGCGTAGGCCGCGAAACCCGGGAAATGCGCCACGCCCACGCCAGGCAGCAGGGCCTGGAGGTCCTGGGCCAGGGTGCGGGCCTCGGCCTCGCTCGGGGCGTCCACCCAGAGCGACTGGACGCGGCCCTCGCGGGTGATCCAGCCTGCCAGCACCAGGGCCAGGGCCGGCGGTGAGGTCCAGCGCAGGCGGGCGCCCGGGGTCGCGAGGGCCTCGGCGGGTACCTCGGCCAGGCGCAGCAGATCCCTCAGGTCATGGCCGACAGCATTCATAGCGCCCTTCAGAATGCCTCAAGCCGGGCCCCGAGACGAGTCTTCATGTCTCGGGGCCCGGCTTGAGAGAGGGGTTGAACGTAGCTCAGGCGTCCGGAGCCTCCACCACCGGGCGCGGGGCCCGGGGCTCAGCCTCCAGGGCGCCCATACGCCGGCGGATCCGGTTCCAGACCTTGGCCAGGGTGAAGTCCTCGATGATCTCGAAGAACACCGGCACCACGATGAGCGTGAGCAGGGTGGAGGTGATCAGCCCGCCCACCACGGCCCGGGCCATGGGGGCGCGCATCTCGGCCCCGGCGCCCAGCGCCAGGAAGAGCGGCAGCATGCCGCCGATCATGGCGAAGCTGGTCATGAGGATGGGCCGCAGCCGGACGGTGCCTGCACGGATGATGGCCTGGCGGCGGGAGATACCCTCCTCCCGCTCCAGGTGCAGGGCGTGATCCACCAGCAGGATGGCGTTCTTGGTCACCAGGCCCATCAGCAGGATCATGCCGATGCTCGTCATCATGGACATCGAGTCGCCCGTCACCAGCAGCATCAGCACCATGCCCACCATGGAGAGCGGGAGGCTGGCCATGATGGCGATGGGCAGCTTGAAGCTCTCGAACTGGCTGGCCAGCACGAAGTAGATGAAGAAGACCGCCAGCAGGAGGGAGGTGCCCATGTAGCCGGCCGTCTCCTTGCTGTCGCGGGTCTGCCCCAGGAACTCCACGCGGACACCCTCGGGCAGCTTGCCGCCGGCCTTCAGCTCGGCCACCTTCTTCGCCGCGCCGGCGCTGACTTCGCCCAGGGTGGAGCCATCGAAATTGGCGTCCACTTCCACCTCCTCCATCAGGTCGTGGCGCTGGAGCTTGGCGGGGGCGATGCCCTCCTCGAAGCGCACCACCTGGTTGAGACGGACGAGGGGATGCTTGCCGCCCCCGATGTCCTTGGTGCTCTGCACGGTCATGTTGGCCAGCTGGGCCGTGAAGCGGCGCTCCTGGTCGGCGAGCCGCACGCGCACATCGCGCTGCTCGCCCTTCTCGTCCTCGTACTTCGCGACCTTCTCGCCGTCCACCAGGGGCCGCACCATCTGGGACACCAGCGCCGGGCTCACGCCCAGGTCCGAGGCGGCCTTGCGGTCCACCACGAGCCTCAGCTCGGGCTTGCCGCTGTCCAGGCTGGTGGTGACGTCCACGGCCCCGGGCACACTGCGCAGGGCCTCCTTCACCAGGGGCACGGCCTGGATGACCGCCTCACGGTCCGGGGCCTGCACGGCCACCATGATGGGGAACGCCATGCCCCAGTCGTTCGCGGCGCCGATGGCGGCGTCCACCCCGGGGACGGAGCGGAAGGCCTCGCGGATCTGCCGGCGGATCGTCACCTGGTCCGGCCGCTTGCCCTCCTTGAGCTTGATGTAGATGCCGCCGGAATCCACGGTGCCGTTCAGGCCCGTGCCGATGGTGGTGTAGGCGAAGTCCACCCCGGGGACGGACTGGATGGCCTTCTCCAGGGCCAGGGCCTTCTCGCGGGTGGCCCCGAGGCTGGAGCCGGGTTCAGCCTTGAAGGTGGCCTGGAGGTCGCCGCGGTCGTAGTCGGGCATGAAGTTGTTGCCCAGCAGGCCGGACAGGGCCATGGCCAGCACGAAGCTGCCCAGCCCCGCGAGCATCACGGTCCAGCGATGGCCCATGGCCCACTCGATGGCCGACTTGTAGAGGAGTTCCCAGCGGTCCAGCATGCGGCTGAAGGCTTCGACGCTCCGCATGATGGGGTTCCGTCCCTTGTAGTGGACATGGCCGTCCGCGCTCTTCTCGTGCTCGGGATCCGGCCAGACGGCGCTGAGCATGGGATCGAGCGTGAAGCTCACGAACAGCGAGATCGCCACGGCGAAGGCCACCACGATGCCGAAGGGGAAGAAGAACTTGCCGACGATGCCGCCCATGAAGGCCACGGGCACGAACACCGCCAGGATGGACAGGGTGGTCGCGATGACGGCGGGCCCGATCTCAGCCGTGCCCTCGCGGGCGGCGGTGACATGGTCCTTGCCCATCTCCGCGTGCCGCGTGATGTTCTCGCGGACCACGATGGCGTCGTCGATGAGGATGCCGATGGCCAGGCTGAGGCCCATCAGCGTCATGGTGTTCAGGGTGAAGTCCAGGACCCGCATGATGATGAAGGTGGAGATCACGGACACGGGCAGCGTGAGGCTGGTGATGAGCGTGGACCGCCAGCTCTTGAGGAAGAAGAACACGATGATCACCGTGAGCAGGCCGCCCACGTAGATCGAGGTGTTCACATCCTCCACGTTGTTGATGATGAAGCGGGCATTGTCCTTGGCCGTGACCACTTCGACGCCCTGCTTGGCGAGCTCCGGCTTGAGCTCCTCCAGCGCCTTCTCCACCGCGGTCACCATGGCCACGGTGTTGCCGCCGGTCTGCCGCTGGATCTCGAGCGCCACCACGTCCTTGCCGCCCAGGCGGGCGATGCTGCGCTTCTCCTTGATGCCATCCACCACCGTCGCCACCTCGCGGAGCTCGATGGGGCGGCCCTCCTTGTTGCCCACGATCACGTGCTCGAAGTCGCCCACGGACCGGGCCTTGGCGTCCACCTTCACGGACATCTCGCGGTTGCCCTGGAGCAGGTTGCCGCTGGGAATGGCCATGGTGTCGCCCGCCAGGGCGTTCTTCACCGCCAGGAGCGCGAGGCCCTGGGACTCCAGCTTCTGGGGGTCCACCTGGACGAGGATCTCCCGGGTGCTGCCGCCCACGGGATCCACCTTGCCCACGCCGGGGATGTTCTCGATGCGCCGCTTGAGGAAGTCCTCGGCGATGCGGGTCAGCTCGCGGTCGTTCATGGCCGGGTGCTTGGCGTCCGGCTTCACCACCAGGGAGAGCACCGGCAGCTGGGCCGGGTCGAACTTGGAGATGACGGGCTCCTCGATGTTGCTGGGAAGGTCGCGCCGGATCTGGCCCAGCTTGGTGCGCACATCGTTGAGGGCGTTGTCCACGTTGCGGCCCAGGTGGAACTGGATCACCAGCGTGCCCAGGCCTTCCTGGCTGGTGGAGCTGATCTCCTTGATCTTCTCGATGGGGTTGACGGCCTCCTCGATCTTCCGGACGACGTCCTGCTTGACGGACTCGGGGCTGGCGCCGGGGTAGATGACGGAGACGGTGACCGTGGGGATGTCGGTGTTGGGGTACTGGTCGATGCCCAGGGTCTTCACCGAGAAGAGGCCCAGCACCACCAGCGCCAGCATGATGCAGACCGTGAAGACGGGCCTGCGGATGGAGAAATCGGACAGGAACATGGTTCACTTCCCTCCTGCGGCGGAGCCGCCATTCGCGCTGGTTGGGGCGGCGCCACTGATCACGCGGAGGCGACTGCCTTCGCCCACGAGGTCCTTGCCGTTGTCCACGACCTGGGCGCCGAGGCCCAGCCCGCTCACCGGCCGGTAGCCGTCCTGTTCGGGGCCCAGCACCACCTTGTGGCGGCGGGCGACACCCTGCTCCGCGACGAAGACTTCCGCGTCCCGGTCCTGGGCCTTCACCAGCGTGGCGGGCAGGGACGGTGCCTTGGTCTCGCCCTCGCCGAGGATGACGCCCTCGACGAAGAGGCCCCCCTTCAGCGTCCCGTCCGGGTTGGGAACCTCCACGCGCACACGCAGGGTGCGACCGTCCTGGGAGAGGCTGGGGCTCACCTGCGCCACGCGGCCCTCCACGAGCCGATCCACGCCGATGCTGTGGAAGGTGGCCCGCTGGCCCACCTTCACCTGGGCCATGGCCTCGGCGGGCAGGTCGGCGCGGATCTCCAGCTTGCGGTTGTCCACGACCTCGAAGGCGGTCTGGCCGGGATTCAGCATCTCACCGGGCTGCACGGCCCGGCGGGCCACCTGCCCCGCGAAGGGCGCCACAAGGCGCGCCTTCTTCAGCCGCAGCCGGGCCAGGCCCAGGTTGCTCTGGGCGGCCTGGGCCGCGGCCTTCGTGGCGTTGTAGGCCGTCTCGGCCTGCTGGGCGGCCTGGCGGGTGATGCTGCGCTTCTCCAGCAGCGTCACGGAGCGGTCGTTGTCGCGCTGGGCCTGGAGCGCCTGGGCCTGGGCCTGGGCCACCTGGGCCTCGGCGGCCTGGACGCCGAGCAGGTAGTCGTCCTCATCCTGGGCCCCCAGCAGGGCCCCGGCGGCGACGGTGTCACCTTCCTGCACAGCCACCCGGGTCACGCGGCCAGTGACTTCCGCCTTCAGCTCGGCGCGGTTCACCGCCAGCAGCGTGCCGGTGAAGGCCACGGCTGGACGGAAGCTGCGCTCCTGCACGGGCACCAGGGTGACGGCCACCTCGCCGGAGGTTTTCACCGTGGCCTGGTGGTCGAGCTCGGTGTTCCGCTTGCCGCGGTGGTAGGTGGCGGCCCCGGCGATCACGACGACGGGCACGGCGATGTAGAGGAGAAGGGCTTTGCGGTTCATGGTCGACTCCGGAATATCGTCAGGATCAGAGGGGGGCGAGACCGAGGGCGCGGCGCTGGTCGAAGCGGGCGGACCAGAGGCCCAGCGCGGCCCGGCGGCGCTGGCTCTCGGCCTGGCGCTCGGCGCGCTCCGCCTGGAGGAGGTCGAGCGAGGTGATGAGCCCCTGGTCGAAGGACTCCCGGCTCATGCGCAGGGCCTCCATCGTGGCGTCATGCGCCTTGCGGGCGGCCTCGTCCAGGGCGACGGCCTTCTCCAGCTCGCGGTCCGCCGTGCTCTGCTCGATGGCGATGGACCGCTCGCGGTCGATGCGCGTCTGCTTCACCTGCTCGAGCTGGGCCGTGTTCTGGGCCCGCTTGCCGGAGCTGCGCAGGCCGTCGAAGACGGGAAACTTCATGGTGACGCTCACCTTCCAGGTGTCGTAGGGCTCCTTGAAGAGGTTGTCGCTCTTCCCCGCCTGGTAGCCGTAGCTGGCGCTCAGGTCGAACTTGGGGCGCAGGTCCGAGGTGATGATCTTCTCGTTGGCGCGGTACATGGCCTCCTGCTGGCGGAGCTGGGCCAACTCGCTGCGCTCCGCGCCGGCAGGCCTGGACGCGGGTTCCAGCTGTCCCAGCTCTGCCAGTGCCAGGGGTGTCTTGGGATCCAGGCCCAGCTGCCCGTTCAGCACCTCGAGCGCCCGCTTCACATTGGCGTCAGCCTGGAGCGCCTCGGGGATCACCGCCAGCAGCTCGCTCTCGGCCCGCAGACGGTCCAGCTCGGTGGCGGTCTGGGCCTCCAGCTTCGCCTTCACGTCCGACACGAACTGCTCGGCGGTCTTCCGACGGGTCTCCACCACCTCCTGCTCCGCCTGAGCGGCCAGCACCGCCAGGTAGGCCTTTGCCACCCCGTGCAGGACATCCAGCTCCGAGGTGCTGAAGCCGTAGGCCGCCTCCTTCTCGCCCATCCTAGCGATGTCGATGGCCGTGCCGAGCTTGCCCCAGTAGAAGAGGGGCTGCGTCAGGTTGGCCTGGGTGGTGTAGATGCTCCGGGCGCCCACCAGCGAGGAGGGCGACAGGCCGAACTGGGCGGCGCTGTCCGCGAAGCCGCTGTTGAGGATGGAGACATCCCGCGCGCGGGTGAAGTCGCCGATGAGGGTGAGCTGCGGCAGGGCATCGGCCCGAGTGCTGGTGATGAGGCCGCGGCGCTCGTCCACGCGGGCCTTGGCGGCCCGGAGCATGGGGTTCTCGTGGCGGGCGCGGGCCAGGGCCCCCGCGAGATCCAGGGTGAGCGGCGCGCGCGGAGCCTCGGCGGGCGCCGGGGCCTGGAGGGCGGGAGGGGCGAACAGGAGCATGTCAGTGCCTCGGCTGGGGGAAGGCTTCGGGGACGCCGAGTCCCCGCAGGCTGAAGTCGGTGAAGTGCTGGGTGAGCTCGGAGAGGTCTTCGGGGTAGTCGGGGTTCCCGCGGATGAGCCGGACGATGCCCAGGGAATTGCGGAAATAGAGCATCTGCCCCTGGATGCTCAGGCCCATGTTCATCAGCTCTCCCGTGGAAAGATCGGGCCGGAGGACCTGGAGGCAGTGCATCAGGTGCTCGACATGGGGCCGGATCTGCTCCATGAGCAGAGCCGAGGACACGGGGCGGGGCGCCTGCATCTCGCGGGCCATGAGCGCCATGGCCGCCTCGTCCAGCGGGTCGGGCCCGCGGTTGCAGGCCATCAGGTCCTCCATGAAGGCCTGGATGTGCCTCTTCAGCCCCTGGAGCGCGGCTTCCCGGGCCCCGGGCCCCTCGAAGCGGGGCATCGCGGCCAGCTCGGCCACATGGCAGGCTTTGCGGGCGAAGATGTACCGGAGGGCCTCCAGGTAGAGCCCCTCCTTGCCGCCGAAGTGGTAGGTCACCAGGGCCGAGTTGGCGTTGGCCCGCTTGGCGATCTCGCGGATGCCGGCCCCGTCGAACCCCTTTTCGGCGAAGGTCAGGATGGCCGCCTCGATGAGACGCTGCCGGGTATCAAGGGATGAATCGGTGGACTGTGCGTTCATAACCCCTCGTCTACGGAAAACCAATCAAACGGTTGAGCAACAAGTCCCAAGAATTAATCAATCGTTTGAACCAGTCAAGGGCAAAAAAGGGCCCCAGGGTGATCTGATTCTTGACTTGACCGTCGTAATTAAAATTCTAAATTCGGAATATGGATTCGGAGTCTCCGGTGGCCATGGATCGGAAGAACTTGGAAAAACAGCAAAGAAAGAACCTATTACTGGAAGCGGCCGGCCGGGTGTTCGGTCGGAAGCCCTTCGACGAGGCCACGATGCAGGAGGTCGCCGCGGAGGCCCAGATCGGGATGCAGGGACTCTACGAGCACTTCCCCTCCAAGCAGGAACTCTATGAGCAGGTGATGCTCCACCGGGCGGAGCACTTCTTCGCCCAGGCCGAGGCTGCCCTCCAGGCGGACCATCCCCCCCTGGAGCAGCTGCGGGCCATGTTCCTGACCTATGCGGACCACTTCCGGGGCCGGGCCATCTGGCTCCCCATGTTCATCCATGACCGAGTCCACTACGACTGGGGCTTCGAGTCCCGGTTCCTGCCCCGCCTGAAGGACATCTACGAAGCCGAACGGGATCGCCTGAAGGACATCCTCCGCCGGGCGGTGCAGGCGGGCCAGCTGCGGGATCTGGACGTGGAGTTCCTCACCCAGCTCTGCTTCGGCGTGCTGGAGGCCTCCCTCCACCACAGCCACCGGCACGGGACCGATGAGGATCCCCGCGCCTGCGTGGACCGCGCCCTGGCCTGCTTCCTCCAGGGAACCGGAGCACGGGCATGAACCCAGCAGTCATCCCAGGGGCTCACGGCACCAGCCTGGCCCGACCGGAGCGGCGGCGGCGCCGTTCCGCCCCCCTCCCAACAAAGGAGCCATCATGACCATCCGGAGCAGAACCGCACAGCTGGACGATGCCTCAGGAGAGCTCACGCTCGCCTTGGCCAAGCTCGAGCTGGAGGCGGCTCACGGGACCCCGAACAAGGATGAGCAGATCGATTTCGTCCGGGATCTCTCCCGGACCGCCCTCAGGACTCGGATCCATCCCTGGCGTGTGCGGACCATCCAGGCCGGGATCCTCGGCCTGGCCAGCCTCGCCGGGGCCGCCTTCCTCTCCGATCAGGTCCCCGGGGGCACGCAAGTGGGCCAACCCGTCCTCCTGGGCCTCGCCCTCCTCTTCTTCCTCCTGGCCGGCACCTGCCTGGCCATCTATCTCCGGCGGCGCCGGCGGGAACGCGGATGGCAGCGGCGGGAGGAGGAGGCTGTCCTGGCGGGCCAGAACATCCTGGACGAGCCGTGAAACCCAGCGGCCCGCGGGTTCCCGGGGGCGGGCCAGGTTGTGACCCATGCACCGAATTCCGCCCGGGGGCCCGGGAATCGTGATACGAAGAGAGGTGAGGGTCCATTCATGCTCTTCCTGGTCTTCTATTTCATCCTCTTCCTGGTCCTGATCTTCCAGGGCACCCATGTGGCCGGGGAGGTGAAGAGTCCCCTCGGCACCGTGCCCGAAGAGGTGGGACAGGGTTCCCTGGCCTCGGCCCGCTGGGGCCTCCTGCTCATCGGAACCGGCTTCCTGGGCGGAATCATCGGCCTGCTGGGCTTCCGCTGGACCGGCCTGGTGGCCCTCCGCCATCCCCTCATGGCCCTGGGCCTGGCCGTCCTGGCCCTCTTCGGCCTGTGGGTGATCTTCGTGGGCCGCAAGGCCGAGTTCATCGGGAAGCCCACGGCCACGGACGGGCACGGACACCACTGAACCATCGAGGTTGAATGCGAAAAGGCGGCCCGATGGGCCGCCTTTTCTTTGGAACGGTAGGGGGACTAGATCTTCTGGACGTTGGTGGCCTGGGGGCCCTTCTGGCCCTGCGCGACTTCGAAGCTGACGCGCTGGTTCTCGTCCAGCGTGCGGAAGCCGCCGCCCTGGATGGCGGTGTGGTGGACGAAGAGATCAGCGCCGCCCTCATCGGGGGTGATGAAGCCGAAGCCCTTCTCAGCGTTGAACCACTTGACGGTGCCTTGTGCCATGACTGTTTCCTGCATGATGTCTGGTGATGATGTAGCGATGACTTTCCCCAGACAAGGCCGTCATTGCGTTGATGTGAATTCCGCCCCTGGCGGGTCACGCCAAACAGGATGACAGGATTGCCGCCGTCCACCGCTTTTTTCTGCGGGCAGCTTTTCCCGGGGCGCCCTGGAGGGCGCCCCCGGCCGTTCAGAACCTGATCACCAGGCCCAGGCCCGTGATCCGCCGGTCGGCCCGGAGGTCCAGGTCCCCCTCCACGGAGCCGCCGGGGACGCGCACGCGGCCATCCTCGAAGAAGGCCCTCAACCCGAATTTCGGATAGAGGTAGGCCCGGGCATCCACCCCGTACCGGAAGGACGTGGCCCCCCGGTAGGTGACATACCGGGCATAGACCCGGGATTCCAGCAGGCCATCGACCCCCGAGGACCAGCCGGTGAGACCCACCTGGGGGACGACCCCGGTGTGCTGGATCGACTGGGTGCTGGGGGTTGTCGTGACGGCGAGTTCCCGGAGGTCCATCCGGAAGACCTGGACGCCGAGGTTGAAACCCAGCCAGGCATCCGGGCGCCGGACGAACTTGTAGGTCCAGAGGCCCTCCAGGGTCTCGAGCTTCGCGCGGGTCTGGAGGGGGGTCCCCGCGGAGTAGGACGTCCCGTCGAGGAGGATGTCGCGCGGCAACGCCCGGTCCCCGCGATAGCGCGCGGAGTCATAGGTGAACTGGAGGCCGTGGATCTCGCCCTGGTATTCCAGGAGCACGCCGAGAGGGTTGCCGTCCCGCGCCAGCCCGAGGTCCGCGTCCGTGTCCACCAGCGAGGCCTTCCCGTGCCGGCTGCCCTGGAGGCTGGCGGACACCGAGGGCTGCACCCTCTGGAACCCCAGCGTCCAGCCCGACAGAGGCTCCGGTCCTCCGCCCGGACCGCGTCCCAGCTGGGCGAAGGCCGGGATGCCCACGAGGAAGAACAGGATTGGAGCCAGGCGCATGGGCCCTCCGGTCATGGGCCCATCCTATCGGTCTCTGGGGGGAATGGCGTTCTTAGATCGCCGCTATTTTCCGGTAGGCCTCTAGGAAATCCTTAGGCTGGGGGAGGATCTCATCTTCCAGGGCCGGATAGTAGGCCACCCAGGTGTCCTTGGCTGCCACCCGGCGCACGGGGGCATCCAGGTGGAAGAACAGCTCGTCGGCGATGCGGGCCGCGATCTCGCTGCCGTAGCCCCAGCTGAGCGTGTCCTCGTGGGCCACGATCACGCGGTGGGTCTTCTTCACCGTGCGCTCGATGGCGGCCCAGTCGTAGGGATTGAGCGTGCGGAGGTCGAGGATCTCGACGGAGATGCCCTCCTTCTCCGCCTCCCGGGCCGCCTGCACGGCGCGGTGGACGGTGTTCCCATAGGTGATGACGGACAGGCTCGTGCCCTCACGCACCAGGCGGGCCTTGCCGAAGGGGATCGTGAAGTCCGGTCCGGGATCATTGCCCTTGTTGTGGGTCTGCCGGTAGAGGTGCTTGGGCTCCAGGAAGAGCACGGGATCGTCGCAGCGGATGGCCGTGCGCAGCAGGCCCGCGGCATCCAGGGCGGTGCTGGGGCAGACGACCCTCAAACCGGGGATGTGGGTGAAGGTGCTCTCGCCGCACTGGCTGTGGTACGTGGCCCCGCCCATGAGGTAGCCGGCGATGGGCACCCGCACCACCATGGGTGCCTTGAACGCGCCGTTGGAGCGCCAGCGGATGGTGGCCAGCTCGTCCCGGAGCTGCTGCATGGCGGGCCAGATGTAGTCGAAGAACTGGATCTCCACCACGGGCTTGAAGCCGCGCGCGGCGAGGCCGATGGCCCGGCCGATGATGGTGGCCTCGGCCAGGGGCGAGTTGTAGACCCGGTGACTGCCGAACTGCTTCTGGAGGCCGTGGGTGGCCTTGAAGACGCCGCCCTTGCCCTTCACCTCGCCGAGGATCTCCTCCCGGCTGGCGTCCGCCACGTCCTCGCCGAAGAGGAGGATGCGCGGATCCCGGGCCATCTCGTGTTTCAGCGTGGCGTTGATGAGATCGATCATCGTCTTCGTGCCGGTGGCCTGGTCGCCCGCCGCCTGCTCGGTGTCGAAGGCGGCCGACGTGGGATCCACCTCTTCGCTGTACAGGTGCTGATAGAAGCTCCCGGGCTCGGGCCGCGGGGCAGCTTCGGCCTCCTCCCAGGCGAAGTCGATCTCGGCCTGGATCTCCTCCTTCAGCATCTGGAGCTGCTCAGGGCTCAGGTCGCCCCAGGCCACGAGCTGGTTCGCGTAGGCGGTGACGGGATCCCGCAGGGCCTCGGCCTCCCGCTGGGCCTTGGACTTGTAGAGCTGCTCGTCATCGGAAAGGGAGTGGCTGTAGGGGCGTATCACCTTGGCCCGCACCAGGGCCGGGCCCTTGCGGGCGCGGGCATGGTCCACGGCGGCCTTCATGGCCGCGTAGCTGGCGAGGGGATCACAGCCGTCCACCTCATCCAGGATCAGCAGGCCGTGCGCCTCGTAGCCCTTGAGGAGGGCCGCGACGTTCCCACCGGGGTACTGCACCTCGCTGGGGGTGCTGATGGCGTAGCCGTTGTCCTCCACCAGGAAGACCACAGGCACTTTCAGATTCACGGCATTGCTGACGGCCTCCCAGAACTCGCCCTGGCTGCAGGTCCCATCGCCCGTGGTGGTCAGGGCCACCTGGTCGGAGGCAATGCCCAGCACCTCCTGCAGGCCCCCCTGCTCGGCGCGCAGCACCGCCTCCGCCGCGCCCACGGCATGAAGAAACTGGCTGCCGGTGGGGCTGGAGGTGGTGAAGATGTTCAGGCCTTTGTGGCCCCAGTGGCTGGGCATCTGCCGTCCCCCGCTGGCGGGATCCTCCACAGCGCCCACCGAGCCCAGGAACATCTCCTTCGCGGTGTAACCCAGGCCGTAGGCCAGAGCCCGGTCGCGGTAGTAGAAGAAGAACCAGTCGTGGCCGGGCCGGAGGCACATGGCCGCCGCCGCCTGGATGGCCTCGTGGCCCACGCCGTTGATCTGGAAGAAGACCTTGTTCTGGCGCTTGCCCATGATCTCTTTGTCGTCGATGCGGCGCGCCGCATAGATCGTGCGGAAGAGCCGGACGCGCTGCTCGCGGGTCAGGGTCGTGGCGGGCGCGGACACGTCAGAGCGGGCGGCCAAAGGCACTCCTGGCTTGGGATGGGCTTCCAGATCCATTGCGAAATCTAGCACGGGCCCGGGTGGCCCCGATTTATCCGCTTATTTTCCACAGACCTTCCGCTTTTTCGAATCATTTCGTACATGCGACACAGACCGCCGCAGATCAATTCATGACGAAAGGGTCTAGAAACTAGCCCCCAGGCTCACGGTGCCGGATACGCCGTCTCGGAATACCGCCCCCTGGGCGTCCTTCAGGTCCCGGTTGAGGCGATCCCTTCGGAGTTCGATTCGGGCGAAGGCCGCCCCGTGCTTCTTTTCCACGCCAAGGCTGAGGGACTGGGCACGGAGACCGGCCCCGAGGCGACCCGCGTAGCCCGTGCCTCCGAGCCCAAGGCTCTCCCGGATCGAAGGGTCTGCGGACAAGCGCACGCCTTCGTCATCGGTCAGCCATTCCGACCGGGCGAAGAGGCTGACGGACGGCGCCACCTGATGCTTGTAGATGAGCCCATACCCCCGGAAAGCGGTCGTGACTGGGGCCGTGGCGCCGAGAATGCTGCCCTCCGCGAAGGTCTCCCGTCCCAGGGAGACCTCCCCTTGAAGGGTGGAAGGACCGCCGACCCACTGGCCCATGAGGCAGACGCGCTCGCGTTTCCGCCCTTCGGCACCGCTGTTGGCGCTGGATCCGAGGCCCTCCTGCTCCGGCCCAGAGTAGACATGAAGCGACAGGTAATTGTCCTGCGATCCCCCGTGGTTGTAGGTGATCCCGAGCCCCACGGTCTTCCCGTGGTTGTTGTCCTTGAGGCGATCCTCCCCGTTGAACGCCCAGAGATCCGAACTCCAGACCGGACTGAAGGCGTGGTGCCAGTGGATCCCCACCTGGCCGAAGGGATCCACGAAGCTGAAGAGCAGGCCCCGGCTGGCGGTCACATTCTGCGAGCCATCGAGGAATTCCATGCCGATGAAGGTGATCATCCGCCCGGCGCGGAAGGTGTCGCGTTCGCCCGTCCACACCAGCATGGCCTCCACGGCGGCGGTGCTGCCCGTCTCTCCGGTGGCGGTCTGAACGGCCCGGCCCGCCTGCCCCGCGAGCAGGGTGGCCTTGGCGGACCAGCCCTCGGCGAAGGCCGCATCCGCCCCGAGCATGAGGCCATCGAGAGAGAACTGGCTCTGGCCCGCTTCAAGGGGCCGGAAAACCAGGGAGCCATCCGGCGTCTCGCGGTTCTGCGTCACCGCGGAAGCCCACAGGGAGCCGCGCCATTTGAGCGTGGGGGCCGCAGGCGCCTGGGCCTGCAGGACGGCCCCCAGAGCCGTGAACAGGAACAACTTGGAATGGGTCCGCATGCATGTCTCCGTGACACAAGGGAGGGGCGGCCCCAGAGAGCCGCCCAACCCATGATCCTTAAAACGCCTGCCTTAGCGCCGGGGCGGCGCAGCGTTCATAACCCCTGGGGGTAGGCCTCTTCACCGTGCAGTTCGGTATCGAGCCCCTTCTCTTCCGCCGTGGCCCCCACGCGGACCGGCGTGATGCGATCGATGATCCAAAGCATTCCGTAGGTGAAGCCGAAAGCCCACACGGAAGATATCGCCACGGCCGCCATCTGCTTGCCGAAGAAGCCCACGTTGCCCAGGAGCAGCCCGTCGGTGCCGGCGGGGTTCCAGGCCCTGGAGGCGAAAATGCCGAGGAAGATCACGCCGATGAGGCCGCCCACGCCATGCACGCCCCAGACATCCAGCGCGTCGTCCCAGCCCAGCTTGTTCTTCAGGGCCACAGCGTAGTAGCAGATCACGCCCGCCAGGATGCCGATGAGGGCGGCTGTGCTGAGGGAGACATAGCCCGCCGCGGGGGTGATGGTGGCGAGGCCCGCCACGGCACCCGTGAGCAGGCCCACGAACTTGGGCTGCTTGGCGTTCATCCACTCCACCAGCATCCAGGTGGCGGCCGCAAAGGAGGCCGCCACATCGGTGTTCAGGAAGGCGCTTGCGGTGACGGAATCGACGCGCAATTCCGAACCCGCATTGAAGCCATACCAGCCGAACCACAGAAGGCCGGTGCCCAGGGCGATCAGGGGGATGTTGTGCGGCACGTTCTCCACCACCTTGCGGCGGCCCACGTAGAGGATGGAGGCCAGGGCGGCAAATCCCGCGGTGTTATGCACCACGATGCCCCCGGCGAAATCAAGGACGCCCCACTTGGCCAGAATGCCCTCAGGGCTCCACACCATGTGGACGAAGGGGAAGTAGACGAAGACCAGCCAGCCCGTCAGGAAGAGGAAGTAGGCCTTGAAGGTCACGCGGTTCGCGAAGGCCCCCGTGATCAGCGCCGGCGTGATGATGGCGAACATCATCTGGTAGGCCACGTGGACGATCAGTGGGATGCCCGCGTCATTGCCCGTGAACATGGTGGTCAGGGTGATGCCCTTCAGGAAGGCGTAGTGGGTGGGATCGCCCACGATGCCGTGCCAGGTCGGACCGAAGCACATCGAATACCCGAAGGCGAACCACAGCACCGTGGTCCAGCCCAGGGAGACGAAGCTCTGGGTCATGATCGTCAGCACGTTCTTGCGGCCTACCAGCCCGCCGTAGAAGAAGGCCAAACCCGGCGTCATGAGCATGACGAGGCTCGCGCATAGAAGCATGAACGCTGTATTCCCGACATTCAGTGGCATGGGCGCCATAAAAGGAACCTCCTCATCCGGATTCGCCAGATGCCGGAAGTATGCAGAGAAGGGCTTGTGACGCGGGTCCACCGGTTCAACTTTTTACGCGCTTTTTATGCGGCTCCACCGTTTACCCTGGATCTTCCATGGAAGCCGCGCCTCGCCCCATCCTGGTGGCCCTCGGAGCCGAGGCGCGCGCCCTCCGCCTCATCCAGGCCGGGTTCCGCCTGGCCCGGAAACGATCCGCCCCGTGGATCGCGGTCCACGTGGAAACCGGGGGCGCCCAGTTGGTGGAGGATGGCGAACAGGTCCAGGTGTGGCTGCAGGAGGCCCAGCGCCTGGGCGCCGAGATCCGGATCGTCCAGGCACCCACCCTGGCCCAGGGACTGTCGGAAGTAACCCGCAGCTCCCACGCGCAGGCCCTGCTGCTGGGACGCTCGCGGGACCGGTGGCCATGGGCCCGGGTGGGCCATTCCACCGCCGACGAACTCCAGCGCCGTGGCCTCGACACGTGCATCGAGGTCCTGGACGACCGAAGCGAGTCAGCGGGCCCAGAACACCGGGGCACCGGCTTCGGGGCCATGGTGGGCACCCTCAGTGTCCTGGCGGCCTGCTCGGGGCTGGCCTGGCTGGTACCGCGGGAGGGGAACATCGCCCTGGTGCTGCCGGTCTACCTGGCCGCGGTGGCCTTCATCGCCCACCGCTGGGGCCAGGGGCTCGCCGTGCTGGCCTCGGTCCTGGCTGCGTTGCTCTACAGCTTCCTGCTGGAGACGCCCCGCTTCAGCGACGCCGCGGCTCACTGGCCGAACCTGCTCTTCTTCCTGGCCATGCTGCTTGCCGCACAGGCCGTGGTGGGGCTCCTCCACCGGCTGCGGGACCAGGCCCGCGAGGTGCAGCGCCGGGAGGTGCACACCGCCTCGCTGTACCTGCTGGGCCGGGCCCTGGCACGCAGCCTCACCCCGAGGCAAGTGGCCGACACCGCGGTGGAACACCTTCGCCGCGTGTTCAAGGCGGAGGCCTGCCTGCTGTTTCCCGAAGGTTCCGGATGGCGGGCTCTGCCTCCCCCCTCTCTGGATCTGGGCCTGCCCCCGCCTGAAGAACTGCTGCCCCGGCTGGACGTCGGGGAGCGACTCGGGGATCCACTGGAGCCGCTCTCCATCGGCCGGGCCTACTGCCTTTCCCTCACGGGCACGGACCGGAGCGAAGGCGTCCTCCAGGTGCGGCCTCGGGAGACGGCCGACCTGCCACCGGGCACCTGGGAGCTGCTGAAGGCCTTTGCCGTCCAGATCGCCCTGGCCCTTGAGCGCCTGCGCTGGCTGGAGGAAGCGCGCAAGGCCCAGGTGGAGAGCGAGACAGAACGCATGCGGAGCACCCTTCTGGGGGCCATCGGGCATGATCTCCGGACGCCCCTCGCCGCCATTCATGGGGCGGCCGGCAGCCTCCTGCTGCCCGGCCAGATCCCAGAATCCACCCGGCGCGACCTGCTCACCATGATCCAGGACGAAAGCGAACGGCTGGCCCAGCTGCTGGGGAACCTCCTCGATCTCACTCGGCTGGAGAGCGGAAACATCCAGGTCCAGAAGGAATGGCAGCCCATTGAAGAGGTCGTCGGTTCGGCCCTGGGCCGGATGGAGCGCCGCCAGGGCGCGCTGCCTGTGCATGTGGACCTGCCACAGGACCTGACCCTGGCCCCTTTCGATGCGGTTCTCATCGAGCAGGTGCTCGTCAACCTCCTGACGAACGCCCAGCGCCATGCACCAGGGCTGGAAACAGATCTGAGGGCCTGGGACGAGCCGGGCTGGGTTCACCTGGAAGTGGCCGATCGGGGGCCGGGCATCCCGAGCGGGTTCGAGGATCGGATCTTCGACAAGTTCTTCCGCCTGCCGGAGGCGCGTGAAGGCGGCGTGGGCCTGGGGCTCGCCATCTGCCGAGCCATCGTCCAGGCCCATGGGGGAAGGATCTATGTGGAGGAGCGATCAGGCGGCGGTTCCAGCTTCCGCTTCGCCCTGCCCCTCGATGGCACCCCGCCCCAGCCCCCGGAAGGTGCCCGGTGAGCCAACCGCTGATTCTCATCATCGAGGATGAAGAGGCCCTCCGCCGCTTCCTGATCCCCACCCTCTCCGGCCAGAAATACCAGGTGCTGAGCGCGGCCACCGCCGTCGAGGGCCTGGCCCTGGCGCGCAGCCACAACCCGGACCTGGTGCTGCTGGACCTGGGCCTGCCCGACCGGGATGGCATGGACGTGCTGAAGGAGATCCGGAGCTGGAGCCGCAAACCGGTGGTGATCCTGAGCGCCCGCAACCAGGAACGCGACAAGGTGCGGGCCCTCGACCAGGGCGCCGACGACTACCTCGCCAAACCCTTCGGCGCCGCGGAACTGCTGGCCCGGATCCGCGTGGCGCTGCGCCACACCCTCCTGACCGAAGTGGCCGAACTCGTGGTCAGCAGCGGCGGCTTCCGGATCGACCTCGAGCGGCGGGAGGTCAGCCTGGGAGGCCGGATCGTGAAGCTGACCGCTCTGGAATACCGTCTGCTGGAGGCTCTGGTGCGCCGCAACGGAAAGGTGGCCACCCACAGCCAGCTGCTGGCGGAAGTCTGGGGTCCCGGGGGTGAGGGCAACACCCACTACCTCCGCATCTACATGGCCATGCTCCGCCGCAAGCTCGAGGCTGACCCCACCCGGCCCCGGCATTTCATCACTGAACCGAACGTCGGCTACCGCCTGAATCTGGACGCCCCCACGCCATGATCCAGGATCCAGGCATTGATCCAGAATTCCGGTACAATCGCCTCTTTGCGAGCCCGCCGATGTCTTTGTCCCCTGCCGAGATCCGCGCCATCCACGATCTGCCTGTGCCCGAACTGCTCTACCGGGCGGCCACGGCCCATCGGCAGCATTGGAACGCGGAGGAAATCCAGTTCTGCACCCTGGATTCCATCAAGACCGGCGCGTGTCCCGAGGACTGCGCCTACTGCCCCCAGAGCGCCCGCTATCAGACCGATCTGAAGGTGGAACCCCTCAAGGATGTGGACAAGGTGCTGGCTGGTGCCGCCGAGGCGAAGGCCAACGGCTCGACCCGCTACTGCATGGGCGCGGCCTGGCGCGAGGTGAAGGACGATGCCAACTTCGATGCCGTGCTCGACATGGTGCAGGGCGTCTCCGGCATGGGCATGGAGGTCTGCGTCACCCTCGGCATGCTCAATGAGGCCCAGGCCAAGCGCCTGAAGGCGGCGGGCTGCCAAGTCTACAACCACAACATCGACTCCAGCCGCGACTTCTACGAGACCATCATCCACACGCGGAAATTCGATGAGCGGCTGGAGACCATCGCCGCCGTGCGTGCTGCGGGCCTGGAGGTCTGCTCCGGCGGCATCGTGGGCATGGGCGAGACGGTGGATCAGCGCATCCACTTCCTCCAGGAGCTGACGGAGCTGGAGCCGGCACCCGAGAGCATCCCCATCAACCAGTTCGTGGCCGTGGACGGCACGCCGCTGGCGAACGTGGATCCCCTGCCTCCGCTGGAGCTGGTCCGCATGATCGCCACGGCCCGCATCCTCTTCCCCAAGAGCCGCATCCGCCTCAGCGCCGGCCGCACGCAGATGAGCGACGAGCTGCAGGCCCTCTGCTTCTTCGCGGGCGCCAATTCCATCTTCACGGGCGAGAAGCTCCTCACCACCCCCAACCCCGGCGGCAACCACGACCACTGGCTGCTGAGCGCCCTGGGCATGCGGGTGGAGGGCGCCCCCGTTAAGAGTGCCTAACCAAACCCCCACGGGGCCGCGCGAGGGCCGCCGGGCGAGCGAGGCGAGGAACGCGAGGAGACGCGTAGCGGGTACTACGCGCGACGAGCGTGACGCGGCATCGCGACGCCCGCCGGTCCTCGCCCGGAGGGAGAAAGCCAGGTGGGCGCCCCGCGGTGTCAGCGCCCTTGAACGATGAACCACATCGCCCTGCGGGCCCTTCCTTGCGGTGCATCCCACCTGGCTTTCTCGCAGCCCTGTCGGGGTTTTGTTAGGCACTCTATGCTGTAGGCATCATGCAGCTCATCGAAGACCTCCGCGCGGAACACGAGCTCATCGAGCAGGTGCTGGGCTCTCTGCGGACCTTCGTGAAGGTGCGGCTGGAGGGCCAGGGCGATCCGGCCGACGGTCCCCGTTTCATGGCCTTCTTCCGTCGCTATGCCGGCGACTTCCACCACCACAAGGAGGAGGAGGTCCTGTTCAGGGCCCTGGCGGAGCGGGCCGAGCTGCCCGCCCACCGCGGCCCCATCGCCGCCCTCACCGGGGAGCACCAGCGCATGGCCGGCCTGCTGGACGGCCTGGAGGATCTGCTCGGCTCCGACCTCGCCACCGCGGAGGCCCGCCAGCAGATGGAGGCGCTGGCCGTGGACTACAGCCGCTCCTTGTGGCGGCACATCGATGCCGAGAACTCGGTACTCTACCCCCAGGGTGAGGAGCGCCTCCGCCGCTTCCATGTGCGGGAGCTGCCTTCCCGCCCCATGACCGGAGCCGAGGCCGCCGCCCGCGAAGGCGCCCTCGCCTTGATCCAGGTCTACCCGCCCATGCACGATGCCGAGGTTCACCGCGGTGATGGCTGCGTGGCCTGCCCCTCCTTCGGCACCACCTGCGAGGGTCTCGAATACGAGTGGTGGACCGAGCTGGAATGGGAGGAGGCGGAGGAGCGCCGGGACGATTAAGAGTGCCCAACAAAATCCCCTCGACGGCGGCGCTATAGTGGACTCCCATCCACAGGCACCCCGACAGGAGGCACGCCATGACGGATCCCACGCCCCACATCGCCCAGAAGGGCCCGTACCAGGTGGAGGTCGAAGCGGGCAAGACCTACCACTGGTGCGCCTGCGGCAACAGCAAGAAGCAGCCGTTCTGCGACGGCTCCCACAAGGGCGGTCCGTTCGTGCCCCTGGCCTATACGGCCGACATCACCGGCACCAAGTGGTTCTGCGGCTGCAAGCAGAGCGGCACCAAGCCCATGTGCGACGGCACCCACAAGAAGCTCTGATTCCGGAAGGGACCGGAGGCTGCGCCCGCCAGAGATCGTTCAGGGCCCCTCGGGGACCAGCACCTGGGCTCGGAGCCCGGCGCGGATCCGGCCCTCGGGGTTGGGCACCACCACCTTCACGCGGACCTTGCCCGCGGCATCCGCACAAGGATCCACCAGGACGACCTCCCCCTCGACGCTCGCGGTGCCACCGGGTTCGGCGAGGAGCACCCGCACCTTCCGGCCCGGGACGAGCGCAGCCAGAGCGACCGGGCCCGCGGCGCACTGGACCAGCACCCGGCTCAGATCCATGAGGCGGAACATCGGCTGGGCCCCGGCCACCGCCTCGCCTTCCTCGTGATAGCGGGTCACCACCACGCCGTCCATGGGGGCGAGGATGGTGCGGAGGCGCACCTGCTCCACCGCCGTCTCGTACTGGAGCCGCGCCAGCTCCAGGTCGATGCGCGACTCCAACGCCCGGGCCTCGGGGATGATCTTGTTGTCGTAGAGGCGCTTGGCGCCCTTGGCCTCGAACTCCCGGCGCTCCAGCAGCGCCTTGGCCCGCTGCATCTCCAGCTCCTCCAGCTTCCCGTAGAGCAGGGCCAGGGGCTGGCCCGCCTTCACGGCCTGCCCTTCCTGCACGCGCACTTCCATGATGCGGCTCGACACCGGCGCGCTGACCTCCACCTGCCGGTACGGCAGGACGCGCCCCTCGAGCGGAATTCCCGCGGGGGCCGGGAGCGACCCCAGGATCAGGGCTGAAGCGAGGAGGCGGGCGGGAACATACATGGGGCACTCGCGGAGACCCCTCCATCCTGTCATCCCCGGGCCGTCATTTGATCTGGAACGTGAACTTCCCCTCGTGGCATTCCAGGCATTTCACCACCGGCGGCTTGTGCTGGCGGTGGCATTCCGTGCAGGGGATGGGATCGTGCGGCGAGGCATGGGGGTTGGGCTTGGCGTCCTTCGTCAGCGCCTTCATGGCCGGGTAGTCCCCGTGACAGACCATGCAGGCCTCGTCCGGTACCGCCGCCGTGGTGGGCTTCTCCTTCTGGTGGCAGTCGTGGCAGATCAGCTTCGCCTTGATGTGGGGCGCCGGCAGCGGTTTCTCCTGAGCCAGGCCGGTCCCGGTGGCCAGCAGCCCGGCCAGCCCCAGAGTCCCCATCCGAAGAAGCCGCATGTGCCCTCCCATCCTTCCTGCAAAGGCAATGATGACCATCATATCTTATTACATTCAAGGCGCACCCGGCCGGGTGTCCCTGCCTGGAAGGCCTCTCCTTCCACAGGTAGACTGATCCATTGGGTTGGCCGCTCCAGATGCAGGTCCGTTCACATCCCTCCTGATCGGGAAAGCCGGTTTGGAGTTGGGAAAGGCAAGACAAAGATGGCAATGCGCGAGATGGACAAGGCTTTCGACTTCAGGACGGCGCAGACACGCTGGTATTCGGTGTGGGAGGAAGGCAGGGCCTTCGAGGCCGCCCCCGCCAGCGGCAAGGAGCCCTGGTCCATCGTCATCCCGCCGCCCAACATCACAGGCAACCTGCACATGGGCCATGCCCTGGTGAACACGCTGCATGACGTGCTCACGCGCTTCAAGCGGGCCCAGGGCTTCGACGCGCTCTGGGTGCCCGGCACGGACCACGCCGGCATCGCCACCCAGATGATGGTGGAGCGCCAGCTCAAGGCCGAGGGCACGGACCGCCACCAGCTGGGCCGGGATGCCTTCGAGCAGCGCATCTGGGACTGGAAAGAGAAGAACCAGGGCGCCATCGAGCACCAGCTCAAGCGCCTGGGCTGCTCCGTGGACTGGACCCGCAACCGCTTCACCCTGGATCCGGCCCTCAACAAGGCCGTGCGCAAGGTCTTCGTGGAGAGCTACAAGGCCGGGCGCATCTACCGCGGGCCCCGCATGATCCAGTGGGACCCGGCCCTCCAGACGGCGCTGAGCGACCTGGAAGTGAAATACGAGGAGCGCAAGGGCAAGCTCTGGTACCTCCGCTACCCCCTGGCGGACGGTAGCGGTGAGGTGGTGGTGGCCACCACGCGGCCCGAGACCATGCTGGGCGATACGGCCGTGGCGGTGCATCCGGACGATGAGCGCTACCAGGGCATGATCGGCAAGCTCATGGACCACCCGCTGACGGGCCGCCAGATCCCCGTGGTGGCCGACAGCTTCGTGGATCCCGCCTTCGGCACCGGCTGCGTGAAGGTGACGCCGGCCCATGACCCCAACGACTTCGCCGCAGGCCAGCGTCTGAAGCTGGAGTCCATCACCATCATCGGCTTCGACGCCAAGATGACCGCCGCCGCCGGGGCCTACGCCGGCCTGGACCGCTTCGAAGCCCGCAAGCGCGTGGTGGCCGACCTCGAAGAACAGGGCTTTCTCGTGAAGGTGGAGGACTACACCAACAAGATCAGCCTCAGCGATCGCAGCGGCGCCGTTCTGGAGCCGCTCGTCAGCGAGCAGTGGTTCATGGACGTGAAGGACGCCGCCGTCCAGGCCCTGGACGCGGTCCGCGACGGGCGCATCCAGTTCACGCCCTCGCACCACGCCGCCGTATGGGAGCACTGGCTCACCAACATCCAGGACTGGTGCATCAGCCGCCAGCTGGTCTGGGGGCATCGCATCCCGGCCTGGACCTGCGCGACGTGCGGAGAACTCCACGTCGAGATGGAGCAACCCTCCGCATGCTGCGCATGCGGAGCACAGGAGCTGAAACAGGACCCTGACACGCTGGACACGTGGTTCTCGTCGGCGCTGTGGCCGTTCAGTGTGTTCGGCTGGCCCGACCAGACCGAGGATCTCAAGCGCTACTACCCCACCAGCGTGCTCATCACGGGCTACGACATCCTGTTCTTCTGGGTGGCGCGCATGGCCATGGCAGGCCTCACCTGGATGGGTGACGTGCCCTTCCGCAAGGTCTACTTCAACAGCCTGGTGCGCGATGCCAGCGGCCAGAAGATGTCGAAGACCAAGGGCAACGTCATCGATCCCCTCGAGGTGATGGAGGAGTTCGGCACGGACGCCCTGCGCTTCGCCCTGGCCATCATGGCCGCGCCCGGCACCGACATCGCCATGAGCCCCGCGCGGCTCGAGGCCAGCCGCAATTTCTGCAACAAGCTCTGGAACGCCTCCCGATTCGTCCAGATGAATCTGGATGAATCCGTCACGCTGGCGACGGCGCCAGAATTCGGCGAGGCCGAATTCTGGTTGATCAAGGAAATGCGCGACACCTTGACGGCTGTGACCAAGGCCCTGGAGGAATTCCGCTTCCACGAGGCCTCAGATCTGCTCTACCACCTGGTGTGGGATGATTTCTGCGCCACCTACATCGAGCTGGCGAAGGTTCAACTGCTGAGTGGCACACCGGGCCAGAAGGCCGCCATCCTGCGATTCCTCGACATCCTGCTCCGCGCCCTGCATCCCTTCGTGCCCTTCCTCACCGAGGAAATCCACGAGGCGGTCATCGCTCCGCGGTTACCGGACTCAGAGCCGGCTCTGCTGGCTCTGAGAAGCTGGCCCGTGGACGAGAAGATCCTCCACCTCCAAGGTGGCGACGCCACGATCATCCCCCGGTTCCAGGAAGTGCTCTCGGCCTTCCTCCGCCTCAAGGCCGAGCAGGGCGTGGATCCCGCCAAGCGGGTGCCTGCCTTCTGCTCCATCACCGAGTTGGAGCCCTTCACCGAGGCCCTGAAGTCCATCGCCCGGTTGGAGTCGGTCACCTTCACGAAAGAGGACCTCGCCTCGCCCACCCGCACGGTGGCCGTGGTGGCGGGTGGCGCCGTGGCCCTGGAGCTGGCCGGCCTCAAGGATCCTGTCGCCGAGAAGGCCAAGCTGGAAAAGGAGCTGGCCAAGCTGGAGAAGGAGCTGGAGCCCCTTCGCGCCCGCCTCGCCGACGAGAGCTTCGTCACCAAGGCCCCCGAAGCCGCCGTAGCCAAGCTGCGCGGCCAGGCCGAAGAGAAAGAGCAGCGCCTCCAGCAGGTGAAGGCGCTGCTCGGTTGATGGATGGGCGGATCAGCGGATGAGGCGAAGGGTGCGGGAGCTCCCGTCGCCCAGGACGACCCCGTCGTACATGGGCACGAGGGCGTAGGGATTCTCGATCTTGGGTTCGGTGTCCACCGTGGTGGGCCGGAAGGGCCCCAGTTCCCGAACGACCGCCTGCCCTGCCCTGGGGTCGACTTCGAGGATCCGGCCGCTACCGAACTCAGACACGATCACCCGGCCGCAGGCGTCCACGGCCATCCCCTTGATGTCTCCCTGGGAGGCCGGGTTCGTTCCAGGGCCCAGCAGCAGACGGACGTCCATGGTGGCGGGCGAGAGGGCCACCACCTCACGATCCGAGGCCAGGATGAGTTCATTCGTCCACGCATTCCACGCCAGCAGCCGGGGAGACAGCGGGTAGGAGTAGCTTCCGTCTTGGCTGGGAATCAGCACCTTGGTGCTCAGCGTGCTCAGGTTCCCCGAGAGGAGGTCCAGGACGCGGATGGTCCAATTGTCCAGGATGAAGAGCCGGTCCTGGGCGGAATCCGAAGCCAGCGCCTGGACCCAGGTGACGCTGGCCGTTCCTGCGCCCCAGATCGACCCATCCTGGCTCCCATACCTCGCCTCCACACAGCTCGCAAGGGCGGTGCCGTACAAGGACCGGATTCCCTCGTTGCCCATCCCGATATGCACAGCCCGCCGGCGTTCATCGTAGGCCATGGCCGTCACCGCGCCGGGGAGGATAGCGCCTCCCGACGGCCCCGTGACCCAGTACGGATAGGCGACCGTGTGGATCCCGCCAGTGGTGGCCATGCGGACGGTGTAATCGAAGTCCTCCACGAACCACACCCTTGAACTGCCATCCGAAGCCATGGCCGAGGGCCAACCCAGGGTGGCGAAGTATGGATGCGATCCGTCCATGGGGCGTTCAGCCAGATCGAAGGTGGCCTTGGATCCCACCCAGCGGGTGATGTCCTCATTGGGGGCGCAGGCTGGCTGGTAGATGGTTATAGGGATGGGGTTTCCTTCCGGGCTGAACACGCCCGGCTTGATCGGCATGAAGGGGCGTTCCAGCAGGGGGTAGGGTTTGGGCGGTTCGAGGTAGGGATCCACCTGGGCGGTGAGGGAAACGGTGAGAAGGGCGAGCAGCAGCCTCGTGCGTGTCATGGATGACTCCTTGATAGGTCAAAAGGGGTGCTCAGAGCCGGGTCACTCCAAGGCCCTCGCTCCTGGGAGGGGGGACGGGAACGCCCGTGGGGATGGGCCCCAGGGAGAGGCCGGGGATCGTCGTGGGTGAGGGGCGGTCGGTGGCGGTGCCGTCGCCCAGCCGGCCATTGTTGTTGTAGCCCCAGGCCTTGACCGTAAGATCCGGCAGCAGGGCATAGGAGGAGCAGTAGCCCGAGCTCGCCTGGAGGGCCGTGAGCCCGGCGATGGCCTGGGAGGCGGTGGTGGACGTGGTCGTGGCAGACCCGAGCCCCAGCTGGCCGTACCAGTTGTAGCCCACCGAGGCGACGGCTCCCTGCCCACCCAGAAAGAGCGTGTGGTACTGCCCCGGTACGACACGGTCGAGGGTGGTCCCGGAAGGCAGCCCCGCCGTGCTCATGGGCACCCAGCCATACCGGGTCACCTGGCTGCCATCCCCCAGCTGGCCATAGCCGTTCTCGCCGCTGCCGTAGGGCAGGCCATCCGTGCCGAGGAGGACGGAATACAGCGAGAAAGCCCGGGCCGCCTTCACGCCCCCGCTCTGGAGCTGGGTGATGGTCAGGTATTCGGCCGTGGGTGAGTAGGGGAGGCCCAGCTGGCCGTAGCCATTGTCGCCGAAGCCATAGAGGTTGTTGGAGGTGTCCACCATCAGCGTGTGCAGCTCACCCAGGGCCACATCGGCCACCTGGGAGGCGGCAACCGGAATCGAGACCGGGCTCAGGCGGTTGGTCTTGTCCCCCTGGCCCAGCTGGCCGTGGGAGTTGTAGCCCCACATCCAGACGGACTGGTCCGCCTTGGCAGCAAGGTTGTGGTTGTACCCGCAGGTGATGTAGACGACGCTGGCCAACCCGGGCACCGCGGCCGGGCTGTTGCTCATGGTCGTGGTGCCGTTCCCGAGCTGGCCTGAGGTGTTGGCCCCCCACGAGAAGACGCGGCCATCGGCCAGCAGCGCCACGGAGTGCCCCCAGCCCGCCGCCACCTGCACCGCAGGTCCGGGCAGAGGCACGGCCGTCGGCGCCATGCGGGCCTGGTAGTCCCCAAGGCCCAACTGGCCGTTGCCCCCCACGCCCCAGGCATACACGCGCCCCTTGGTGGTGATCGCCAGCGCGTGGTCATGGCCCGCCACCACCGCCGGGTCGGCGTAGAGCACATCCAGCAGGACCTCGGGGCTGGTGGTGACCCCTCCGGTGGAAGCCGTCACCCGCACGCTGTAGCGGGCCTGGTCATCCGCCGCCTGGACCGGCAGGGCGTAGGAATCCGTGGCAGCCCCGGCGATGGCGGTGCCGTTGCGGAACCACTGATAGCTGTGGCCCGTTCCTTCCGCCGCCACCCGGAAGGTCACCACATCACCTCGGTAGCCCGCCTGGGCGGAGGGTGGCGTGGTCAGGCGGGGGCCGGCGATGCTGGTGGGCGGCGGTGTGCTGGAGCCGGAACCGCCCCCACAGGCAAGGGCGAGGGCAAGGGCTGCGCTGGCAAAGCAGAGGCGGAGGGAGGCTGGCACGGATCGGATCATTCGGGGCTCCTGGGACAGTCGGAAGATGGCGGGAAGGAAGGCCATGCGGAGGGATCGGAGGGCCATGGGACCTCTCATCACAAACCTCGGGGAATGGCCCAGCGTGCGGCCCGACTGCGGACCGCCCCAGGCACACTTCCAGGAAAGGGGTTGGGCCACCCCGCTGGGCTCACTTCCAGAGCGCAGTACGGAACAACAGGACGCGGTCGCCCACCTCCACCCATCCCGCCAGGAGGCCCATGGGGCCTGGGACGGCGAACAGGCTCTGGATGGTCTTCCCGGCCGTTCCCGGAAGAATCGCGGGAGCCGTCCAGGCGGCGCCATCCCACCGGGAGAAGCCGACGCCCTCATGGACGCCGCCAGCGCCGCGCTGGATCCACAACAGCGCCGGGCGGCCCGCAGCGTCCCGGGTGCCCACCATGACCTCGGTCGTGGTGGGCAGCGGCAGGAGTGTCCGGGGCGTGCCGGGCGCCGCGCCGGACAGGGGCGCCACCCACAGACCCTCGGATCCCAGCCCCGCCAGCCAGCCCGCGTCCCCCGCCGAGCGGAAGGCGACCAGGCTGCGGGCGGGCAGGGGCAGGCTCACCTTGTCCCCCACGGTCCAGGTGCCCGATGTGGCGCGGCTGCGGGGCCAGGCCTGGCGCTGAGCGTCCCCCTCGCCGGCCACCCCATAGAGAAGCCAGGTCTCCAGGCGGCCCTCCGCATCCAGGGACCAGACGGAAGGATGGCCCGTGGGAAGGGCCAGCTGGGAGAGGGGCCCCCACCCCGCAATGCCGACCGCGGTGCTGGCGCCCAGTGCGTAATCCACCGCCACGTTCTCCACCGAGGCATCGTCGCCCGTGGAGAAGTCGAGCGTGTAGGCCCCCCGGCCATCGCCCGCCAGGTCATGGAGGAACTGGCTCGAGTACATGTTCAGGCGATGGGACTGGGGGGTGCCCCAGGCTCCGCCCGCCTCGAGCCGGGACACCTGGACGGTGGGGAAGTCCACCCCCAGCGCGGGGTCCGTGCGGAGGCCCGACCAAGCCGCGAGGGCGCTGCCATCGGACCCGGTAGCCAGGTGGAGGTTCGCGGGGGCCTTCAGATCGACCGTCAGGGCGGTGGCCCGTGCGCCGAAGGGCGCGGGGGAGCCCAGGTCCACCGGCACTGTCCGGAGGCGCGTGGTGGTGCTGCGGGGCACGGCATCGAACCACGCGATGAGTCCCTTCCCCCGGGCATCCATGGCGGCCACGGGAAACTGGAGGCCGTTGATGCCGCTGGCCCCATCCAGCGCCTGGGGGGCCTCCCAGGTGCCGTCGGCGCGCAGGCGGGCCGCCACCTGTTCCCAGTAGGGCGTGCCCCCGGAATCGACGCCCGTCCGCATCCAGGCGGCGAGGACGGCGCCCTTCCCATCTCCCGCCAGCAGGGCGCCGCCCATGTAGCTGGAAGCGGCGAGCTCCACGGGCGCATGCCAGGCCGGAACTGGGGGAGGGGCCGGGACCTGGGCCTGAGTGGTGGCGTCACCGCCTCCGCCGCAGGCGGCGAGGAGGCCGAGCAGCGTTCCGGCGATCAGGTGCTGGCGCATGGATCCCCCACCCTCTCAGAGGTAGTAGCCGTGCAGGACGATGCGGGCCATGGACATGAGGCTCAGGGGGTAGAACTGCTGGACCCAGATCTTCACGCTCATGCCCTCGGGCACCATGAAGCCGCTGGTCCAGGTCTGGCGCTTCACGCCCATGGCGTTGGCGGGGATGTCCGCGAAGGTGAAGAGGGCCATGCTGCCCGAATAGCCGGCCGCGGGGTGTTCCAGCATCAATTCCAGAGAGGCCGGCGTGCCGGTCCCCGGCTCGTGCAGCACCCAGGCCTGGGCATCAGTGATGATGAGGGTGCGGCCCTTGGGGACTTCGAAGCCTTTCACCCCGAATTGCCAGGTCCAGACCCCATTTTCAAGGGTTCCCACATCCGTCGTCACTGCGCCGGTGGAAAGATCCGAGCGCGTGCTGATATCCACGGCGACGAGGTTGGCGGCGGGAACGCCCAGGTGTGTCACCGGCTGGGCCCGGGCCCAGGTCGGTGAGGCGATCAACATGATGGCGATGGCGAGCGGTTTGAACATGGGAACTCCAGGAGAAAAGGAGGGTGGAATGGGCTCAGGTGCGGCTTACTGAAAGCGGTTCGACCAGATGTTGCTGCGCGTGCCGTCGGACTGGTACCACACCGCCAGCGCCTGGCCGTTGCCACCGATGGCGATCTGGGGCTCGTTGGCATCACCCGCGTTGTCGGTCTCGAGGAGTGCGGCCGTGCCCCAGCCACTGCCAGCGGTATACCGGTTGGTCCAGATGTTGATGCGCGTGCCGTCCGATTGACCCCACACCGCCAGGGCATTGCCGCTGGCGTCGCAGGCGATCTGGGGGCTACCGGCATCACCCGCATTGTCGGTCTCGATGAGCGCCGCCGTGCCCCAGCCGGTGCCGGCGATGTAGCGGCTGGACCAGATGCTATACCTTGCGCCGTCCGATTGAACCCACACGGCCAGGGCATTGCCGCTGGGGTCAAAAGCGATCTGGGGGGTACCGACGTTACTCGCCCCTGCGAGGATGGTCGCCGTGCCCCACCCGCTGCCGGCGGCGTAGCGGTTGGCCACGATATTGTTCCGCGTGCCATCGAACTGGGACCACACCACCTCGCCATTGCCGTTGGCATCAAGGGCGATCCGAGGGCTATATGCATCACCTGCGTTGTCGGTTTCGATCAGCCCTGCCGTGCCCCAGCCGGAGCCAACCGTGTAGCGATTGGCCCAGACATTGAGGCGCGTGCCGTCGGACTGGACCCACACCGCCAGGGCATTGCCGTTGGCGCCGATGGCGATCCTGGGTTCGAACGCATCCCCCACGATGCCAGTCTCGATGGTCGCGGCGGTGCCCCAGCCGCTGCCCGCCGTGTAGCGGTTGGCCATGACGGTCTGGTACGTGCCATCATCCTGAGTCCATACCGCCAGGCCATTGCCGTTGGCGTCCATCACGACTTGGGGTTGGTTGGCGTTGCCGGCGTTGTCGGTTTCAATGAGCACGGCGGTACCCCACCCGGTGCCGACCGTGTAGCGGTTGGCCACGATGTTGCGGTGTGCACCGTCGTGTTGAGCCCATACCGCCAGGCCGTTGCCGCTGGCGTTGACGGCGATCTGTGGGTCAGAGGCATCACTGATGTTGTCGGTCTCGATGAGGGTGGCCACCCCCCAACCAGCACCGACCGTGTAGCGGTTGGACCACAGGTTGAAGCGCATGCCATCGTGCTGTTGCCATACCGCCAGTGCATTGCCGTTGCCATCCATGGCGACCTGCGGGAGATAGGCAGGGCCAGCATTGTCGGTCTCGATGAGCGCGGCCACCCCCCAGGCCTTCGCCGTGGGCGGTGGCGGGACGGCGGCACTCCCGCCACCCCCGCTACCTCCGCCGCAGGCGGTGAGCCATCCCAGGACGAGTGCGGCCGACAGGGCCAGCGCGAGGAGGCGAGGAACGGGATGGGCGGCCATGGGGGCTCCAGAGAGGTCGGCCCAGGTTGGCGCCCCCCTCCGGTCCAGCCCAGGCACGCTTTGCAGAAAGGGGCTGGGCCACCTCTTACCGGGATCGGCCAAGGGGCCCATGCGTTTGTTTGAAAGCGGGATGCTGGGAACGGAGGGGTTTCCCATCGGTTGAAGCATCAGGGTCCCCGGAGCTCCCGCTGAATGGACGGCGGGCGTCCACACCAGGCACCTGCAGGACCAGGGGCAAGGGCCAGGCTTCAACCGGCTGTTGCAGCCCCTGGAGGGTCTGTCACCCCCGTCGGACGGTGTGGCGGCGGAGGTCGATCATGGGGCGGGGGTGGTGGCCAGACGAGTTCCCAAGGACAGGGCCACGTGCTGGGCGAATACCGGGTGGGCCACCTGAGTCTCTGTGGCGAGGCGATCCGCTTCTGCGTCACGCCCGAGGGCACGCAGGGTCCGAACCTTCAGGCATTGGACCTCTGGCTTCTTGGCAAGGGCCGGTTCCATGGACTCAAGGACGCGCAGCGCCGAAGAGGGCCTTCCCAGGCCGCATTGGGCTCTCACCAAGCCTTCGATCACGCCCAGGTCGGTGGGATGGCGATGAACCGCGGAGGTGAAGTAAGCCAGGGCCGCCTTCGCCTCCGCCTGCCGTCCTGGCCCAGGCGACGCCGAGGCGGCGAGAGCCAACCAGCCTTCTAGGTCGGCCGACTCGGTGGGCGTGATATGTGCCCGGGCCCCCTTGAGTGCCACCCTTGCCGCCCGGAGCCTGTCGGCATCAACGCCTCGGGGGAGGTCCAGAGAGGCCCTGACACCAAAGCCGAGGATCTTGGCAAGATGGATCCTCAACTGAGGTTCCTTCGGCCAGCGTTCATGGGCAGCCACCACCACCGGTAGGGCACGGTCCAGTACATCCTCCACTGGTCGTCCAAGGAGGATCCGCCCTTCCATCCAACGGATCGCAGTCCAGCCAGTGAAGAACACCGGATTCGTCTGGTCAGGCTCAAGGCGTCGGAGGGCCTCACTTGCTTCGTAGGAACGGTGGAAATGCGCCTCGGGATCCTTGCCCCTGGCCTGGGCATCCAGGGCCAGGAGCAGTTCCAGGGTTTTGATATTCTCCTGGAGGTTGGCTGCAGTGACCCCGGGTTTGCCCTGCATTTGCTCCGCCAGGGACTGGGTCATGGCGAGGGGTTCAGAGGCATCCCGTCCGTGGTCCAGAAGAATGCGGGCCTCCATTTCGGAACAGGCGAAGGCCCATCTCAACCCCGAAGGGTCCCAGGGTTCCATCGCGTCCAGGCGGATCGCCACGGCGCGCCCCTCCCGAAGGGCGGGACCCGGGTCCTGTCCCACATCCTCCTGAGCACCTCCGAGGTCGTAGAGCGCGTAGGCAAAGCGGGCGAGCGGCCGGGCTGAATCAGGTGCCAGGCGGGCCGCCGTCCGACAGGCCTCCACTCCGGCCAGGCAATACTCCAATCGGGAGGGATCCCCCGGAGCCTTGGGAGCCCGGCTGAGATTCGCCAGGATCAGGGCCTTGTTCAACCAGGGGCGTGGCGAATCGGCATCCAGGATCAGGGCGTGTTCCACGTCCCGGAAACCCGCCTCGGCATCGGCCCTCAGGGGCAGGCCGCGTCGTTGGGCCAGACTCGTGAGAAAGGCGTGAAATCGGCCCGCCAGGTGATGCACCGCTGGGTCGCTTCGCACCACGCGGGCCAGTGCCTGTGTGATGGCCAGCCCCTCCCGCGCGCAGCGCTCACTTTCTTCAAAATGCTGAAGGTCATAGGCCTTCACCATGAGGTTCATCCAGGCTTGCGCTTCGATCAGACCTGCTTCCGTTCGTTCCGGATCGGCCCGGCGAGCCGCCTGGGCGAGATCCCGCGCCTTCTCGTCGTGCTGCTCCAGCATGGCGAGCCGCGCCTGCAGGACCCGATCTGATCCAGCTCCCTGGAAGTGACGGAGGGCCGGCTGGTGAAAACGGAGATCCGCTTCCGCCAGTCGCCGCGTCCGGTAGGCCGGGTCCTTCAGCCCCTCCGCCTCCTGGCGGGCCTGCTCGTAGAGTTGGCTGTAGACAGTCGCCATGGCTTCTTCCAGATCGGGACCCCTGAACCCCAGAACCCACGCGCGTTCCAGGGACACTCGAGCCGGCTCCAGTTCCTCAAGGATCAGGTGGATGCGCCCCTGCGCATAGGCAGATGGGGCCTCGGCGGCCCCCTTGCGCGCCTGCAATCGGGCGAGTGCCAGTCGAAGCTCCGCCTTCACTGGCCGGATGTCGTGGGCCGGGGCCAGGTGGGCCATGCGCATGCGCAGCTCCAGGGCCTTGGCCTCCCCTCCCATCTGGGCCGCCTCCAGGGCGGCCAGGGTGCTGCGGCGGCTGTTCCAAGTGGCGAAGGCGCCTGTGGCCAGCATCACCGTGAGACTCGCGCCGAGGGCCTTCGCGGCCGCAGGGTTGCGTTTGGACCAGCGCAGGCCGCGTTCCAGCCACCCCATGGGCCGGGCCAGGATGGCCTGGCCCTTCAGCACCCGCTCCAGGTCGTCGGCCAGCGCTTCGGCAGTGGCATAGCGCCGTTCCGGCGCCTTCTCCATGGCCTTGGCCACGACGGTCGCCAGGTCCCTCGGCAGGCCGGGGACCGCTGTGGTGAGCGGAAGCGGATCCTTCTCCAGCACCCGGCGCAACAGGTCGCCCGGGTGCAGATCTCCCGCGGCGGTGGCGCCATGGAGGTCCAGGGTGCCCGGCGCCTTCGCCGTGGATCCGACGGGATTCCGGAACGGCGGGCGGCCAGCGAGGACAGCATAGAGGGTGGCGCCGAGACCGTAGATGTCGGCCCGGAAATCCACCGGGGCGGCGCCCGAGACCTGCTCCGGGGCCATGAAATCCACCGTGCCCATCAGCAGGCCCGAGCGGGTGAGACCGCCCTCTTCATCCCGCGCCAGGCCGAAATCCGTCAGGCGCGCCTGCGGACCCTCCTCCGTATCCTCCACGAGGATGTTGGCCGGCTTCACATCGCGGTGGACGAGGCCCATCCGGTGGGCTGCCCCCAGGCCGCGGGCGGCCTGGGCGGCGAGGGTGACCTCGACCCGCCAATCCCCTTCGGTGCGGGGGTCTGCGAAGGTCCGCCCCTCCACCAGCTGGAGGAGGATGCAGGGACGCCCTTCCAGGGTGCCCGTGTCATGCACGCGGACCACGTTCGGGTGCTCCACGCGGGCCTGGAGGCGCGCTTCCAGCAGGAGGCGATCCGCCTCCTGCGGATCCTGGCTCCGGACGAACTTCACCGCCACCGGGCGCTCCAGCCCGGCGTCCCAGGCCCGGTGGACCT
The DNA here is from genome assembly GCF_030268045.1 of Geothrix edaphica. NCBI lineage: Bacteria > Pseudomonadati > Acidobacteriota > Holophagae > Holophagales > Holophagaceae > Geothrix > Geothrix edaphica. Next base: position 385,129 of record NZ_BSDC01000003.1, read on the forward strand.
CGCCCATGCCGCCGATGCCCAGGACGCCCTTCAGGGTGATCCGGCCATCGAAGGAGGTCAGCAGCAGGCTCATCGATCCCCGTCCAGCGCCGCGCGCATGCGGAGGGCCACCTCTTCCAGATCCGATTCCGGGTAGTTCGAGAACCCCAGGCGCAAGCCCTGCACGGGGCTGCCATCGAAGGCAAAGCGCCGCCCGGGCTGGAAGGCCACGCCATGCTCCAGCGCCCGAGCCGACCAGCGGTCCACATCCACGCCAGCCGCCACCTGGGCCCACAGGGCCAGACCGCCCTCCGGCACCTGGAAGCGCAGGCGATCGCCCAGGGCCCGCTCCAGCGCCCGGCAGAGGACATCGCGGCGGGTCCGGTAGGCCAGCTGCATGCGGTTGAGGTGGCGGTGGATGGCCCCATCGTCCAGCAGCTCGGCGAAGGCCCGCTCCAGCACCATGTCCCCCTGGCGGTCCAGAGCCTGCCGCAGGGCGCGCATGCGGGCGATGAGAGGGGCCGGTCCATGCACGTAGCCCAGGCGCAGGTTGGGGCTGAAGATCTTGCTGAGGGTACCCACGTGGACGACCACCCCGGAGCGGTCCTCCGCCGCCAGGGGAGCCCGGGGGCGGCCCTCGAACAGGAACTCGCTGTCCTGGTCGTTCTCGATGAGGGCGAACCGGTGGGACTGGGCCAGGGCCATCAGCCGGTGGCGCCGGTCACTGGTAAGAGGCACCAGGGTGGGGTACTGGCGCAGTGGCGTGACGTAGACGGCCCGCAGCCGCTCAGATTCCGCCAGCTGGGCCAGGGCTCCGACGCGCATGCCTTCCGCGTCCACGGGGACGGGCAGGCAGCGGGCGCCAGCCCGGGCGAAGGCCTCCCATACCCCCGGGTGGCCCAGGGCCTCGACCGCCACGGCCTCTCCCGCCGAAAGCAGTGCCTGGCCCACCAGGAAGAGGGCCATCTGGCTGCCCCGGGTGACGAGGATGTTCTCGGGCGAGGCGGCAATGCCCCGGGCCTCGCCCAGCATCCGGGCCAGCGACTGGCGGAGCATGGGATGGCCCTGCGGATCCTCCAGCTCGAGGTTCTGCTGGCGGTTCAGCACCAGGGCCCGGCGGTAGGCCCGGGCCAGTTCCGCGCCAGGGAGGAGACGGGGATCCGGCAGGCCGCTCCCCACCTTCAGGAGGCCGGGCGCCCCCTTGGGCGCCGCTTCGTGCAGCCCCGAAGCCAGGTCGAACCCCATGGTGGTCGCCTCGGAGGCCCCGCCAGCGGTCGGGGACTGCCCATGCATCCGCGTGGGCGGGTCGGGCGCCACGACGCTGCCCTCCCCCGGGGTGGAGACGACCCAACCCTCGGCCTGCAATTCCCGATAGGCCGCCATCACGGTGTTGCGGCTCACGCCCAGCCGTTCGCCGAGGGTCCGGTACCCGGGCAGCGAATCCCCGGGGTGAAGGCGGCCCCGATGGATCTCCTGCATGAGAGAGTGCGCGATCTGGAGATAGACCGGCTCCCGGCTCTGGGGATCGAGAAAGACGGTGGGCGTCCGTGCGCTCAGGGTTGGCTCCGGGGAGGGGGTTCCAGTCTAAGGGATCCACCCGACCAAAGGAATGTTGTTGGAACCTGGAGCATCGGACCGGGGCCCGGCCCCCCAGGGGGGTGGCCCACCCCCTATCACCAAAGTGGTCCTGCCAGCCCTTCAACGTCGTGGCCAACCTGAAGGCGATTCTCTGGAGGTCACCATGCCCGACATGCACGCCTACTCCCCATCGCCCGCCCTTCGCCGGAACCGGCCCCTCCGGGCCGTGGGTGCCTGCCTCGCGGCTGCCCTGATGCTGGCCTGCGGTGGAAGCGGCGGAGGCAGCTCCGCCCCGTCCTCGCCTCCGCCAGCAGCCACGGCGACTCTGACCTCCATCACCCTCGCCCCCGCGGGCCCCACCCTCAATGTGGGCGCTTCGGCAGATCTCCAGGCCACAGGCCACTTTTCCGATGGCACCACGGTCACGCCCTACGACAGCTCGGTGACCTGGACCTCCAGCGCCCCGGGGACGGCTTCCGTGTCCGCCAGCGGCCTGGTGAGCGGAGTGGCGGCCGGGACCGCCACCATCACCGCGACCAAGGGTGCCATCCAGGGCTCCGCCGTCGTGACCGTCAATGCCTCCGCCGCGGTCCTCACCTCCATCACCCTCACCCCCGCCACCGGCGTCACCCTGAACGTGGGGCAGACGGCGGACTTCACCGCCACCGCCCACTGGTCCAATGGCACCAGTACTGTCCCTTACGATTCCAGCGTGACCTGGACCACCAACCTTCCCAGCGTGGCTACGGTGAATTCGGCGGGCGTTGTCACAGCCGTCGCCGCCGGATCCGCCACCCTCACGGCCACCGCCAATGGCCTCAACACCACGGCTGCCATCACCGTGAGCGCCTCAAGCCCCACCCTCACGGCCATCACCCTCACCCCGGCGAGCAGCACCCTGAGCGTTGGGCAGACCGTGGACATCACCTCGGCCGCGATTTGGTCCAACGGCACCGGCACCACACCTTACGATTCCTATCTGACCTGGATCAGTTCCGCGCCCTCCGTGGCCACCGTGAATGCAGGTGGCGTGGTGACCGCTGTCGCCGCTGGAACCGCGACCATCACCGCGAGCCTGGGCGGCGTGTCCCGCACGGCTGCCATCACCGTCACTGCCGGCCCCGCGGCCGCCCTGACTGGCCTCACCATGCTCCAGTCGACCAGCTCGCTGCAGGTGGGTCAGACAACCGGAGTTGTCGTGATGGCCAACTGGTCCAATGGCACCACGACCAGCCCCTACACCACGGGAGTCACCTGGGCTTCCTCCAACTCCGCAGTCGCCACCGCGACCCCTAACGCCACCGGATGCACCGTCACAGCGGTTTCAGCCGGTACCGTCAACATCACGGCCACCGCCAGCGGGTACACTGCCACCGCCAACTTCGGGATCTCTGGCTCGACGCCCACCGTTGACGCCCGTCTTGTAGGAAGTTGGAGCTTTGTCGACACCATCGGCGAGTACGGCAGCTTCTATACCTTCAACGCCAACGGCACCTTCACCTATTCCCTCGTCTACATCAACCGGAGCAGTTGCATCTCCTTCTCCCAAATTGTGGCCTCTCACCAGGGCACGTTCAGCACCCAGGGATCCCTCGACAACCCCTCCTCCGCAGGCCAGATCATCTTCAACTGCACATCCCATTTCACCGATTACACCAATTGCGCAGGCAGCCTCAGCCGCGCTCCCTGGAACGGGGCCAACCCGCATTTCCATTGGGCGGCTTTCATCAACGCCACCACTCTGGCTACCAACCACTCGGATGATTTCCAGGCGACGGGCACCCTGAACCATACCAAGCAGTGACCCTTCGGCCGAGTGGAGGCGGGGGGCCCCTCGGCCCCCGCCTTCCTGTACATCTGGGCTACTTCGGGCCTGCTAACCTGAAGCGATGACGATGAAGACCTACTACGCTGGCCAGGATGTGGATGCGCCTTGCGGTCGCTGCGGCGGCGAGACGCGCCACCAGGTCCTGACCGTGACCAATGGCGTGCCCGACCGGCTCATCTGCGGAAATTGCCGCTCCGTTCATAAATTCCGCGTGGCCAAGCCCGAGCCCCTGCCCCGCTCGCCTCGCATCCCGGCGGCGGCCAAGGCTGGCGGTCCGCGGCCCGGCTCCCTGGTGGCACAGTTCCAGGAGGCCGTGACCCGCGAGCAGGGCGGCGCCCGGGCCCGGCCCTACTCCGTGGCCGAGCGCTGGGAGGAAGGCGCCTGGATGGACCACCCCGCCTTCGGCTTGGGCCGCGTGCAGCGGCGCATGGGCCGCAAGGTCGATGTGCTCTTCAAGGACGGCCTGAAGACCCTGGTCAGCGCATGACCCAGGAGCCCCTCCTCGAACCCGGCTCCCCCGCACTGCGGGAGCTGCGCTTCGCGGTGCTGGACCTGGAGACCACCGGCGGCAGTCCCAAGGCCCGCTGGGGCAAGGATGGGCGGTTCATCCAGCCCTCCGAGATCACCGAAGTGGGCATGGTGCGCCTTGCGGGTCCCGTGGTGGAGGACCGCTGGTCGAGCCTGGCCGCCATCCAGGGCTTCCTGCCCGAAGAGATCCAGCGCCTGACCGGCATCAGCCTGCCCATGCTGGCGGGCGCGCCGCCCTGGGAGCAGGTGGCCCTGAAGCTGGTGCCGAAGCTGGAGGGCCGCATCTGGGTGGCCCACCACGCGCCCTATGACGGCAGCTTCCTCAAGGCCTGGCTGCCCGAAGGCGTCTGGCGCCGCCACCGCCTCATCTGCACCCGGCTGCTGGCCAAGAAGCTCATCCCGGAGCTGCCACGGCGGAGCCTGGCCGAGCTCTGTGAGTTCCTCGGCATCACCAACACCCGCGCCCACCGCGCCCTCCAGGACGCCGAGGCCACCGCCGAGGCTCTCCAGCACCTGATCCAGCGCGCCGAGGACCGGGGCATGGACGGCGAGGCCTTCCTCGCCGCCGGCGAAGTGGCCTGGAACAAGCTCTGATGCACTACTTGATGGCCTTCTTCGCCTTCTCGGCGGAGGCCTGGGCGTAGTAGGCGCACACCCCCTTCTTGGCGTCGGGCTCGATGCCCGCGGCCTTGAAGGCATCCTTGAGCTTCTTCTCGGGAACGCCCAGTTCCTTGGCCCAGTTCGCCGCCGTCTTCATGCCTTCAGCCACCATGGCACCCTCCGTTGGGGCAAGCCTACACCCCAATTCGACGACGCGCGCTTCGGCAGACTCTGCTGCTAGCCAAGGGCAAGCTCGCGCACCATGGCCCGGTGCAACCGCAACCTGCCTAGCGGCTCATCGTCAGATCGCCGGGCCGGTATCGAAGGTGCGATTGCGGTGGAGCCAGCGCTTCCGGAAGCGGCTTCAGGATCGCACGGGCTCAATGTCAACGCGCGAACAGGCGGTGTTGCTTGATCTTCTATGCCCCCATCTAGGCCCTACTGGTTGAATTCGTTCGAATGTTGACCTGTTTATCGATGTCAAGACATCAATACCGAACTATCAATGAGGTCATTGCATGCAGCCCTATTCGAATGCTTCGACGGCGGCCTCGACCAACGCAACCCAACGCAAATTGATGCTTGGCGTCGCCATTGCGACGCTGCTGGCATTTGCCATCGTGATCGCCGACCTGGCGAGCGGCGGCCGCCCTGATCCGCCGGAGCTGCGCGCCGCGGCGACCCTGCTCGACGGCTCCTGGCGATTCCGTACCGGCGATGACCCCCGCTGGGCGGAGGCCGCCACGGACGATAGCGGTTGGGAGACGGTCGACATGACCGCCGCGCCGGGCAGCCACGATGGCGACGTAGGTCTGCCCGATTATGTCGGCGGATGGATGGCGCACGGTCATCCCGGCTATCACGGCTACGCCTGGTACCGGCGCGCGGTGACGGTGCCGGCCGGACCGGCGTCGTGGGACATCCTCGGACCGACCCTCGTCGAGAATGGCTACGAGCTCTATTGGAACGGTCAACTGTTGGGCGGGTCGGGCAGGCTCGGTGCGGCCCCGCGGGTCGTCGGCACGCGGCCGCTGCAGTTCGCCCTGCCTGCCGGTGTGGCGGGCACCCGTGGCGTGCTCGCTGTCCGCGCGTATATGCCTCCCGTTTCCGGCGTCAGCGCAGACGGTGGCGGCATGCACAGCGTTCCCATACTGGCTCCGCGGCCGGCGAGCGATGCGCTCCACCGCGTGCAATGGCAGCGAACCATCGCCGGTTACATCGTCGATGTGATCGAGCCGTTAACGATGTTTGCACTCATTGGCTTGGCACTCTGGTGCCGGCCTCGAAGCAGCCACGGGCGTTTCCTGATCTTTGCCTGCATCGCGCTCGCGCTCATGGCGGCCAGGCGTCTCAACAACGCGATCCTCGCTTGGACCGATCTGATGGATCTGGCTACCTATGCCTGGCTGGCGTCAGTGATGTGGGTGCCCACGGTGGCCGCCTGGGCTCTGGCCTGGAATCGCTGGTGCCTTCCTCCGTGGCGGACCTTCGATGTGTCCGCCGCGCTGGCGGCGGTCGCCGCGATTGTCGGCGCCGTGATCCATTCGGCAAGCGTGACGAGGGGCAGCCGGCTCGCGTCCATCGCGCTGTTTATTGTGATAGGAGCGCGCATCGTTCGCAGCGGATCCATGCGGATCCTGGCGCTCGTCACGTTGGCCTCCATCATGGCCGCGCTATTCGGCGGCGAGCTGCTCGATGCGATCGGCGTACCGGGCATCTGGTTTCCGTTCGGCATCGGCGTGTCGCGGACGCAGTACGTCTACGCGTTCGCGATTCCGCTCCTGGCATTCTTGAGCGTGCGGACCTTGTTGCCAAAGGGAGCGGATCGATAGGCGATACGGCGAGGTGGTACCCGGCCTTCAGATCCTCTGCCAAGGCAGCCTCCCTCTGACCCCTTGCCGGGCCTTGGAGGGATGGCGGTACACTCGCCCCATGGACCTCACCCGCTTCCTCGATCTCGTCCGCACCCAGGGCTGGCAGGGCGCGTCCCTGTGGGCTGTGCTGCTGGCCCAGGCCCTGCTCTGGGTCGGGCTGGTGCGCCTGCACCTCTCGCTGCACCGGGAGGAGGCGCCCTGGGAGGAGTGCATCGGGAAGATCCGCAGCGCCTTCCTCCGCAAGCTGAACGGCGAGGAGGAGGTCCAGGAGCTGAAGGTCCACCGCTACGCCCCACTGGTGGACCAGCTCCTGGCCCTGCACTTCGCCGAGGAGAAGAGCGACCGCTTCGACCGGTGGCTGCTGCTGCGCTGGAAGGTGAAGGAGGGCCTGCGGCCCTTCTGGATCCGCTGGGGGCACCTGGTCATCGCCTTTGGCGCCGTGACCTGGTTCCTCCAGGGCCTGCGCCTCGACCTGGGCACGGAGGTCCTCAAGCGCACGCCGGTGGATCCCCGCATCCTGTGGGTCTGGCTGGGCTACGCCATGATCCTGGCCTGGAAGATCGTCCGCCTCCACGGCAACCTCGAGCGCGTCCAGCGCAGCCTCCTGCTGCCCCGGCGCGACGAGTAGGATCCATGGCCCTCCTGATCCAGCCTTTCCAGCCGGGCCTCGAGGACCAGGTGCTCGACCTGATCCTCCCCATCCAGCAGATCGAGTTCGGGGTGCCCATCACCGCCCGGGACCAGCCGGACCTGGCGCGGATTCCCGAGGTCTACCTGGCGGGCCGGGGCGGATTCTGGGTGGCCCTCGCGGAAGGCCGGGTGGTGGGCACCATCGGCCTCATCGGTTTCGGAAGCGGAGGCGCCCTGAGGAAGATGTTCCTCCACAAGGACCACCGGGGCAGCGGCCTGGCCCAGGCCCTCCTGGACACCCTGCTGGACCACGCCAGGAGCCAGGCCCTCCCGGGCATCTGGCTGGGCACCCTCCCCCACATGGGCGCCGCCCACCGCTTCTATGAGCGCAACGGATTCCGGCGCGTGGAGGCGGGGGACCTGCCTCGGGACTTCCCCCGCATGGCCGTGGATACCGTGTTCTATGCCCTGGACCTCCCCCATGCGCCGAGGTGAGGCCGCCCGGCGGCTGGGGCTGCGCGCCGAGCGGCTGACGCTCTGGTTGCTCTGGGCCCGGGGCTGGGACCTGGTGGCCTGGCGGCAGAAGCTGGGCCGCTACGAGCTGGACCTGCTCCTGAGCCGGGGACCCGAGCTTCGCCTGCTGGAGGTGAAGGCCCGGCGGCCTGGGGCCTGGGTCGGGGCCGACACCGCCCTGGAGCCCGAGCAGCGCCTCCGTCTCCAGCGGGCCCTCCGGACCTGGCTGGACCGCGTCCCCTGGCCCGGCCAGGTCACCTTCCAGCGCGTGAGCTGGGCCGGGCTGAGGTGCCGCTTCCACCCACCGGAGCGCTGGGACGCCCTGAAGATCCATCCCTGACAGCTGATAGCTGACAGCTTCTTTGGCACAAGCCTCGCCCCGCACCCGGCGGGTGTCGGTATGTTGACCTTCCAGGACAGTCTGCTTCCATCATGGGCCCGCCAGGCGTGGCCGCCGGACCCGGCGGTCCGGGCGTCAGCGACGGCAGGGGCGGAGGCGCCGGAATGAGTGGTCACGCGGCCCCCCGGCTCCGCAGTCTGCCCCTGGGCCAGGGCGCCGAGGCGCCCCTGTTCGCCGCCCGGGTCGTGGCCATCACCTCCGGCAAGGGCGGTGTGGGCAAGACCAACGTCACCGCCGGGTTGGCCCTGTCTCTGGCCAGGCTGGGTCAGCGGGTGGTGGTCATGGATGCGAATTTCGGCCTGGCCAACCTGGACATCCTGCTGGGCCTGTCCCCGAAATACACGCTCGAGCATGTCCTCCGGGGCGAGAAGGTGCTGGAGGAGATCCTGCTGGAGGGCCCTTCCGGTATGCAAATTCTGCCGGCCAGCAGCGGCATCCAGGAGCTCACCCGCCTCGACACCATGAGCGAGCTGCGCCTGGTCCAGGGCCTCCAGCGGGTGGCCGAGACGGTGGATTGGCTGCTGATCGACACCGCGGCCGGCATCCACGAATCGGTCCTCAAGCTCCTTCTGGCGGCCCAGGAGGTCATCCTCGTGGCCACCCCCGAACCCACGAGCCTGGTGGACGCCTACGCCATGGTGAAGGTGCTGCACCTGCGCGAGCCCTCGAAGCCGCTGTGGCTGCTGGTGAACAACGGCCAGAGCGCAGAAGAGGCCCGGGAGACCGTGGACCAGCTCCAGGAGGCCACGGAACGTTTCCTGGGCAAACAGGTTCCGGTGCTGGGCATGGTTCCCAACGATCCCCACATCCTCCAGGCGGTGCGCCAGCAGCGGGGGGTGGTGGAGCTCTTCCCCGACAGCCCGGCTTCTAGGGCCTTCGGCGCCATCGCCCAGCAATTGCTGGGCCAGGTATCCTTGCAGCCGGACGACTTTGCGGCATTCTGGAGACTGCCCGCGCCTGGTGACGCACCCTAGGAATCCGAATGGTCCTGATCCCAGACCAGCCTGTCGATTCCGGCTCGTCCATCGATGACGAACTGGCCCGGGCCGTGGCGTCCGCTCCGGCCGCCCTCCGGCCCTGGGCGGCCCTCCTGGCGGCCAGTGACCGGGCGAAGGCGGCAGCCTCCCCCGCCAGCGGTGAGGCGGAGCCTCCGGAGCCCTTCGACCGCCAGAACCGGGAGCAGATCATCAAGGACTACGTGCCCCTGGTGAAGTTCGTGGCCCACCGCATCGCCTCGCGTCTCCCCGCCCACGTCGAGCTGGATGACCTCATCAACAGCGGCATCCTCGGCCTGATGGACGCCATCGAGAAGTTCGAGCCCACCCGCAACATCAAGTTCAAGACCTACGCCGAGCTGCGGATCAAGGGCGCCATCCTGGACGGCCTGCGGGAACTGGACTGGGTGCCCCGCAGCCTCCGGCGGAAGAAGAAGGACATCGAGAACGCCTACCACCTCATCGAGCAGCAGAAGGGGCGGGCGGCCACGGACGAGGAGGTGGCGCGCCACCTGGGCCTCCCCCTCGAAGAACTGCACAAGAACCTGGATGAGCTGAAGGGCGTCACCCTCGGCACCTTCGTCGAGGCGGGCGAGGACGGCGAGGGCGAGAGCCTCATCAGCTTCGTGCCCGATCCGGACGCCGAGGATCCCCATCAGATCTTCCAGACCGCGGAGATCAAGGCCATCCTGCGCACGGCCATCGAGGGACGGCCCAAGAAGGAGAAGTTCGTCGTCCAGCTCTACTACTTCGACGAGCTGACCATGAAGGAGATCGGGATCCTCCTGAACATCACCGAGTCCCGGGTCTCCCAGCTGCACACCAAGGCCATGCTGCAGCTCCGGAGCAAGCTCCTGGAGCAGCAGATCCGGGGCTGACGCGCCGCCGGTCCACGCACCACACCTGTGGTTCCCCTGCTACCTCAGGGCGTGTGCCCCCAGCCACATTGGAACCTCAGCCCCGCCCGGCTATGGTCGGAAGCATCGGATCGGAGTCCCTCATGTGCGGAATCGTCGGTTACATCGGCCAGCAGGGCGCCGCGGGCATCCTGGTGAACGGCCTGCGGAGCCTGGAATACCGCGGCTATGACAGCGCCGGCGTGGCCCTGTCGGATCCCACGGACGGGTTCCGCATCATCCGCGCCTCGGGGAAGCTGGCGAACCTCGCGGGCAAGGTCGATCTCGCGGATCCCTCGCCGCTGGGCATCGGGCACACCCGCTGGGCCACCCATGGCCGGCCCACGGAGGAGAACGCCCATCCCCACCGCAGCGGCGACGGGCAGGTGGTGGCCGTGCACAACGGCATCTTCGAGAACTTCCTGGAGCTGCGGGCCGAGCTGAAGGCCGCGGGCGAGACCTTCCGCTCCGAGACCGACACGGAATGCTTCCCCGTGATGGTGGCCCACCTGATGAAGCAGGGCATGACCTTCCCGGACGCCTTCCGCGAAGCCGTGGGCCGCATGCGGGGCATCTACGCGCTGGCCTGCCTCCAGGCCGCAGACAAACACCGCATCCTCGCCGCCCGCAGCGGCCCTCCGCTCGTGCTGGGCCTGGGCGAAGGCGAGACCTTCCTGGCCTCGGACGTGGTGCCCCTCCTGCCCCACACCCGCCGCGTGATCTTCCTCGAAGATGGCGACCTGGTGGAGCTGACGCGCGACGGCGCGCGCATCTTCGGCCTCGATGGCGCGGAGATCCACCGGCCCGTGGTCACCATTCCCTACGACCCTGTCGCCGCGGAAAAGGGCGGCTACAAGCACTTCATGCAGAAGGAGATCTTCGAGCAGCCCCAAGCCCTCTCGAACACCCTGCTGAACCGGCTGCCGCTGGACGGGGAGGCGATCCCCCTGGATCTGCCCTTCAACGCCCAGGAGCTGGCGGACCTCAACCGCATCCACATCGTGGCCTGCGGCACCAGCTGGCATTCCGGCCTCGTGGGCAAGTTCCTCATCGAGCAGCTGAGCCGGGTGGCCGTCGAAGTCGACTACGCCAGCGAGTACCGCTACCGCGAACCCGTGATCCAGCCCGGCACGCTCATCATCGGCATCACCCAGAGCGGCGAGACCGCCGACACCCTGGCCGCCATGAAGGAAGCCGCCCTGCGCGGGGCCCGAACCCTGGCCGTCTGCAACGTCATGGGCTCCACCGCCACCCGTCAGGCCGAGGCCACCCTCATGACCCACGCCGGGCCCGAGATCGGCGTCGCCTCCACCAAGGCCTTCACCACCCAGCTGGCCGTGCTCACCCTGCTGGCCCTGAAGCTGGGCGAGGCCAAGGGCACCGTGGACCCCGTGCTCAAGGCCGAGCTGCTCCAGGGCCTGCGCGAGCTGCCCGCCCACCTGGAGCGCCTCAACAGCCTGGAACCTCAGATCATCCAGTGGGCCCAGCGCTGGAAGGACGCCACGGACTTCCTCTACCTGGGCCGCGGCCCCTGCTATCCGATTGCCCTGGAAGGAGCCTTGAAGCTGAAGGAGATCTCGTACATCCACGCCGAGGGCTACCCGGCGGGCGAAATGAAGCACGGCCCCATCGCCCTCATCGACAAGACCCTGCCCGTGGTGGCCCTCATGCCCCGGGACGCCCACCGGGAGAAGACCCTCAGCAACCTCCAGGAAGCCGCCGCCCGCGACGGCCGCATCCTGGCCCTGGTCACCGAAGGCGACACGGGGCTCTCGGGCATCGCGGAGGACGTGCTGGAGCTGCCGGCCGTCCACCCCTGGCTGGCCCCCATCGTCTACGCCGTGCCCCTCCAGCTGCTGGCCTACCACATTGCGGTATTGAGGGGCTGCGACGTGGACCAGCCGAGGAACCTGGCCAAGTCCGTCACAGTGGAATAGCGACCAGGGAATTTCCAGGAAAGTCACGGCAGTTCCGCCCGCTCGGCCCCACCTTCAAGGTGGACGGGTGTCCCCTGGATGGAGGCTGCCATGGCCGCCCACTTCCTCCGCCGCCACGATTTCGCGCACGACCCCTCGCTCGACTGGCTGCTGATCCTGGCCGGAGCCCTGTTCGCCTGGCTCTTCTGGCCGGCCGCCCATCATTGATCCGCCCGTCGAAGGCGGGGGTTGTGATGGCGCCGGGGCCTTCGCGACCCATGTTTGAGGTGGACCGTGGTCCTCAGGATCGGAGGTTCCCATGACCACCCACACCCACCCCCATCCTCATGGTCATGCCCATTTCCATCCGCAGGTGCCCCTGACGCGGTTCGCCTTAGATCATCCCTACGCCGCCGAATGGACCCTGGTGATCCTCGGCACCCTGGCCGCCCTGCTGCTCTGGTACTGGAACCGCTGAAACGACCTGCCACCCCGCCTGGAGGCTCGACAGCCGCCCCCGTTCCGCTAGAATGGAGTTTCGCGCTGGCGCGTAGCTCAGGGGTAGAGCACTACCTTGACACGGTAGGGGTCGGCGGTTCGAGACCGCCCGCGCCAACCAAGATCGGCCGCCGAAAGGCGGCCTTTTCTGTATCTCCAATCGCGCGGTCTCGGACCGCCGAGAAGCAGCGGCGGCCCGGTAGCGGCCCGGCGGAGGCGCTCCAGTGGAGCGCCGGAGACGCTTGGCCGCGGGGCCAGCCGCGCGCCGGTTCGAGACCGCCCGCGCCAACCAAGATCGGCCGCCGAAAGGCGGCCTTTTCTGTATCTCCAATCGCGCGGTCTCGGACCGCCGAGAAGCAGCGGCGGCCCGGTAGCGGCCCGGGTGGAACCGATCAGGCCCGGGTCATGGCCTGGCCGCTCTTCGCGATGACCTTGTCGGCGGCGGCCTGGATCTGGCTGCGGGACTCCGCGTCATGGAGGCCAGTGGCCAGGTCGCGGAGCGCCAGCGCAATGAGGATCTGGGTGGTGGGGCGCTTCCCCCACTCGGGGTCCTCCCAGTGGCCATGGAACCAGTCCGTCAGGCGAAGCAGGAAATCCAGGGCGGCTTTGGACAACATGGGGTCCTCCTGAAACCGGGTTGCCAGTGGGACGCCGCCATGGCCGCAACCCATTCGCGACAGCGGCGATTGGAGATCCGGACCACCCAAACCCAGGCAACTGGTCCTGGATGGATCCAGAACGAAGGCCGCCAATATGGGTCCCTGCTCAGACCTGAGAAGAAAAAACAGGTGAACGGTCGTTTTTGGGCTCCCAGCGGTAGAGGTCACCCTTCCCGGGTGGAACCACGCCCGGGGGACTGCCCTCCCGCTTCAACGGCCCGGAGCCTGGCCATCCCTCAGAACTGGAACCCCGCCGAGATCAGCAGGCTCTTCAGCTGGGTATCGCGCTCTTCCTCGCTGCGGGGGCGGCCGATGATGCGCTTCCAGTCGGCGGCGTACTCCAGCTTGAGGGGGAAGCCCAGCTTCAGGATGATGCCGACGCCCAGGGTGGTGCGGAGCGCCGGAAACCTCGACAGGGCATCCTTCTCAGGATTCAGGCTGCGGTAGACCTGGCCGCTGTCGGCGAAGACCTCGGCCCACACGCTCTGCATGCCGAAGAAGGGGAAGCGGTATTCCAGGTTCATGACCACCAGGGCCTGGCCCCCCAGCGGGATGGGATGGGCGAGCTTGTTGCCCAGCGAGTCCGTGCGCTGGATGTCCCCCAGCATGTCCGGCTCCACGCCGCGCACCGTGAAGGAGCCGCCGCCGAAGAACCGCTCGGACAGCGGCAGATCCTTGGCGGACTGCGCGGTGGGCCGGGCGAGCCCCAGGCGGGCGCTGACCATGAAGACGCCGTGCTCCGCGTGGAAGCCCACGGGCCAGTTCCACTGGTGGCGCAGGTCCAGCTTCACGAAGCTGCTGTTGGTGGAGGTCCCGAACACCTGGTTGGCCAGCTCCAGCCGCCCCAGGAAGAAGGTGCCCTGGGTGGGATCGTAGGGCCGGTCCCGGCGGTCCACCACCACCTGGAGGTAGGGCGCGGAGATGATGCTCCGGGCCGGGGTCCGCGCCAACAGGAAGAGATCCTGGTCGGCGAGCAGCGGCACGCCGTCGCTGTCCGTGTTGGAGGCCACCTCGACCCGCTCGAAGCGGTAGCCGAACTGGACCACCTGCACGGGGCTGATCTTCCATTCCAGGCTCGGCGTGAACCGCCGGCGACGGGCGAAGAAGGCGGCCTGGGCCTCCTCGATGTAGGCGCCCTCGACCCGGAAGCGTGTGCGGGGCGCCAGCAGGGAATCCAGCGACCCGGGAAGGAACCAGGGATCGGTGTAGCCGATGCTGTAGCTGTCCACGGACCGCTTGATGTCGCCGGTGGGGAAGGCCCGCCGCAGGAAGGGGCTGTCGAGGGTCTGGTCCCCGGCCCGCAAGCCGAAATCCAGGGACCGCCCCATGCCGCCCACGTTCAGGCGCTGGGCGTTCAGCCCGAAGTGATAGCCCTGCGTGTTGTCATAGCCGAACGATTCGGTGAACACCCAGGGATTCCGCTCCTGTAGGCGCAGACCCAGATCCCCGCGCTGCCAGGGCTCCTTCTCCTGGCCGGGGAGGTCCTTCAGGGTGAGCAGGTCCACCCGCTGGAAGGCCCCGAGTCCGCCGAGCTGGACCTGGCTCTCGTCCAGCTTCGCGGGATCCAGCGGCACACCCGCGGCCAGCCCGGTTTCACGCAGCACCGCCTCGGCGCGCGTCCGGTCGCTGCCCTGCACCACCAGCCGCCGCGTGCGGTCCAGGGGCTGCGTGGGCACCTGGAAGCGCACCACGGGCTGGGTTTCGTCGTCCTCGAAGGCGAGCTTCACCTTGGGGTTGGCCGAGCCCGCCGAGGAAAGGCGCTGGCGCAGGTCGGAGACCACCAGGGCCAGGTCGTTCCGGACCAGGGGCAGGGCGGGCTTGAAGGTCAGGCGGGCCCCTTCGGGCGTGGTCTCGAGGGTGCCCTCAAAGCCCTGGAGGTGGCGCCGGTCCGAGCGATAGCGGGAGGTGCCGCGCACGGCCACGGGGTGGTCCGACAGCGCCAGCAGCAGGCTCTGCGCCAGGCGATCCCTGGGAAAGGCGGGGTCCGGCGGAAGCTCCAGCACCAGGGCATCCAGGAAGCGCCGCTGCCCTTCCCGGATGATGAGGCGCACCTCCACCGCGTCGCCCTTGACACCCTCCACGCGGCGGCGCACCCGCACCTCGGGGAAGCCCCTCTGGAGGTAGTAGGCCGTGAGGCGGTCCTCCAGGGCCTTCATGGCCTCGGCCTTGGCGTGGGGCGGCAGGAGGAGGAACCGCCTGGGGAGGCGCACGGCCTTCTGCAGTTCCTCTTCGGACAGCTCCCGGTTCCCCTCGAAGCGCACCACTCCCAGGACCCGCCGGGGACCGCGGACCACCGTGTAGGTGACGGTCACAGCCTCGGGCCGCTCCGCGGTGCCCGCGGTCACGACGCGGTCGTGGGATACCTGGACCTCGGGATAGCCCTGATCGCGGTAGTAGGCGGCGATCCGGCCCTCACCCTCCTCCAGGAGGCTCGGCGCGTAGCGCTCCGCCCGGGCCAGGGGCACGAACTCCGACAGCCGCGGCCGGCCCCACAGCGGGCCGAGCAGGGGCATGCCCTTGGCCTTCAAGGTGACCTTCGGCCCCGGCCGGACTTCCAGGAGGAGGGCGCTGCCATCCCCCTCGACGGGAGCGAGGCGGATGAAGCCCTCCATGCGCCGGTCCTTCACCAGCCGCTGGCGCAGGCGGCGCTGGGCCTCCCGCTGGACCAACGGCGTCCAGTGCGTGCGGCCGGGCGCGATGCCCGCGGTCTTCAGCAGGGATTCCCGGGTGTAGGGCGCGGGGTCCCCCTCGAGGCGCACCTCCCGGATGATCCTGGGCGGGCCGAGCGTGAGCGCCAGCCTCAGCTGCCGCCCTCCCGCCTCCACGGTCGCCTTCACGTCGGCCTGACGATACCCGGCCTCCCGCAGACGCTGCTCGATGCTGCGCTCCAGGGCCGCCAGGTGCTGGGGCCCCAGACGCTGGCCCTTCCTCAGATCCGGCAGCAGGGTCTTGCGGAGGTCCCCGGGCAGGGGGTCCCCCTCCCAGCGCCACCCCGCCACCGGGGCCAGCGGTTCCAGCCGCAGGAGGATCTCGCCGTTCCCGCCGAAGGTCCCGTCCACCGTGCGATAGCGATCCACCAGGCGCACCGCCGCCAGGGCCTGCGGGAAGCCCGCCGGGTCCACCGCCTGGCCCACCTTCCAGCCGAGCGCGGCCTCCGCGAAGCGCCGGTCATCCTCGTCGCCGCCCACCACCTGGATGGAGGTGACTGTGCGGAGCGACACAGCCTCCTGGCCCGCGGCGGAAACCAGGGCCAGGAGGCTGCATCCGAAGGCGGCGCGGAGACGCACCGCGCTAGAAGCCCGCGAGGGCCTCGTCCTCGGTGTCGGTCACCTGGAAGACCGAGTGCAGACTGGTCATCTTGATGAGGCTGAAGATCTTGGAGCTCATGCCGCAGATGCGCAGCTCGCCGCCCTTGCCCTTGATCGAGGTGTAGCAGCCCACCAGCTCGCCCACGCCTGACGAATCCAGGTAGCTCACCTTGCTGAAGTTGATGACGATCTTGCGGGAGCCGTTGGTGAGCGAGGTGCGGACGGCCTCCCCCAGCTCCTGGTCGCCGTCGCCCAGGGTGATCTTCCCCTCGGGGTAGAGGATCAGCACATCGTTGTGATTTCGAGTGTTCATGATCATGGGGACCTCGGGTGAGCGGCCAGTGTAGCAAGGCTGCCAAGGCCCCGCGCAACCCACTCCTGCCTGGAATCCTCCGGCATGGATTCCCTTCCCCGGAAAACCGGCGTCCCCCGGGCCGTTTCATAGGTGGGTACACTGGAATCTTTGAAGTCCGAGGCCCCATGTCCGATCAGGAACTCCAGCCCCTCGCCCCCCGCCGGAAGACCCGCCAGATCCTGGTGGGCAAGGTTCCCGTGGGCGGGGATGCCCCCATCAGCGTCCAGAGCATGACCAAGACGGACACCCGGGACGTCGAAGCCACCGTCAACCAGATCTACGGCTACGCCAACGCCGGCTGCGAGATCGTGCGCGTGAGCGTCCCCACCAAGAAGGCTGGCGAGGTCTTCCACGAGATCTGCGACCGAAGCCCCATCCCCGTGGTGGCCGACATCCACTTCGACTACCGGCTGGCGCTGGTGGCCGCGGATGGCGGCGCCGCCTGTCTGCGCATCAATCCCGGCAACATCGGCGGCCAGGACCGGGTGAAGGCCGTGGTGGACAAGGCCGGATCCAAGGGAATTCCGATCCGCATCGGCGTCAACGGCGGCAGCCTGGAGAAGGATCTGCTCGAGAAGTTCGGCACGGCCACCCCCGAAGCCATGGTGGAGAGCGCCCTGCGCCACATTGACGTCCTGGAGCGCGAGAGTTTCCGGGACATCAAGATCAGCCTCAAGGCCAGCGACGTGGTCCGCACCGTGCAGGCCTACCGCCTGCTGGCCAAGCAGGTGGACTACCCCTTCCACCTGGGCATCACGGAGGCCGGTACGCCCTTCGGCGGCACCATCCGCTCCAGCGTCGGGATGGGCATCCTGCTGGCCGAGGGCCTGGGCGACACCATCCGCGTCTCGCTGACCGGCGACGGCGAGGACGAGTGCCGCGTGGGCCACGAAATGTTGCGGGCCCTGGCCCTGCGCTCCGGCGGCTTCCGCATGGTGAGCTGCCCCAGCTGCGGCCGGGTGCAGATCGACCTGAATCGCGTGGCGAACGAGATCGAGGAGGGCCTGAAGGCCATCAACCACGAGAACATCACCTACGCCGTCATGGGCTGCGTGGTGAACGGGCCTGGCGAAGCCAAGGACGCCGATCTCGGCGTGGCCGGCGGCGCCGGCGAGGGCCTCATCTACCGCAAGGGCGAGCTCATCCGGAAGGTGAAGGAGGAGGACCTTGTCCCCGCCTTCCTGGAGGAGGCCCGCAAGGTCAAGGCCGAAGCGGATGCGGCGAAGGCCTAGGGCGTTGGACTGGCTGGCGGCCCACCCCCTGGCGGCCATCGCGGCCTTCCTGGTGCTGGAGGCCTGCCTGCCCGTGCGCTTCCAGCCCACGGCCTGGATCTGCCGGGGCGCCATCCGCGCCTATCAGGCCACGCTGTCGGGCCACCTGCCCACCCAGTGCAAGTTCACGCCCACCTGCAGCCACTACGGCCTGGGCTGCATCCAGAAGTACGGCACCCTGCGGGGCGGCCTGCTCACCACCTGGCGGCTCATCCGCTGCTCGCCGCTGACGAGCGGGGGCAGCGACCCCGTTCCCTAACCGGCGATTCCATCCGAGGATGAAGGGTTGGAGGTCCCACCGTGTGCGGAATCGTGTCGCTTTGCTATGGATCAGACGTCGCCGCCATGGGGCACGAGGCCGGTGAGCTGCTGAAGCGGCTGGAATACCGCGGGTACGACTCCACGGGCGCGGCCTTCATCAGCGGCGACGGCGCCATCACGCTCCTCAAGCAGGTGGGCGCCCCCAGCCGCGTCGTGCCCGAGCTGGGCATCGACCGGCGGGCCGGCCAGCGCTTCATCGGCCAGGTGCGCTGGGCCACCTACGGCGCGGTCTCGGACATCAACAGCCAGCCCCATCACGTGCGCTGCAAGGTGGAGATGGTGGGCGCCCACAACGGCAACATCTCCAACACGGATGCGCTGAAGCCCGCCCTGACGGCCCAGGGCCACGCCGTGGTCTCCGACAACGACGGCGAGATGATCACCCACCTCACCGAACATGCCTATGCCGCCAACCTGGCCAGCCCCGCGCCGGCCCTCGCGACCTGCCGCGCGGCCTATGCCGCCGCCGGGCTGGGCGCGGCCATTCCGGACGGCGCCTTCCTCTTGATGGACGCCGCCCGCCAGGCAGATGCCCGCGCGGAGGGCTCCTACGCCGCCGCCTTCGCGGATCCCAGGGTGCCCGGCGTGGTGGCGGTGAAATCCGGCTCTTCGCTCTATGCGGGCATCGGCAGCGATGCCCATGGTGACTTCGTGGTGGTGTCGAGCGACCTCACCTCCGTGCTTTCGAAGACGCGCCTGCTCATCCCGCTGGCCGAAGGCGAGGGCATCTGGTTCACCGAGCGCGAGTACCTGATCTTCACCCTGGGCCGGGACCTCGCGTTCTCCCTGCCCCGCCCCAAGCGCTCCAAGCTCAATGTGCGCGACACCGGCCTCCGGGCCCCGTTCCGCTACTTCATGGAGCAGGAGATCGCCTCGACGCCGGACAACCTGGACGAGGTGCTGCGGTACTACTTCCGCAGCCCCGAGACCGAGGGCCTGTTCGCCGCCTTCGAGGACCGCCAGGACCTCTGCAAGGCGCTGGTGGGCAAGGTGCTGGCGCTGTACGAGGCCGAGGGGGAGGCGGCCCTGACGAAGGCCTTTGCGGCCCTGCTGGCGGATCCGGTCCACCGGGAGCTGGCCGCCCGCGTGCAGCCCCATGCCGAGGTGCTGCGGGCCCACCGGGGCCAGCCCGTGTCCGACGAGCGGCAGCTGCTGGCGGACCTGGGCCGCCTGGATCCCCAGGCCCTGGAGGCCCTGGCCCTCTTCGACCTGCTGATCGTGTGGAAGAAGCGGCGCCGGGTGACGGGTCACCTCCAGGGCCTGGTGCAGGCCATCCGCGAGGCCCAGAAGGAGGGCGGCCGCGTCTTCCTGGTGGCCTCGGGCACCTCGTACCACGCGGCCCTCGTGGCCGGGACCTTCTTCAACAACCTGGCGGGGGTGGCTGTCTTCCCCTGCAACCCGGGCATCTTCCGGTCCATGTACCTGAACACGCTCCAGCCCCACGACCTCCTCCTCGGCATCACCCAATCCGGCGAGACCAAGGACCTGGTGGACATCTTCACGGACGTGCGCGCCCGCGTGCCCGCCCTGCGCCGCATCTCGCTGGTGAACAACGAGAACAGCCGCATCCCCCAGGAGCTGTCCGAGTTCTACCTCCCGATCCTCTGCGGCCCCGAGATCGCCGTGGCCGCCACCAAGAGCTTCCTCAACCAGGTGGCCATCCTCTATGTGCTGGCCGCCTCCTTCTCGCTCACGGAACGCAAGATCGCCGCGAACCTGGAGCGGGCCAAGGATCTCATCACCGAGACGCTGGCCATGGTCGAGGCCGATGTGGAGGAGGCTGCGAAGCGCCTCTACCTGGAGCCCTCGCTGCACATCCTGGGCACCGGCCTCATCGGCCTGGCCCGCGAAGGCGCCCTCAAGATCCGCGAGGTGGTGCTGAACCACGCTGAGGGCTACGACGCCGCCGAGTTCAAGCACGGGCCCAACACCATCCTCGGCAAGAACACCCTGTTCTCCATCCAGGACCTGGCGGGTCTGCTGGAGGTCTACGAGCAGCGCCGGGACGGCCGCCCCTTCGCCGGCGGCATCGAGGCCCTCCAGGCCTGGCCCGAGCTGGTGGAGACACGGTTCTCCAACTACCCCCTGCTCTTCGTGTGCCCCAGCGAGGAGCGCGACATCCGCATCACCATCAGCCAGATCCACACCCACAAGATCCGCGGCGCCGACATCCTGCTCATCGCGGAGAAGAACCCGGAGCTGGCGGCGGCCGTGTCCGGCCGGCCCATGGGCCAGGACCGCTACTGGTCCAAGTACCTCGAGGTGCCCTCCAGCGGCGACGCCAACCTCTTCGTGTTCGCGGCCACCGTGGCGCTCCAGCGCCTGGCCTTCCGCATGTCGGTCCTGAAGATGGAGTACCTGGACCGGCTGGCGGTGGCGGACCATGGCGTCCATCCGGACGCGCCCAAGAACGTCTCCAAGTCCATCACCGTGGATTAAGACAAGCAAAATAAGCACTTTGATTATGAGTTTCGAGTCATTAAAGAAAATCAGACCTTTTTAGTCAAGATGTGATTCCCCTCACGCCTCCCAGGCCCCATCTTGGAAGTCCCGGGGACGTTCCCCACCAAGGAGCCGACATGAACGTGGACCTGAACACCAAGGTGGGCGAGCTGGTGCTGGCCCGTCCCGAGACCATGCGCTATTTCGAACGACTGGGCATCGACTACTGCTGCGGCGGCCACCGCAGCCTCGAAGAGGCCTGCCGCGTGGCGAACCAGCCTCCGGCCGACATCCTCGAGGGCCTGGAGACACTGGAACCCTTCCAGGCGGGCATCCCCTCCCCCCGGGACTGGGCCCAGGCTCCCCTCGCGGATCTCACCCGGCACATCGTGGCCACCCACCACGACTACCTCCGGGAGGAGATGCCCCGGCTGGAGTTCCTGCTCGAGAAGGTGCTCCGGGCGCACGGGGAGCGGCACCCCGAGCTGCCGCGCGTGGGGGAGCTCTACCGGGCCCTGGTGGCCGACCTCATGCCGCACATGATGAAGGAAGAGCAGATCCTCTTTCCCTTCATCGGTCAGTTAGAGCAGGGTCTGTCGGGATCATCCTGCTTCGGCACCGTGCAGAGCCCCATCCGTGTCATGGAGCTGGAGCACGAGGCCGTGGGCGCCCTGCTGGTCGAGCTGCGCGAGCTCACCGGCGCCTACACCGTGCCCGCGGACGGCTGCGCCACCTTCCGCGCCCTCTATGACGGATTCCAGACCCTGGAAGAGGACCTGCACCTGCACATCTACCTGGAGAACCAGATCCTCCACCCCCGCGCCGTGGCCCTGGAGTCCAGCGTCCAGGCCTGATCCCCCTCGCGGATCAGTGCGCGTCCTCGAGACTCCACCGGTCCGTGCAGCCATGGCTTTCGACCACCTGGCGCGCCCTCCGCATGCGGAGGGTGTGCTGGACGGTCTGCATGACGGTGAAGAGCTGGTCGTGGATGCCCAGCCGCGCCAGATCCGCCGCCGTGAACCAGGTGACGCCGTCGTGGTCCTTCCGGGTGGTGTGGTCGGCCAGGATCTGCTCAGTGATGCCCACGGGAAACCTCCAGAACTGCTAGCTTGAATAGCACGGAGGGGCGTCGTGGCCAACTGGCGGAACACGGGATGGGGCGCGGTTGTGATGCTCATCTGGGGCGCCCTCCTGGTGCCGGCCGTCGTGATCGGCATCCTGCTGGCGGCCCCCTTCCTGGGACGGCGGCGCGCCTTCTTCACCATCGGGCCGATGTACGCCCGCGGCATGGCCTGGTTCTGCCACATCCCCTTCGTCCTCAAGGGATGGGAGCACCTGCCGGAGGCCATCCGGGACGGGCGCCAGCCCGTGATCTTCATGTCCAACCATGAAAGCCAGATGGACCCGCCGGTCCTCATCGGCGCCCTACCGCTGCCGGCGGTCTACATCGCCAAGAAGGAAGTGAAGTACCTGCCCTTCGTGGGCTGGGCGGCCTGGATCGCGGGGGTGATCTTCATCGACCGTGGCGACCGGGAGCGCGCCATCAAGAGCATCCGCGACGCGGCCGACGAGATCCGCGGCGGCAAGAGCGTGGTGATCTTCCCCGAAGGGACTCGCAGCCGGACCGGCGAGATGCTGCCATTCAAGAAGGGCGGCTTCGCCCTGGCCATCGATGCCGGTGTGCCCATCGTGCCCATGGCCACCGTGGGGGGCCGGGAGGTGCTCCCGCCGGGCAGCGCCCGCCTGCGTCCGGGCCGGTACGTGGTGGCGGTGGGCGAGCCCGTGGCACCCGCCACCCACGCGAACCGGGACGCGCTCATGACCGAGGTCCGCACCCGCATCCAGGCCCTCGTGGCCGAGGCCCGCGGCACCCAGTAGCGGGGCTCAGCGGAAGACGGGATCCTGCTGGGCCACCCGGCGCTTGCCCGGGTGCAGGCGGTCGGCCAGGTCCAGCAGGGCCCGGCCCTCCACGGCCCCCCCCAGCTTGGCGGCCGTGCGGGCCATGAAGTAGAGGTTCACGGAGAGCACCCGCTTCTCGTTGTGCTTCTTGGCGGCGAGGTCCGAGGCCAGGAGCCGCTGCCGGTAGGCTTCGAACACGGCCAGGGTCCCGGCGGCATCGCCCCGCACGGCCTTCTTCAAGCCCGCCAGGAGCTGCGTGCTGGAGTGGTCGGCGGGCCAGGCGCCCTCCAGCTCGCGCAGGTAGCCCTCGGCGGTCCCGAGGTCCTGGTGATCCCAGGCGGCATAGGCCATGAGGCTGCGCAGGACATTGGAACCTGGCACCTCGCGGAGCCCCGCCCGAAGCCGGATCTCGGCCTCCGGGGCGCGCCCCATCCACAGCAGGGCATCCGCGGCGGTGACGTAGGCGTACTCGGCGGCGGGCCGCAGGGCGATGGCGCGGTCGGCGTGCTGGAGGGCGAGCGGCAGCTCCCCCTCGTTCTGCAGCAGCACGCCGTAGCGGTGATGGGCCTGCCATCCCTCGGGGAACAGCGAGAGCGATTTCTCGAAGTAGCGGCGGGCGGCCTGGTGGTTGTCCTCCCCCTCCAGGCCGGCGAAGACGTCCGCCAGCACGTCGTAGGCCTTGTGGTCCGCCGGGTCGAGGCGCACCGCCTGGAGCGCCGAGCGGCTGGCCCCCTCCAGATCCCCCAGCCGGAGCAGGATCGAGCCGAGGGCCCGGTAGGCCTGGGAGGCGCTGGGGTCCAGGCTGATGGCCGCCTCGGCGGCGGCCTTCCCCTGGCGCAGCAGGACCTGGCCCTCATCGAAGCGCCCCTGGCTCAGGGCCCGGGTGGCGCCCAGCTCCGCCAGCGTCCAGGCGTACTCGGCCCGGGCAGGAGCGTAATCCGGTTCGATCTCGATGGCGGATTGCAGCAGCGAGTTGGCCAACCGGACCGACTCCTGGTTGCCGTCGGTAATGACCTGGAGGGCCTTGGTATAGAGTTCCCGCGTCCTCGGATTCTTGGCCTGGACCCGCAGGGAGCCGGGATCGCTGCCCAGGCCCATCTCCTGGGGCAGCCGCTGCTGCAGCTCGTCCTCCAGCTTGAGCAGGTCCGCGACGGGGCGGTCCAGCTGGAACTGGTGCCGCGTGGCCCCCTGGACCGCGTCCACCACCCGGACGCCCATGCGGAGCTGGCCACCCACCACCTGGTAGCTGCCGAGCACCAGCAGCTCGGCCTTGAGCTGGCGCCCCAGCTCGCCCAGGGCCTTCGGGGCCCGGCCGGGTGTATCGCCCAGCGCGTTCATGGCCTCCACCACCCGCAGGCGGTCCACCACCAGCAGGTCCTCGCGCCGGACGAGCCCGTAGGCCATGGCGTCCGCGAAGCTGTTGCTCAGCCAGGCATGCTCGGCATCCGGCTGGAGCTGTTCCAGGGGCAGGATGGCCACCACCCGCCGTCCCTTGGTGAAGTCCTCGCGCGAGGCCCGCCGGGCTTCGCCCAGGCCCGTGGCCAGCGTCCGGCGGATCAGGTAGGTTCCGAGCGCCGCCCCGCCGACCAGGACCACCGCGACGGAGGCCAGGAGCCACCGGCGCCGGGGCCGCTGGAGCCGCGCCACCGACAGGCTGAGGTGGGGCACGTTCGCGGTCTGGATGTCTTCTGAGAGCCCGGCCGCCAGGGCCTGCAGGTTGGGGAAGCGATCCTGGGCGGCCTTCGCCATCAGGCGGTGGATGGCGTCCCGGAGGGTGCGGGGGAGGTCGGGCCGGAGGTCGGCCAGGGCCTTCGGCTCGTCCCGCGTCACCGAATAGAGCGTGTCCACCAGACTGAGGCGGCGGAAAGGGTGGGTCCCCGAGGCCAGCTCGTAGAGCACCACCCCCAGGCTGAACTGGTCCGACTGGCCCGTGAGCGGCTGGCCGTTGGCCTGCTCGGGGCTCATGTAGGCGGGTGTGCCCTGGCTGTACCCCGGCGCGGTCCGCTCGACGAGGGTCATGTGGTGGGAGGTCTGCCCGAGGGGGAGGTCCTCGACGCCGCGGCGGGCGATGCCGAAGTCCAGGATCTTGAGCTGGCCGTCCTCCGTGAGGAGCATGTTCTCGGGCTTGATGTCGCGGTGGACGATGCCCTTCTGGTGCGCGTGGGAGAGAGCCGAGGCCGCCTGCCGGGCCAGGTCCTGCAGGGCGGCCCCGTCGAGGGGCCGGCCCACCAGGGCGCGGAGGGTGTCGCCCTCCACCAGCTCCATGGCGATGTAGGGCGTGCCGTCCACCTCACCGGCGTCGTAGATGTGGGCGATGTTCGGGTGGTTGAGCTGGCAGGCCAGCTTGGCCTCGCCGATGAGGGCCTTGCGCCGCAAGTCGTCCGCGTCCTTGAGGATCTTGAGGGCCACCTCGCGCTCGAGGCGGAGGTCCAGGGCCTTCCAGACCTCGCCCATGGCTCCCTCGCCCAGGCGGGTGAGCAGGCGGTAGGAGCCGAAGTGGGGGGCGTCGGGGGTCAAGCGTGTCCTTGCAGGTCCAGGAAGTATACCTTTCGGACTAGGACCCCGTTTAGGTATCGGACCGCTTGACCCGATTCTCGAAATGTCGAGAATCAAGCCGGAGGTGCCCGTGGCTGCGCCGGAGCTCGAGACCGCCCTCACCGGGGCCCGCCTGGTGGAAGAGGCGGGTGCCCTGCTCACCCTCGGGGAGGAACCGGAGCGCATGGTCGCCCACGCCTTCGAGCGCCTGGGCCAGCTGGTGCCCTATGACCTGGCCACGGTGCTGCTCCGCGAGGGCGAGGCCCTGCGGGTGGCCTACGCAGTGGGACCCCTGGCCACGCCCCAGCTCGCAGAGGCCCTCATCCCCATCCGGGGGAACCTGCGCCTCCTGCACGCTCTCAAGCCCCGCTCCAAACCCGCCACCTTCGAGGAGGATGATCCGGGCGAGGATACCTTCCACGGCCTGCTGGAGATGCCCCACGGCCACAGCTGCCTGGTGGCGCCGCTCCGCAGCCGGGGCGAGACCTTCGGCCTCATGACCCTCGACGCCATGGTCTGCCGCCAGTACCCCGAGAGCGTGCTGCACCATGTGGGCGTCTTCGCCTCGCTGCTGGCGCTGGGGATCAAGCAGGCCGAGCACCTGGCGCGGCTGGCGGAGCGGGAGCGCAGCCTGGCCGAGGAGGTCAGCTACTTCCGGGAGGTCCAGCGCCGCGACGTGCTGCAGGAGCCCCTGCGGGCTGAGAGCCCCGCCATGCGCGCCATCCTGGACCAGCTGCGCCAGGTGGCCGCCACGGTGGCCACGGTGCTCATCACGGGCGAGACCGGCACCGGCAAGGAGAAGGTGGCCCAGACCCTCCACCACCTCTCACCCCGCCGCGAGAAACCCTTCATCAAGGTGAACTGCAGCGCCCTGCCCGCCACGCTCATCGAATCCGAGCTCTTCGGCCACGTGAAGGGCGCCTTCAGCGGTGCGGCCGCGGCCCGCAAGGGAAGGTTCGAGCTGGCGGACGGCGGCACCCTCTTCCTGGACGAGATCGGCGACCTGCCCCTGGACCTCCAGCCCAAGCTGCTGCGCGCCATCCAGGAGAAGGAGATCGATCCCCTGGGCGCCGAGAAGTCCCGCAAGGTGGACGTGCGCCTCGTGGCCGCCACCCACACGGACCTGCGCAAGGCCGTGGCCGAGGGCCGGTTCCGCGAGGACCTCTTCTACCGGCTCAGCGTCTTCCCCATCCACCTCCCGCCCCTGCGCGAGCGGCCCGATGACATCCCCGCCCTGGCCGAGGCCTTCCTCGACCGCTTCGCCCGGGACAACCGCCGCCCCCCCATCCACCTGCCCCCATCCGTGCGGGACCAGCTGGAGGCCTACCCCTGGCCCGGCAATGTGCGGGAGCTCCACAACGTGCTGGAACGCGCCGCGATCCTCTCGGCGGGCCGCGAGCTGCGCCTGCCCCCGGGGGCCCTGCCCGGCCGGAGCGGCAGCGAGCGGACCGGGCGCCCCCTCACCTGGGCGGCCCAGGAGCACGCCTACCTGGAGCGCCTGCTCCACCACACCCGCGGCAAGATCGCCGGGGCGGACGGTGCCGCGGCCCTGGCCGGGCTGGCCCCCTCCACCCTGCTTTCGCGCCTGGAAAAGCTCGGCTTGAGCCCCAGGGACTTCCGCGGAGCGTGATAGGTTTGAGCGCATTCCCGGAGCGATGGATGAGCGAGACTGCCGGCCCCAACGACGCCCTGCCCCCGATCATCCCGCTGGATGAGCCGCCCTCCCCGCCGCCCCCGGCCTTCGCGCCGCCGCCGCTGGAGGCGCCGCCCCTCCGCCCCATCCCCTTCGAGGACCTCGAGGCCATCCCCGGCTTCTGGGCCCGGGTGGGCGCCATGTTCCGGCTGGTCTTCAGCAACCCCATGGAACTCTTCGACCGGGTGCCCGCCACCGAGGGCCTCGGCGCACCCTGGCGCTTCCTGCTGCTGCTGTCGATCCCGGTTTTCCTCATCATGGCCCTCCTCTTCTTCTTCGTGGGCATGGGCATCATCCTCGCCGCCCTGGAACAGACCGGGAAAGGCGAAGGCCGGACCATCGCCGCCGTCATGCCCCTCATCTTCGGCGCCATCCTCCTGCTCATGCCGCTCTTCACCTTCCTGGGCATGCTCGTCGGAGGGTTGTTCAACCACGTCTTCCTCTGGATGTGGGGCGGCCTCAAGCCCGGCGCGGGATTGGGCCAGACCATCCGCGCCTACGGCTACGCCTCCGCCTTCATCCAGATCGGCGGACTGATCCCCTACATCGGCTTCCTGGTTCAGATCGCCGGCATGGTGGTCATCGGCATGGGCCTGGCCCGCATGCACAAGACCGACACCTGGCGGGGCGTCTGCGCGGCCCTGACCCCCCTCATCCTCCTCTGCTGCTGCGGCCTCATCGCGGCCATGGCCATTCCCGCGATCATCGCCGCTGCGGGACGGTAGACCCCAGCCACTCGAGAACCGCCGCCGACGCCACTTCAGGCTCGAGGACGCGCTGCACCGCCCCTGCGGC
Source organism: Geothrix edaphica (assembly GCF_030268045.1). NCBI lineage: Bacteria > Pseudomonadati > Acidobacteriota > Holophagae > Holophagales > Holophagaceae > Geothrix > Geothrix edaphica. Next base: position 412,642 of record NZ_BSDC01000003.1, read on the forward strand.
GAGCGCCTCGGCCGTGCCCCAGGTCTCGAAATGCCGGAAGAGGCGATCGGCGCCTTCGCGGCCCAGGAGCTCCGGCAGGCGCACCGTGCCTCCGAAGCCCGTGAGGATGCCGTGCTTCGCAGCAGGGTGGGCCAGGCGGAGGCCACCCTTCCCGGTGGTGGGCTCCGCGGCCACCGCCCAGCGCTCCTGGCCATGGAGGGCCAGGTCGCAGCCGCCGCCCATGGCCACGCCCGAGATCAAGGTGAGCGTGCGCCAGCCGGGCCAGAGCAGGTGTCCCATCACGCGCTGGCCCCGTCGGGCGAAGGGCTCCGCCGACACGGGATCCAGGGCGCCCACCTCGTGCAGATCCGCGCCCGCCGAGAAGTGATGGCCCCGTCCCGCCATCCAGCCGGCGTGGCTGAGGGCCACCCGGCGCACCCCGGCGGCGCGCAGCTCCATGAACAGGCGATCCAGCGCCACCAGCAGCTCGCTGTGCAGGCGGTTGAGGCCGTCGCCCGAGCGCAGTCCGATCCAGGCCCAGTCCGTGCCGCGCAGCAGGTCCAGGGAAGTGCGCCCCTCGTACCAGGCGACCAGTGTCATGGCAGCCCCAGGCGCGCGAAGGCCGCCGCCAGCGGCTCGGCGTCGGGATCCCAGGTAGGCGCGCCGGGCAACTGGTTGCGGAACCAGGTGGCCTGGCGCTTGGCGTAGGCCTGGGTCTCCTGCACCACCGTGGCCTGGATGCCGGCGGCCTCCCCATCCCCCATCCAGGCGGCGTAGCCCAGGGGCCGCAACGCCTGCAGGTCCGCGACATGGCCCGCGGCCACCAGGCCCCGCACCTCCTCTGGCCAGCCCGCCCGCACCTGGGCGGCCACCCGCGCCGCCACCCGCTCCCGCTGGCGCTCACGACCGGGCGCGACCACCAGGACCCGCCAACCAGCGGGAATGGCCGTATCCGGACCCGCCAGGAAGGTCGAAGGGGCCTGCCCGGTGCCCAGGTGCAGGGCCAGGGCCCGCTGGATCCTGGCGCTGTCGTTGGCATGCAGGGCCCCGGCCCGGGCCGGGTCCACCGCGGCCAGGTAGCGGTGCAGCACGGGCGCTCCCAGGGCGGAACCCCAGCGCCGCACCCGCTCCACCAGAGCCGCAGGCACCTCCGGCAGGTCACTGAGCTGATCCCAGATGCCCCGCAGATAGAGGCCGGATCCCGTCACCAACACGGGCTCACGACAGGCCGAGAGTCGCTCCCGCACCCAGGCCCCGAAGGCCTTGGGATTGGGACGGGTCGAGAGGGGCAGGTCGCCGTAGCCCAGGTGGGGCACGCCGCCCTGCTCGGCCGTGTCCGGCTGGCCCGTGCCGATGGCGAGGCCCGCGATGGCCTGGTAGGGATCGCCGTTCACCACGGCGCCCCCCACCCGGCGGGCCACGGCCACCGCCACGGCGGACTTGCCGGAGGCCGTGGGTCCGAGGATCGCGATGGGCATGGGTTAGAAGCTATCAGCTATCAGCTGTCGGCTGTCAGTGGAAGCAGGCGCCGATAGCTGATGGCCCCTGGGAACCTCCGTTCCAGTGACCTCATTCCAAAACCATGCGCGCCCTGCTTTGCATCTGCCTCGTCTCCGGCCTGATGGCTGGAGGGGCGCCCCATCCAGAGGCGCCGGAACCCGGGAAGGATCGCGCCTTCCTGTCCCGGATCCTGGGGGACAACGACGGCGGCACCCGGCCCTGGCGGACCTACAATCCCCCGGCGGAATCCGCCTCGGCGGTGGTGGAAGTGGTGGGGGAGCTGACGAAGGAGGAGCTGCGCCAGGTGGCCTTCCAGGAGTTCATCGTCTGGTTCCGGCAGGATCTCCGGCGCTTCCTCCGCTCCATCGGCGGCAACCTGCCCGAGCCGGTGAGCCTGGCCTCCGCCACCCTGCCCGTGGACCGCTTCGGCGGCAACCCCGTGCCCCGGAACGTGCCCCTGGTCCGGGCCAACTTCTAGTCCATCAGCCGCGGCAACAGCAGGGCGGCCTGGTCGCGGGCCAGGCGGGCGGCTTCCAGGGCGTTGCGGGCCGCGTCCTCCGGGGACTGGCGGGGCGTGAGCAGGGCCTCCAGCTGGCCCCGCAGCCTGGCGGTCTCGCCCTCGGGATCGGGCAGGTGGCGCTGGGCGGCCGTCTCAAAGACGGCCAGGAAGCACTGGATGGCATCGCAGGCGGCGGACACGATGGCGCCGCTGTGCCGGCGGTCGATGTCCAGGGCCAGGGCCGCGGCCAGAAAGCGCAGGCCGTCCTCGAAGCGGCCCTGGGAGGAGCTCGACGGCCCGGACCCGTTCATGGGACCCAGCCTTCGGCCCCGGGGGCCCACCGCGCATCCGTGCGGCCGGCCGACCGGCCGGCGGGGTCGAAGCGCCACTCGGTGAACCGTGCCGAGCCGTCCCGGCGGAGCGCGACCAGCGTCGAGCAGCGCGTGCCGTACGTGGGGCCGACGATGAAGGCCGGCGAGAGCCGGCGCTCCAGGTCGAGGCCCACGCCGGTGTCGGGCAGGTCCGCGTCGGGGGCAACCGCCCGGTCCGCCAGGGCGGCGAGGAGGGGCCCCTCGTCCCCATTCCCGGAGGCCACCCAGGCTTCCATGGCCCGGCGGAGCTTCTCGGTCTTCGGCCAGGGCGTGTCCAGGTCCGCATTTGACACCACATGCACCCCCGGCGGCACCGCCCGGGACACGAACCGCGGGTGGTTGTTCAGGTAGCGCAACTCGGACCCGTCCCAGAGCAGGAGGTTGAACCCGGCGAAAGCCATGGCCCCGGCCGCCACCTCCTCCGAGAAGGTCCGGGCCGCCTGGTCTCCCCGGACGAACCCCGACACCAGGGCCCCGCGGGAGGGCGCGCCCGGATCCGGAACCGCCATGCGCCTCACATTCGTGACGCAGGCCAGGCGGCCCCGCTGCGACAGGGCGAGCCAGCTGCCGCCCTGGGACAGATCGCGCCCGCCGAAGACGTCCGGGGCCTCCGCCCAGGGACCGGCCGGCGCCGTGGGGCGCGCGTGGTACTCATCGCGATTGGCGACGAGGAGGAGCTCGAAGTCCGGATGGGCGCGGTAGGCGAGCGCGATGAGACACATGGCTCACCATCATAGGCCCCATGCCCTCGGCTCAACCGCTGCCGGCGGAACCCGTATGCCTTCCCATGCGCCCTGCCCTCCCCTTCGCCATCCTGACCCTCTGCGGCTCTCTGCTCCAGGCCGACGGCCTCACGGACCTGAAAGCCGCCCTCAAGGGCCTGCCGGCCCCGGCGAAGGTGCGGGTGAAGGTCGAGTCCGAGAGCCTCGAACGGGAAGACGGGAAGGACAGTACCGAGCATCGGACCACCGTGGTGGAGGATGGGCCGGAGGGCACCCGCATCCTCGAGGACACCCGCCCGGCGGCAGCCCCTGCGAAGGCGAAGGGGAGCGCCAAGCCGGGAGCGGCGAAGAAGGGTTCCGGCGAATTCCACGATGATCTGCGACCCGCCGAGGGCCTCCTCGAACAGCTGGAGAAGGCGCGGCTGCTGGAGGAGAAAGCCGAGGCCTACGAGGGCCGGCCGGCCCGGCGGTTGAAGCTGGCCATGGACCTGGACCTGGATGCCGAGGCCCGCAGCCACCTGAAGAAGGCCGACTACGAGGCCACAGTCTGGATCGGCTCCGATGGCCTGCCCCTGGCCATGGTCCACCGCATCGAGATCAAGGCCCGGGTGATGCTCGTGGCCACCGTATGGACCAAGATCGACATCCGCCGCCGGTTCCAGCGCGCCCAGAACCGGCTGCTGGTGCTGGACGAGCAGGCGGACGTCCAGGGCTCGGCCCTGGGGAAGGCCTTCAGCGCGAAGGAGACGACCCGCTGCGCCGTGCTGTGAGCCCAGGCTAGGCCTTCGGTTCCGGCACCACCGGGTAGTCGCCGGTGAAGCAGGCGTAGCAGTACCCCTGCCCGTCATCGCCCATGCAGGCCTCGAGGTCCTTCAGATCGAGGTAGCCGAGGCTGTCGGCTTCCACGAAGCCCTCGATCTCCTTCAGGGACATGTACGAGGCGATGAGGTGCTGCCGCTTGGGGGTGTCGATGCCGTAGAAGCAGGAGTGCGTGGTGGGCGGGCAGGCGATGCGCATGTGCACCTCCTTCGCGCCGGCCTCGCGGACCATCTGCACGATCTTCTTGCTGGTGGTGCCGCGCACGATGCTGTCGTCCACCAGCACCACCCGCTTGCCCGCCAGCAGGTGGCGCACAGGGTTCAGCTTCACTTTCACGCCGAAGCTGCGGATGTTCTGCTTGGGCTCGATGAAGGTGCGGCCCACGTAGTGGTTGCGGATGATGCCGAAGTCGAAGGGGATGCCGGACTGCTCGGAGTAGCCGAGCGCCGCGCTCACGCCGCTGTCGGGGACGGGCACGATGAGATCCGCCTCCACGGGGTGGCGCAGGGCCAGCAGCCGCCCCATCTCGCGCCGGGCGACCATGACGCTCTTGCCGTACACCAGCGAGTCGGGCCGGGCGAAGTAGATATGCTCGAACACGCAGGGCTTCGGCTGGACCTTGGGCAGGGGGAAGACGGAGCGCAGCGGGCTGCCATCCCGGGGCACCACCACCATCTCGCCGGGGGCCACGTCGCGGATGTAGGCCGCGCCCACCAGGTCGAAGGCGCAGGTCTCGGAACTGAACACGGTGGTGCCGTTCATGTGCCCCATGGCCAGGGGCCTGAACCCGCGGGGATCCCGGGCGGCGATGAGGGTGTGCTCTGTGAGGACGAGCAGGGAGTAGGCGCCCTCGGCCTGGCGGAGGGCCGAGACCACCGCATCCTCCAGGGTGTCGGCCTGGGCCCGGTTGATGAGGGCCAGCAACACCTCGGAATCCGAGGGGCTGGTGAAGGTGTGGCCGTCGGCGATCAGGGCGGCGCGCAGCGTCTCGGTGTTGGTCAGGTTCCCGTTGTGGCAGAGGGCCACCTGGCCGAAGCGGCCGTGGATGAGGAAGGGGTGGGCCGCGGAGGCCACGTTGCCGCCGGTGGTGGAGTAGCGCGTGTGGCCGATGGCGGCGTCGCCGGGCAGGGAATCCAGCACGGCCTCGGAGAACACGTCCGCCACGTAGCCCAGGGCCTTGTGCAGGTGGAGCCCCGTCGCATCGCCGGAGCAGATGCCGGCGGCCTCCTGGCCCCGGTGCTGGAGGGCGTAGAGGCCCAGGTAGGTCTGCCGCGAAGCTTCCGTCTGGGGACAGATCCCGAATACTCCGCACTCGTCCCTGAACGGCATGATCCCTCCGAGCCTTTCAGGATAAACCCTGGGGGCCTGAAGCCCCAGCCCGGATGCCGAAAGCCACCGCTCTCAGCCGGATGCGTCTAGCGGACCGTGGCACCGTCCTCGGGGTCCTGTCGGGCCTCCTGGGCCCAGGCGCGCAGGGTGCTGAGCAGCACCGTCCCGGCCTCGGCTGGGGCCAGGGACCCGGTGCCGTCCAGGCTTTCGAGGTGCAGCTCCACGCGCGCCAGGTCGCCCTTCTCGAAGCGGGCGCTGAGGTCGCAGAGGGCCAGCAGCCCCGGGGCCACTTCCACCAGCACGGTGGAGGCGTGCAGTTCCTTGGGCATCTCCACGCTCCAGACCGGCACGCTGCGGGTGCCGAAGCGCAAGGCGATGGGCTCGGCGTGGGTCTGCGGCGAGGGCCCCGCCAGGTAGAGCAGGCGCTCGGCCCGGCCCAGCAGCATGGCCTGGGAGTAGGGCGTCCCCTGGGTGCGGTCCGCCTCCAGCCGCCAGCCGCCCATGCGGGGCTTCTTCACCCGGTTGTGGCTGGTGGTGCCCTCGGTGGCCAGTAGGCGGAACCGTGTCTCCATGGGCGCGGACTCGCCGCGCATCCAGACCTGCATGCGGTACCGCAAGCCCTCCTGCGCCGCCGCGGGAAGGGAGAGAACCAGAAGGAGCGCCAATCGGATCAAGGAACCACCATCCTCACCTTCGAGGATGCCATCTCATGCGATCCTGGGCCATGCCGCTCTGCTTTGACCTCGACGGGACCCTCGGCCACTTCAGTTCCGGTTTCGTGCTGCTGCGGGAGGCCCTGGGCGGACTCTGGGGCACCGCGCCCACGGCGGAGGATCTCGGCCGCTGCCTGGGTTCCACCGACTGGGAGATCGTGGACGAGCTGCACCGCCTGCGGTTCGGCTCCGGCCTCGATGAAACCGGCTACGCGGCCTATCAGGCTGCCTGCGTGGAGCGCTTCCAGGCGGTGTTCGCACCCGGGTGCCAGGCGGCCGTGGCCTATGGCGGCATCATCGAAGCCCTGCACCGGCTGGCGGAGCGCCACCCGGTCTGGCTGGTCTCGGGCAACGCCCCGGACCTGCTGGCCTTCAAGGCCGCCACCCTGGGCATCGATCCGGCCATCCCCCGGCTGGGCTCCCTGCCCCGCCACGACCGCACGGACCTGCTGCGCCGGGCCCTGGAGGGTGGTCCGGGCCCCCACCTCTACGTGGGTGACCGCCCGCACGACCTGGCAGCCGCGCGAGCCGCAGGGCTGCCCTTCCTGGGGGTGGGCGACGCCGTGCCCGGCGACCACCCCTGCCTGCCCAGCGATGCCGCGCCGGACCAGGTGGTCGCGTCCGTGGCCTCCCTGCTCAGGGGCTAGCGGGCTCCCGGCGCGAGGCTTCCGCCCACCGCGCCGCCTCGCGGGGATCGCGCATGACGCCATGGCCTCCCAGATAGGCCTCGCCCAGGGCCGCCATGGCCTCCCGGTGTCCCGCCTCCGCGGCCCGGCGGAACCAGACCGCCGCGCTGAGGTCATCCTTGGGCAGGCGGGCGCTCCCCTGCCGGTAGGCCAGCCCAAGGCGGTAGCAGGCCTCTGGATCGCCGCCCTCCGCCGCCTCCCGGAGCCGGTCCCGCCCGCCTCGCGGCCCCTCGCGGCGCAACCGCCAGGCCTGCCAGGCCAGCAGGAGCGCCGGCGGCCCCAGCATGATCAGGGGCAGGTGGAAGAGCCCCGAGGACCCGGCCCAGAAGAGGGTCGCGGCCGTACCCAGGGCCAGGCAGGCCAGGACCACGGTCCCCAGCCCCAGGGCCCAGCGCCCCGCCCGGCGGGCCACCACCCGCTCCGCCGCCCTCCCGACCCGGTCCGCCACCTGGGCGCCGAGCCGGATCAGCGCATCTTCCGGAGCCGCATCGTGCCGCAGGAGGCTGCGGCTCAGAGGCGGGTGGGGACGCAGGCGATCCGCGGCCTCGGCCCAGCGGCGGGCCTGCTCTCCATCCTGGGCTACGCCATCCCCCTCGGCATGGGCTCGGGCCAGCCAGGCCGCCGCGGCCCCGCATCCCGCTGCCGCCGCCCGCTGGTACCAGGCCGCGGCCTGGGCCGGATCCCGCAGGACTCCGTGGCCCGTCCGGAGGGCCTCCGCGAGCCGGAAGCCGGCCTCCGGGTGGCCCCGTTCCGCCGCCTGCCGCAGGCGGGCCACGGCGGTGGCCTGCCCCCCGGCGCCGAAGCCTCCTTCGAGGAAGACCAGCCCCTCCTGGAACAGGGCCTCGGCCCCGCCCAGGCGCACGGCCCGGTCCAGGCACCGGTGCGCCTGGTCCATGCGGTGGGCCTGCCGGGCCCAGTGGAGCCAGAGGGCTTCCGGATCCGGCGCGAAGCGGGCCACCCAGGCGCGGAGGTGAAGCTCCAGCCAGACCGTCACCGGCGTGGCCGCCCCGGCCAGGGCGCCGATGAAGGCGGCCACAAGGATGGTCCAGGCCCCAAGGATCAGCAGCACGATCCAGACACGCGCCAGGAGAGACAGCGGTGTGGGCAGGAGCGCCAGAGGACCAAAGGCGATCAGCGCCAGCCAGCCCAGGGGTCGGGCCCAGACGGCCCAGCCCTCCACCGGGGCCGGCGAAGCGGCCATGTCAGTGCCCTTTCAGGGCCTCGTCCAGCGCCCGTTTCGTCATGCCCTCGCCGTAGCCCGCCCAGCTCTTCACCACCCGGCCCTCGCGGTCGATGATGAAGGTCGTGGGGATCCCGCGGATCTCCCCCAAGGGCTCCAGGCCCTCCGCCCCGTCCGGCAGGTAGGCCGTGAGGCCCAGCTGCGGGTTCTTCGCGAGGAAGGGTTTCACATCCTCCCAGCCGCCCCGGTCCACGGAAATGGGGAGCACCACGTAGCGGTCACCGCCGGACCTCTGGAGCTCCGCCACCTCCGGCAGGGACTTGCGGCAGGGCGGGCACCAGGTGGCCCACACGTCCACCACCACCACCTTGCCCCGATAGTCCGCCAGGGTGCGCCGGGCGCCCTCCGCGTCACGGAAGGCCACCTTGCGGACATCCGCCCCCGCGGGGGCACCGCCACCACGACCGGAGAGGCCCCGGAAGGCCACCAGGCCCACCAGCAGCAGGCCCCCACCCACCAGCGCCGCCGCGCCGAGGGTGCGCCAGCGGGATTCAGGGACATAGGCATCGGACATGGGGGCTCCCGTCTGCCCCGGGCCACGGGGACCCGGGAGCGATCATCAAGTCTTCAGGTTAATGCCCCGGCCAGCCGCTTCATACTGCTCGGATGCCGCTGCTCTCCGCCGCCCACCTCCGGGAACACCTCGCTTCGGTCCGCCTGCTCGACGTCCGCCAGGACCCGGCCGGCTACGCCTCCGGCCACCTCCCCGGCGCCCTCCACGCGGACCTGAACCGCCAGCTCAGCACGGCCTCCGACCCAGGCCACGACCCGGCCCGGGGCGGACGCCACCCCCTGCCGCCCCTGGACCGCTTCGCCGCCCAGGTGGGCGCCTGGGGCATCGGACCCGACACTGAAGTGGTGGCGTACGACAGCGCCGGCGGAAGCAATGCCGCGGCGCGGCTCTGGTGGATGCTGCGGGCCCTGGGGCACGAACGCGTCGCCGTGCTCGACGGCGGCCTGCCGGCCGCGCTGACAGCCGGCCTGACCCTGACGGCGGAGGTCCCGGCTCCGGAGCCGCGGGATCCCTACCCTGCGGATCGCTGGCGCCTGCCCATGGCCGACGCGGAGGCCGTGGAGGCGATCCGCCGCGACGGCACGCGCAAGCTCCTGGACGTGCGCGCCGCGGAGCGCTGGCGCGGGGACAGCGAAACCCTCGATCCCGTGGCGGGCCACATCCCCGGGTCGGTGAACCTGCCCTGGGCCGACAACCTCCAGCCCGACGGCCGCTTCAAGCCGCCCGAGGAGCTCCGCTCCCAGTACGGGGCCCTGCTGGCCGGCCTGCCCGTGGACCGTCTCACCGTCCATTGCGGCAGCGGCGTCACCGCCTGCCACACCCTGCTTGCGCTGGAGGTCGCCGGTCTCCCTGGCGCCGCCCTCTATGTCGGCAGCTGGAGCGAGTGGTGCCGCAGCGGCCGCCCGCGGGCGGGCCGCCAGGCATGAACCCCTGGAAAGGCCTCCGCGGCCTCCCCCGCGAAGTCTGGCTGGTCTGCGCCAGCACCCTGGTGAACCGCCTGGGCACCATGGCCCTGCCCTTCCTCGTGCTCTACCTCACCCAGGGCCGCCGCTGGACGCCGGAGGAGGCGGGCTTCGGGATGATGGTCTACGGAGCCGGCGCCCTGGCGGCGGGCCCCTTCGCGGGCCGGCTGGCGGACCGGCTGGGGCATGTCCACGTGCTGAAGGCCAGCCTGTGGACCTCCGGCGCCCTGCTGCTGGTCATCCCCTTCGCCACCACGAAACCGGTGCTCTTCGCCCTGATCTTCCTCTGGGCGGGCCTCACGCAGGCCTTCTGGCCCAGCGCCATGGCCCTGCTGGCGGACCTCGCCGCACCTGAGCAGCGCAAGGCGGTCTACGCTCTGCACCGCCTCTCCGTGAACCTCGGCATGGCTGTGGGTCCGGCCCTGGGCGGCATCATCGCCCACCACAGCTACACCTGGGTGTTCTGGACCGACGGCCTCAGCACCCTGGCCGGTGCCATCCTGCTGGGGCTGCTGCTGAAGGCGCGGCCCCGGCCCGTCGTGCCCCATGGCCACGGGCCGGGCGCGAGCCCCTGGCGCGACCGCCGCCTGGCCTTCCTGCTGCTGCCCTTCATCCCCATGCTGATGGTGTTCTTCCAGATCGAGGGCACGCTGCCGCTGTGGGTGGTGCGCGACCTGGGCCTGGGCAGCCGCTTCTACGGCCTGCTGTTCACGGTGAACACCCTGCTCATCGTGGCGCTGGAAGTGGCCCTCAACCTGGCCATGGCGCGCTGGCCCCACGGCCGCCAGCTTCTCCTGGGAGCGCTGTTCTTCGCCTTCGGCTTCGGCCTCACGGCCTGGGCCACGGGACCTACCACGCTGATCCTCACCACCATCATCTGGACCTTCGGCGAGATGACCCTCTTCCCCGCCATGAGCGACGCCGTGGCCACCCTGGCGCCGCCGGACCGGCGCGGCGAATACATGGGCCTGCTGTCCCTCTGCTTCGCCGCGGCGCTGGCCCTGGGCCCCTGGCTGGGCGTGCTGGCCTACGCCAAGGTGGGCCCCCGGGCGGTGTGGCTCGCCACCTTCGGCATCGCCCTGGGCGCGGGACTGCTGCTGGCGCGGTTCCGGACGCCGGCCGTCCCGGCCCGGGCCGAGTCCTGACCTGATCGCGACCAGCTCGCTCCTTCGAATTGACGGAATGGCTGGCGTGGCCGCGTCAAATCGATCGGGCAGCCTTCCCTCGAAGGTGAGAGCCGTAAATATAAATAATAAAATAATTATACTTAATCAATGGGCTCGAAAAGTGCAATTGGGTTGACCCAGGACTTCTGGTCACCGCGGCTTGCGATTGCCGGGACCTTCGCCCTATCAACCCCGAACCCTCGAAGGAGGATGTCATGCGTCTTTTCACCCCCATCACGTCAGTGCTGGCCACCCTGGCGGCGGCCGCCCTGCTGTTCACCGGCTGTGGAGGCCGCGATCACGGCTCTACTTCGGCGGACGGCTCGGCGAACGGGTCCGTCTCGGTGACGCTTGTGGACGGCCCCACCACGGCCTACAAGGCCATCAACCTCAACGTCCAGTCAGTCCAGATCCACCAGTCCGGGACCTCGGATGACAGCGGCTGGATCACCGTGGCCAGCCCCAACAAGACCATAGACCTGCTGACCTTGCAGGGCGGAGTCGTGGAGGCCCTGGCGTCCAACCACACCATCGGCGTGGGCACCTACCAGATGCTGCGCCTCGTCCTGGGCAGTGGGAACACCCTCATCCTGGCGGATGGGACGTCGGTTCCCCTGACGGTCCCCTCGGGCATGCAGAGTGGGATCAAGATCCCTCTGACCTTCACCGTCCAGGCCGGCACCACCGCTGATGTCTGGATCGACTTCGATGGGGCCCACTCCATCCATGTCGTCGAAACGGGTTCGGCGAGCTACATCCTCCGCCCCGTCGTCCACGGCTTCATGCAGGTGGCCACGGGCTCGGTGTCGGGAACCCTGACCGGCCCTGCGGGCCTCCCGCTGGCTGGCGCCGAGGTCATGGCCCAGTCCATCGATGCCGCCGGTGAGGTCACGCTCCTCCGCACCGCCATCACCAGCGCCACGGGCACCTACACCCTGAACCTCCTGCCCATCAACCAGACCTTCTATGTGGTGAGCCAGCCCGTGGTCGGCACCGCCGTCTACAGTGCCCAGGCCAGTGGGGCCATCATCCTGTCCACCAGCCAGGCCACCGCCACCGCGAACCTGAGCTTCACTCTGGCGCTCGGCGTCGGAGGCGTGGGTGGAACCCTGAGCCCCATCGCCGCCACCACGCAGAGCGACACGGTCTACCTCCTGCAGCCGCTGCCCACGGGCCTTTCGGGGACTGCGAACCTGATGGTGGCCTCCGCCAACACGGCGGTCGGAACGGCCTCTGAAACCTATGCCTTCCTCACGATCCCCGTGGGCAGCTACCAGGTGCAGGCGCTCCGGAGCACCCTGAACACGGACGGAACCACCACCCTCACGCGGTCGGTGCACAGCGCCACCTTCGCCGTCACCAGTGGGGCGACCACCACCCAGAACCTCAGTTTCTGAGCGGACGAAGTCCCTGCCCCATTCCGGCCCCGCCGCACACTTTCCCGTGTGCGGCGGGGCCGGAGCCCTTTGGTCAGGTCAGGGCGTCTGTGGACTTCATGCGCTGGCGCAGGACGTACTTCTGGATCTTGCCTGTGGAGGTCTTGGGGATGGGGCCGAACACCACCATGGGTGGCACCTTGAAGCGGGCCAGGTGGGTCCGGCAGTGGGCGATGATGTCCTCCTCCTTCGTCGTGGCGCCCTCCTTCAGCTCCACGAAGGCGCAGGGCACCTCGCCCCACTTGGGATCAGGCTTGGCCACGATGGCGGCCACCAGCACGTCGGGATGGCGGTAGAGCACGTCCTCCACCTCCAGCGAGGAGATGTTCTCGCCGCCGGAGATGATGATGTCCTTGCTGCGGTCCTTGATCTTCACGTAGCCGTCGGGTTCCAGCACCGCCAGGTCCCCGGTGTGGAACCAGCCGCCGGCGAAGGCCTCCGCCGTGGCCGTGGGGTTCTTGAGGTAGCCCTTCATGACGATGTTGCCGCGGAACATGATCTCGCCCATGGTCACACCGTCGGCAGGCACGGGCTCCATGGTGGCCGGGTCCATCACCGTCATGGCCTCTTGCAGGAGGTAGGGGATGCCCTGGCGCCCGTTCAGGCGGGCGCGCTCCCCAAGGGGCAGGTCGTTCCACTCCTCGCGCTTCACGCAGACCCCGGCTGGGCCGTAGGTCTCCGTCAGGCCGTAGACGTGGGTGATGCTGACGCCCAGCTTCTCCATGCCCTCGATGATGGCGGCCGGCGGCGCAGCCCCGGCCACGGCGGCGGACACGGGGTGGCCCAGCCCCTCGGGGATGAGATGCGCCGAGTTGATGAGCATGCCGAGGACCACCGGGGCACCGCAGAAGTGGGTCACGCCGTGGCGCCGGATCAGATCGAAGATGGCCTTGGGCTCCACCTGCCGCAGGCAGACGTTGACGCCGGTGAGGGCGGCCACGGTCCAGGGGAAGCACCAGCCGTTGCAGTGGAACATGGGCAGGGTCCACAGGTAGACCGAGTGCGGCGGCATGTTCCAGCTGAGGACGTTGGCCACGGCGTTGAGGTAGGCGCCCCGGTGGTGGTAGACCACGCCCTTGGGGTTGCCCGTGGTGCCCGAGGTGTAGTTGAGGGAGATGGCGTCCCACTCGTCCGCCGGCAGCTGCCAGGCGAAGTCCGGGTCGCCGTCCCGCAGGAACTGCTCGTACTCGATGGAGCCCAGCAGGTCGCCCTTGGCGGCGGGATCGTCCACGTCCACCACCAGGAGCTCCCGACCTTCGAGCAGCTCCAGGGCGCGGCGGATGGTGGGGGCGAAGTCCCGGTCCGTGAGCAGCACCTTGGCCTCGCCGTGCTTGAGCATGAAGGCGATGGATTCCGCGTCCAGACGGGTGTTGAGGGTATTCAGCACGGCCCCGGCCATGGGCACGCCGAAGTGGGCTTCGAACATGGCGGGCACGTTCGGCAGCATGGCCGCCACGGTGTCGCCGGGCTGCACGCCGCGGCGGGCCAGGGCCGAGGCCAGGCGGCGGCAGCGGGCATAGGTCTCGCCCCAGGTGATGGTCCGGTCGCCGTGGACGATGGCCTTCTTGCGCGGAAAGACCATGGCGGCGCGCTCCATGAAGGTGAGCGGCGACAGCTGGACATGGTTGGCCTGGTTCTTGTCCAGACCCGTGGCGAAGGGACTGCGGCCCATGGACATCCTCCCGGAGGTCAGATCGTGGTGAGGGTTGTGGGGAGATCTTTCCCCAGGCTACTCCCGGGCCGGGACCACCACTGCGCCATCAGTCACAACTCCAGCTCGCCTCCGGGTGAAGAAATCTTCCCGAGCGTCAAGAAAAACAAGACCATATCAAATGCCGTGGCCTGTTTTTGAAAAGGGCCATCAAGGCCAGGACTGCCCCTTGACCTTGGGTATGGCCGGGCGTATGTAGGGACAGGCAACACCGTGAAGTGTCGAGGTAACCGGGATGGCGACGGACGCACTGGTCGGGAAATCGGTTTCGCACTATCGGATCACGCGCCAGCTCGGCTCCGGGGGGATGGGGGTCGTCTACGAAGCCGAGGACACCCACCTCGGGCGCCATGTGGCCGTGAAGATCCTGTCCGAAGAGCTGCAGCGGGAGCCATCGATCCTGGAGCGCTTCCAGCGGGAGGCCCGGGCGGCCTCGACTCTGAACCACCCGGGCATCTGCACGGTGCATTCGATCGAGCAGCACGAAGGGCAGCACTTCATCGTCATGGAGCTGCTCGAGGGCCAGACCCTCGCCAAGCGGATCGGGCGCCAGGCCCTGGATCTCACAGAGGTGCTCGATCTCGGCATCCAGATCGCGGATGCCCTGGAATCGGCGCACTCGAAGGGCATCATCCACCGCGACCTGAAGCCCGTGAACCTCGTCCTCAATTCCCGCGGACAGATCAAGATCCTCGACTTCGGGCTGGCGAAGATCTCGGCCCTGACGAACTACCTGGGCGCGGCGGGCCAGGACTCCCGGCTCGAGACCTCGGTGGACCGCGCCGACCTCACCGTCGCCGGGATGGTGCTGGGAACCGTGCACTACATGTCCCCCGAGCAGGCCCGCGGACAGCTGACCGATGCGCGCACGGACCTCTTCTCGCTGGGTGCCGTCCTCTACCAGATGGTCACGGGCGAGCTGCCGTTCCAGGGCGACACCCAGGCGGTGGTGTTCGACGCCATCCTCAACCGCGATCCGCAGCCCCTGGCCGAGGTCAAGCCGGAGGTGCCCGCCGCCCTGGGCCAGGTGATCGGCAAGGCCCTCGAGAAGGACCGCAACCTGCGCTACCAGACCGCCACCGACTTGAAGACCGACCTGCTCCGCCTGAAGCGCGACCTCGACTCGGGCCAGCGGCGAGCTGCCGAGCTGGCCGACTCGAAAGGCGGGACCCCGAGCCCGGCCAAGCGCTCCGTCGCCGTCCTCTACTTCCAGAACCTGAGCGGCGCCAAGGAGGACGAGTACTTCCGCGACGGGATCACCGAGGACATCATCACCGAGCTGTCGAAGATCCGGGGATTGGAGACCTTCTCGCGATCGACGGTGATCGCCTATCGCGACAAGTCCGCGACCACGGCCCAGATCGGCCAGCAGATCGGCGCGGCCTACGTGCTGGAGGGGAGCATCCGGCGGGCCGGGGAGCGCCTGCGGATCAACGCCCAGCTGGTGGACACGCGCACCGACCACCCGGTCTGGTCGGAGCGCTACGACCGCGAGATGAAGGACGTCTTCGAGGTCCAGGACGAGATCGCCCGGAAGATCGCCGAGGCGCTGCGCGTCAAGCTGACCCCGCAGGAGAAGGAGGCCCTCGCGGCCAAGCCCACCGAGAACATGCAGGCCTACGACCACTACCTGCGGGGCCGGAGCTACGCCCGCCGGCTGACCCGGCAGGATCTCGAGTTCGCGCTCGAGATGTTCGCCGACGCGGTGCGGCAGGACCCGGATTTCGCCCAGGCCCACGCGGCCATCGCGAACGTCTGCGCCCAGTGCTACTGGCTGTACGAGCGTGATCAGACCTGGATCGAGCGGGCGCGCGCCGCCTCGGAAAAGGCCGTGACGCTGCGGCCGGACCTGCCCGAGGTCATGGTGGCCCAGGCCTGGATCCTCTATTCCCGGGGCGAGAACCTCGATGCGGCCCAGATCGTCCGCGGGGTGGTCACCCGGAAGCGCGACTGCGAGGGGGCCTACTACCTGCTGCTGCGCTGCCTGTTTTCCTCGGGCCTGTATCAGGAGGTCGCAGCCCTGGCCGAAGAGGCCATCGAGGCCAGCGGGACCGACTACAACGTCTATCCGCCCATCATGAATGCCCTGGGGGCCCTGGCCAAGAAGGAGTCCCTGAGCAACCTGAGGGTCCGGGCGGTCCAGGCCTTCGAGGCGCACCTGCGCGAGGTGCCCGAGGATGCCCGGGCCCGCGGTCTCGTCGCGTCCTATTACGCCGAGATGGGGCGCTCCGAGGAGGCCAAGCGGGAGGCGACGCTGGCGATGACCCTCCGCCCCAACGAGCCCCTGATCCTCTACAACGCCGCCTGCACCTTCTGCAAGATGCACCAGAAGCCGGAGGCGCTCGACGCGCTCGCGAAGGCCTGGCGGGTGGGCTACCGCGACTCCGACTGGGCCTGGCGCGACCCGGATCTGGCCCTTCTCCACGACGAGCCCGAGTTCGAGAAGCTGTTCCCGAAGAAGGAGTAGGCGGTTCCGACGGAAGGCCCCGAGCTACCGCTCCGGCCGACCGGAATCACTCCCGGATCAGGTCGCGGCGGTCCACCAGCCGGAAGAGCCGCCCCTTCCAGCGGGCCGCCAGGGGCTCGATCTGCAGTTCGGCGGGGGCGACCCGTTCGGCCTTCCCCTTCCCCTTCACCTTCGGGAAGAGGAAGACCTGCTCGATCTCCCGGAACTCCTCCCGCTCCTCCGGGAACATCACGTACCGCACCAGCCACTGGGTGTCGCCCGCATAGACCTCGTAGGCGTAGTGGCGGCAGTCGGGATCCGCGAGGGCATGGGACTCCAGGCGCACCCAGTCCGGCGGGGCCGGATCCCCCGTGAACGGGGGGATGGCCCCGGAGGCGCGGACACCGGGTGGTTCCGGGGGCGGGGCGACCTCCCCCGGAACCAGGGCCAGCAGGAGGATCATGGGGAGCGTCAGCATGAAGGGCATCTCCGCGGGCTATGAAATTCCCGCTTAGGTCCTTCATTTTCCCATCACTTGGGCGTTCCGTCAGTCACGGGGTTGTGACTTCCCCGGAAGTTCAGGCCTGGAGCACCGCTTCCAGCTGATCCACGGCCCAGTCGATCTGCTCCTTGGTGATGACAAGGGGGGGCGCCAGGCGGATGGTGTCCACGTGGGTGTCCTTGCAGAGCATCCCCCGGTCCTTGAGCAGGTAGCAGTACTTGCGGGCGCCGCCGGCCTCGGGCTTGAGCTGCACGCCGGCCCAGAGGCCGATGACGCGCACTTCCTTGAGCTTGTCGGTCTTCATGCCCTTGAGGCGGGCCTCCAGGTGCCTGCCCAGCTCGGCGGCCTTCTCCACCAGCTTCTCGTCCACCAGCACGTCGAGGGCGGCGCTGGCCACGGCGCAGCCCAGGGGGTTGCCGCCGTAGGTGCTGCCGTGGATGCCGGGGGTGAAGACATCCATCACCTCGTCATTGGCCAGGAAGGCGCTCACGGGGTAGTAGCCGCCGCTGAGGGCCTTGCCGATGGTGACGCCGTCGGGACGGATGTCCTCGTGCTCGAAGGCGAAGAGCTTGCCGGTGCGGCCCAGGCCGGACTGGATCTCGTCCAGCACCAGCAGGAGGTTGTTCTGGTCCGCCACCTCGCGCAGGCCCTTGAGGAAGCCCTTGGGCGGGATGATGACGCCGCCTTCGCCCTGGATGGGCTCCATGAAGATGGCGCAGGTGTTCTTGTTCACAGCCTTCTTCACGGCCTCAAGATCGCCGTAGGGCACGATGACGAAGCCGGGGGTGAAGGGGCCGAACTTGCTGGTGCTGTCGGGATCGGTGCTGAAGCCCACGATGGTGGTGGTGCGGCCGTGAAAGTTGCCGTCGGCCACGATGATCTCGGCCTTGCCGTACTCAATGCCCTTCTTGTCGTAGCCCCACTTGCGCATGGCCTTCAGCGCCGTCTCCACCGCCTCCGCGCCGCTGTTCATCATCAGGGCCTTCTGGAAGCCCGTCAGCTTGCAGAGCTTCTCGAGGAGGGGCGGGAACTGGTCATTGCGGAAGGCGCGGCTGGTGAGGGCCAGGGTCTTGATCTGGGCGATCATGGCCTCGCCGATCTTCGGGTGGTTGTGGCCCTGGTTCACGGCGGAGTAGGCGGCCAGGAAGTCCATGTACTTCTTGCCGTCCACGTCGGTGAGGAAGACGCCCTCGCCCTTGGTGCAGACCACATCGAGGGGGTGGTAGTTGTGGGCGCCGTACTGGTTTTCCTGCGCGATCAGGGCTTCGGACTTGGCGGCGAGGGTGGCCATGGGATTCTCCGGAATGGGGTGGCTCGACAGGGAAAGGATCATTCTAGGCCCGGGCGGTGGACCTGCCAGGATTCCCGGAAAGGCCTTGACGAAGTGTCAGGCCCGGGAGGGCGGACCCACCCGGGCGGACAGGAATTTCCACCATCGTAAGAGGAGGTGGGAGAATGCGATCATCTATCTCTTCATGCCGTCATACCTTTGGAGCCTCCCATGACTGAGCAGCCCGCCTCCCTGTATGGCCAGCAGCCCGAGAACCCGCGGCCACAACCGCCGGGACTGATGGACCAGATCGCGGGTGTGTTCACGGCCCCCGTGGAGCTCTTCCAGCGCCTGAACAAGGCGCCCAGCTGGGCCTGGGCCCTGGGCGCCATCATCGTCGCAAGCCTGGTGGTCGCGGTGATCTGGGGCCTGAAGGTGGACATTGACGAGATGCTGCGGCCCATCCTGGAGCGGAACCCCCAGATCCAGTCCGCGCAGATCGACACGATCATCGAGGTCCAGAAGAAGTTCATCATGCCCTTCGGCATCCTGGGCTCCCTGTTCGGGACACCTGCGGTGCTGGCCGTGCTGGGCCTCTTCTACTGGCTGGTGGGCAAGGCCCTGCCCGAGGGCGAGGCCCCCAGCTACCTCCAGGCCTTCAGCGCCGCCGTGGTGCCGGGCCTGGTGAAGCTGCCCCTCCTGCTCCTCATCGCGGTGATCTGCCTGATGCGGCCCATCGGTGGCCTCACGCCCGACCGGATCGCGCCCACCTCCCTGGGCTACTTCCTCCATCCGGAGAGCCTGCGGCTCCAGGCCTTCTTCTTCAGCCTGGAGATCTTCCGCCTGGCCGAGGCCGCCCTGGCCTTCCTGGCCCTCCGGCATCTGGTCCGCATGAAGACCACCGGGGCCCTGATCTGCGCCCTGCTGCCCCTGCTCCTCGGCCTCGGCTTCAGCCTCCTCAGGGCCAGCTAGATGGCGTCCCGGAACACCAAGCTCCTCCTCGGCGGCGCCGCCGCCCTCGTCGTCCTGATCATCCTGGGCATCGCCTTCGGCGGCGCCCGGGACGAGGACAGCGCCTTCTCCTGGGACGCGATCGGCCGCGGCGACATCCGCGAGACCATCAGCGCCAGCGGCGAGATCCGCGCCAAGACCCAGATCAACATCGGCACCTCCGTGGCCGGCGAGATCAAGGCCATCCACGTGAAGGACGGCCAGGACGTGAAGGCCGGCGACCTGCTCGTCACCATCGACCAGGAGCGGCTCAAGCAGGCCCAGGCCCAGGCCCAGGGCGCCCTCGACGCGGCCCGGCAGGACGCCTCCCGCCTGGAGGCCGCCATGAAGCGTTCCGTGGACAGCTTCCCCCGGTACGAATCGCTCCGCCAGCAGGGCCTCATGTCAGATGAGGACTTCCGCCAGCAGAAGCTCGTCAAGGAGAGCGCGGTGCTGTCCTACAGCAGTGCGCGGGCCGCCGTGGCCCAGAGCGAGGCCAACCTGAAGGCCATGCGGGATGGCCTGTCCAAGGCCACGCTGCGCGCGCCCATCACGGGCCGGGTCACGAGCCTGAAGGCCGAGAAGGGCGAGACCGCCATCCCCGGCATGAGCAACCTGCCGGGCGCCACGCTCATGATCATCTCCGACATGAGCGAGATGCAGGCGGAGATCAAGGTCAACGAAAGCGAAGTGGTGCGCACCAAGGTGGGCCAGACCGCCCAGGTGACCGTGGAGTCCCTGCCCGGCAAGGTCTTCCAGGGCTCGGTCATCGAAGTGGCCACGGGCACCGAGAAGGTCGGCACCGACGCCAACCTCTACAAGGTGAAGGTGGTGCTCGCGGGGCAGCGCGCGGACCTGGACAACCTGCGGCCCGGCATGAGCGCCCGCGCCGTCATCCTCACCCACGAGGTCAAGGGCGTCCTGCGGGTGCCCCTCCAGGCCGTGCTCGAGCGCGAAGGCAGCCTGGAGGACGCCCAGAAGCAGGGGCTCCTGGCGCCGGCCTCCCGGAACATCGTCATGGTGTTCAGGAACGGGAAGGCCGAGGAGCGCACCGTGCAGGTGGGCATCGCGAACACCCAGTTCTTCGAGCTGAAGGAGGGCCTGGCCGAGGGCGACAAGGTGCTCACGGGCCCCATCCGGAAGCTGAAGGAGCTGAAGTCGAAGGCCTCCGTGAGCCTGCGGGCCAGGTCCGACAGCGAGCTGGCGAAGACCAAGGACACGAAGAAGTAATGGACGTCCGCGAACCCCTCTCCGCCGCCATCCGGGCCCTCAAGGCCAACAAGATGCGCTCGGCACTCACGACGCTGGGCATCATCATCGGCGTGGCCGCGGTCATCGTGGTGGTGAGCCTCGTCCAGGGCCTCAAGACCAGCGTGCTGAAGCAGGTGGAGCGGGCCGGCAGCCAGACCATCTTCATCCGCCCCGTCTTCCCCATGGACATGCCCTTCGCCGAGTACACGAAGATCAAGAACAAGGACATGACCCTGGATGAGATGCGGCGGCTGGCCCGGTCCGTGCCGCAGATCACCCAGGTGACGCCCCTCTTCTTCAACGGCACCGAGGTGAAGGCCGAGGGCCGCAGCGCCAACGTCAACCTGATCATGACTGACGAGACCTACCTGGAGCTGAACAGCATCGCCCTGGTGGGCGGCCGCAACTTCGTGCCCTCGGATCTGCGCCTGGGCAACAAGGTGGCCATCATCGGCCCCCGCGTCATCGAGAAGCTGGGGCTCAAGGGCAACCCCCTGGGCAAGATCATCAGCACGCCCACCCTCAGCCTGGAGATCATCGGCGTGCTGGAGGAACAGGGCGCGCAGCTGGGCAACGACCCGGACCAGAACATCCTCATCCCCCTCACCACCGGCATGGCCCAGCTCACAGAGGCCCAGCGGCGGCAGCTCTTCTTCCAGGCCCGCGTGGATCCCCGCCTCTCCGCCGACGACGGCGCCGAGCTGGTGGAGGAGTCCCTGCGCCGCATCAAGGGCCTGCGCGGCACCGAACCCAGCGGCTTCAAGGTCTTCAGCCCCAAGCAGATCACCGGCATCATCAGCGGCATCACCGGCACCATCACCGCCGTGGCCGGGGGCATGGTCTCCATCGCCCTGCTGGTAGGCGGCATCGGCATCATGAACATCATGCTGGTGAGCGTCACCGAGCGCACCCGCGAGATCGGCGTGCGCAAGGCCGTGGGCGCCAAGCGCCACGACATCATGCTCCAGTTCCTCATCGAGGCCGCCTTCCTCTGCATCATGGGGGGCGCCATCGGCGTGGGCCTCGGGTTCGTCCTCGGCGCCGCCATCGGCAAGGCCCTGCTGGGCACCATGGGCGCCGTGCCCCTCTGGGCCCTGGTCAGCGCCCTCGCCGTCCCCGCCGCCATCGGCCTCATCTTCGGCCTCTACCCCGCCGCCAAGGCCAGCAAGCTGGACCCGATCGAGGCGCTCCGGTACGAGTGACCGCTCCTCAGATAGACTGGTCATCCGTCTCGATCGGAGTTTCATATGTCGAAGGTTGTGCGCATTGCCAACGGGCAGGGTTTCTGGGGCGATAGCATCGACGCCCCCGTCCGGCTGGTGGGGGCTGGCGGCATCGACTACCTGACGCTGGACTACCTGGCGGAAGTGACCCTCTCCATCATGCAGAAGCAGCGGCGGAAGGATCCGCAGCTGGGCTATGCCACCGACTTTGTGGATCTCATGAAGCGCGTGCTGCCGCAGCTGAAGGCCAAGAATATCCGGGTGGTGGCGAACGCCGGGGGCGTGAACCCCGAGGCCTGCCGTGCCGCGGTGCTGGAAGTCGCCAAGAAGCTGGGTGTCACGGGCCTCAAGATCGCCACGGTCACGGGCGACGACGTGCTGGCGCGGCTGCCCGAGTTCCAGGCCCAGGGGCTGAAGCTGGCCAACATGGATACGGGCGAGGGCCTCTTTGACGCGCCCCGGGAGATCCTCAGCGCCAACGTCTACCTCCAGACCCAGGCCATGGTGGAGGCGCTCGATACTGGCGCCGACATCGTGCTGACGGGCCGCTGCACGGACCCGGGCCTCACCCTGGCGCCCCTCATCCACGAGTTCAAGTGGGCTGCGGACGACTGGAACCGGCTCGCTGCAGGGACGGTGGCGGGTCATATCCTGGAGTGCGGCGCCCAGAGCACCGGCGGCAACTTCACCCGCTGGTGGGAAGTGCCCGAGCTCTGGAACGTGGGCTACCCCATCGCCGAAGTCGCCGAGGACGGCACCTTCGTCATCACCAAGCACGCGGGCACCGGCGGCATGGTCACCGTGGACACCGTCAGCGAGCAGCTGGTCTACGAGATGGGCGATCCCCACAACTACATCACACCGGATGTGGTCGCCGACTTCACCAGCATCCGCCTCGAACAGGCCGGACCGGACCGGGTCCGCGTCTTCGGCATCACCGGCAAGCCCCGCACCCCCTTCCTCAAGGTGAGCGGCGCCTACCTCCGGGGCTACAAGGCCACGGGCCAGCTGACCCTCTGCGGTCCCCGGGCCCTGGAGAAGGCCCGTCTCTGCGCGGACATCGTCTGGAAGCGCCTGAAGGCGGCGGGCTTCGAATACGAGCACACGGACGCCGAGTTCCTGGGCGCCAGCACGGTCCACGCGGGCATCGCGCCCGCCCCCGACGATCCCGCCGAGATCGTCCTGCGCTTGAGTGTCAAGGATCCGGATCGGAAAAAAGTGGAGCGCTTCGGGCGGGAGATGGCCCCCCTGGTCACCGCCGGCCCCGCCGGTGTCACCGGCTTCGCGGGGGGACGGCCCAAAGCCCAGGAGATCGTGGCCTACTGGCCGGCCCTCCTGCCCCGGGAGCTGGTCAGCTGGCAGGTGAGCGTCGAATCGGTCTGACCGCGCCTCAACCCGGGGACCCGTCTCCGGGTCCAACCTCCTGCCTTCTTGCGGCTCCCGGTCCAACAGCACATCCTTGTTTCCACAGGTTCACGGAGCAGCCATGCGCCCACGCACCTCTCTCCTCCTCGGATCTCTCGGCCTCCTGGCCCTGCTGGGCTGCTCGGGATCGGACTACCACGACGGCCCCATCTCCGGCTATCTGGTGAACGCCATCGCCGTGGCGGACATCGACGGCAACGGCCAGCCCGACATCCTGGGCCTGGTCTCCACGGACTTCGGTGGCGTGGCCACCCAGGGCTATGTCTCCACGCGCCTCCAGGGGCCTGCGGGCGCCTTCGCCATGCCCACCCGCTTCGGCGTGGGCACCGAACCCGCCAACCTGGTGGTGGCGGACGTGAACGGAGATGGCCGGCCTGACCTTGTGGTGGCCAATGCCCAGGACCAGACCGTGAGCGTGCGGCTGGCCGATCCGGCCCGGCCGGGCTTCTTCCAGCCCGCCATCGTGCTCGCCACCCCTGGCCGCACCCCGCTGGACGTGGCCGTGGGTGACGTGAACGGCGACGGGAAGGCGGACATCGTGGTGGCCGCCAGCGGCGCCAACAACGTCATGGTCTTCCTCCAGGGAGCCACCGCGGGAACCTTCCCGGCCCCCTTCACGTTCCCCGTAGGCGGCGATCCCCAGGCCGTGACGGTGGCGGATCTGGACGGGGACGGCACGCTGGACATCGCCGTGGCCACGACCGCGAACACCGTCTCCGTCCTGCGCCAGATCCAGTTCTCCCCGACCCTCGTCGCCCAGAGCGCCGTGGACTACCCCACCGGCGTCCAGCCCGTGGCCATCAAGGCTGCGGATCTCAACGGGGACGGCAAGCTGGACCTGCTCACCGCCAACTACGGCGCCACCCTCAGCCCCGGCACCCAGGGCCTGAGCGTGCTGATCCAGGGCGCCACCGCGGGCACTTTCCTGCCGCCGGTCCACTACACCACCGGCTATCGCTCTGCCGCCCTGGCCGTGGGGGATCTGAACGGGGATGGCAAGGTAGATGTGGTCGTGGCGAATTCGGGCCTGCCCGGCGACCCGGGCAGCGTGACCGTGTTCCTCCAGGATCCCGCCACGGCCGGCGCCCTGCTGACGCCCACGACCTACCGGGGCGTCTGGGGGCCCATGGGCGTGGCCATCGGCGACATGGACGGGGACGGCCGCCCGGACCTGGTGCTGGCGGACGGCGACATCGTGGTGCGCTTCAATCAAGCCAGCAGCCCCGGGACCTTCGGCCCCCCCCAGTTCTTCTACAACTGACACGAAAAGGCCCCGGAAACCGGGGCCTTTTCGTGTCTGGCGACGACCTTATCCGAGGCTGACGTTGATCTTGCGAGGCCGCACCTCGGGGCGCTTGGGCACCATGAGGGTGAGCACGCCGTTGCGGAGCTCGGCCACCACCTTCTCGCCCTCCACATCCTCCGGGAGCGTGAAGGTGCGGCTGAACTGGCCATGGCTGCGCTCCGCGAGGTGGACGCGCTCGCCGTCCTTCAGGGCCTCCTCCTCGCGCTTGCCGGCGACGGTGAGGCGGGTGCCTTCCAGGCTGATCTCCAGGTCAGCCTCGAGGATGCCGGGCAGGTCGGCCTTGAACTGGTAGGCATCCGGGGTTTCCTTCACGTCGAAGCTGGGCATGAAGGCGGCCGCCGGGGTGGCCAGATCGTAGTCCCGGAGCGGATCCCAGCGCATGAAGTCGCGCATGAGGCGGAAGGGCTCCAGGCTGGCGGCCGTGGCCGGCAGGGTCTGGGGGTTGCGGGTGCGAAGGATGGTCATGAGTTCCTCCTTGTGAATGGGGTCCCGTGCAATCACGCGCCTGTGATACAGGCCATGATGACGTTTCCGAATAAAATCTTAGTGTATATGAGTCATGTGTCAAGCCGGGGTTCAACAAAAATCATAAACACTCGATTGCAAGGGGTTGACCTGACCTTGGAAGCAGATAGATTGAGTTCCGCCCTGGAGGTCCCATGCGACGGAGCGTCCTCATCCTCGGCCTGTTATCCGCGGGCCTGCTGGCCGGGTGGTGCGGCCATGCCCTCACTCCCAGCCTGGCGAAACCTCGTTCCGTGGAGACCCGGGGACCCCTCTACGAATGGGAGCGGATCCAGGCTCAGCGATTCAAGGAGACGGCACCCAGCGTGGTCTACATCACCACCACCGAGGAGCGCGCCCGGGACTTCTTCGGGCTGGATGTGGTGGAGGTCCCGGCGGGTTCCGGCACCGGCTTCATCTGGGACGCCCAGGGCCACGTGGTGACGAACTTCCATGTGATCCAGGGCGCCACCCACGCCTTCATCACCCTGGCGGATGGCAGCCGCCATGAGGCCGCCTATGTGGGTGGGGCCCCGGACAAGGACCTGGCCGTGCTCGTGCTGACGAGGACCCCGCCCAAGCTGCGGCCCATCCCCCTTGGCACCAGCGCCGACCTGCAGGTGGGCCAGGCCGTGCTGGCCATCGGCAACCCCTTCGGTCTGGACCAGACGCTGACCACCGGCGTGGTGTCCGCCCTGGGCCGGGAGATCCAGAGCGTCACCCGGCGGCGCATCAGCGGCGTCATCCAGACCGACGCCGCCATCAACCCCGGCAACAGCGGCGGGCCATTGCTGGACAGCGCCGGACGGCTCGTGGGCGTGAACACGGCCATCCAGAGCCCCAGCGGGGCCAGTGCGGGCATCGGGTTCGCCGTGCCCGTGGACACCGTGAACCGCGTGGTGCCCCAGCTCATCGCCCGGGGAAAGCTGGAGCGGGCGGACCTGGGCTTCGAGCCCGTGGCGCCGCGGCTGGTGGAGCGGGCCTTCGGCCCCCAGAAGGGCGTGATGGTGGGGAAGGTCTACCGCGGCGGTCCCGCCGCCCGGGCGGGCCTCCAGGGCGTGGGTTCCGAGGGCCGCCGGGTGTTCCCAGGCGACCTCATCCAGGCCGTGAATGGCCGCGCCATCGAGGACTGGGACTCCCTGCTGGACGCCATCGAGGCCCTGCCCCTGGGTGGCAGCGCCCAGCTGGATATCCAGCGCCAAGGCCGGACGATGCGGGTGCCCATTCGGCTGGAGGCGATGCGGGAATAGGTGTCCTCAGCGGCCGTTCTCGAGCGCCTCGGCGATCCGCTTGGTGTGCATCACCGAGCTGCGGATGAGGGCCAAGGGCTCCTGGGGATCCCGATCATCCACACAATCCGTACGGATCGTCCAATCGAGTTCAAAGGTCAGTTCCACCTCGCCCTCCGGCGAGACCTGGAGCCGGTTCACCACCGTCCCTTCGTAGACCGGGTGATCCAGCAAGGTGAAGGTGACGGTCCCCCTGCGGGAATCCGCGGTGATGCGCTCCCGGAAAGCCACGCCCCCGGGCAGCACCAGCCGCCGCACCACCCCTGAGGTGCCCCGCTCCAGGATCTCGGCATCCAGCGCGTCCTCGATGTAGCGCTGGGGATGCACCATCTTGTCCAGCAACACGGCCCACACCGTTTCAGGTGAGGCGTCGACGCGGCTGTGGACCGTGTGCCTGGGCATGGGATCCCCGGAAGGGACCCCAGGCTACGCCCACCGGTCTCAGAGTGCCAGGGTCTATCCCTGGATCCACACAGGCTCGAGCCCCAGCAGCTTCTCCACGGCCTCGCGGCCACGGGGCCCGGGATCCACGGTGAAGTCGTTCACCCAGGCGTTCACGTAGCGCCCGATCATCTCGCGGTCCATGCCGCGGCCGAAGGACTGGCTGTAGTCCACGCTCTCCCAGTGCCGGGCGCGGGCCATCTCCACGCTCTTGCGCATGAGGACGGCGAAGCGCAGCTTCACCTCCCTGGGCAGGTCCCGGCGGATGGCGTTGCCACCCATGGGCAGGGGCAGATCGTAGGCGTGCTTCCACCAGGCGCCCAGGTCCACCACCAGGCGCAGGCCCGCGTCGTGGTACATGAGCTGGCTTTCGTGGATGAGCAGGCCCGCCTGGAAGCGGCCCTCGGCCACGGCGGGCAGGATCTGGTCGAAGGGCAGCAGCTCGACCTTGGGCTCGAAGCCCAGGGACTTGCACCAGATCCGCATGGCCAGGTAGGCGCTGGTGCGCCGGCCAGGAATGGCGATGGTGAGCCCCTTCAGCCCTGCCGGTTCCAGGGGCTTGCCGCTCACAACCAAGGGGCCGGTGCCCTCCTGGATGCTGGAGCCGGCGGTGAGCAGGTCGTAGCGGCCCAGCAGCTCCGGGTAGGCGCCGAAGCTGATGGCGGTGACGTCGTAGCGGCTTTCGGTGGCCTCGGCGTTCAAGGTCTCGATGTCCTTGCGGACGAAGGTGATCTCGAACTCCTCCGGGTCCAGCCACCCGAGGGCCAGGGGGGCCATCATGTAGGCGTCATCGGAATCGGGGCTGTGGGCGATGGTGAACTTCATGGCGGACCTCCCCTCCAGTTCAGCACAGATCCGGCGGCGAAGGAGGCCTCTATCGCCTCCCGGAGAACGGGGGCCGGCTCGGTCCCGGATCCGGCATCATGGTCGAGGCCTGGAAGGCCGGACCGGCGCAAACCAACCGGCCGGCACCTGTCCATCCCACCAACCGTCCGAGTGGAGGATTCCCCGTGAAGGCGCCTGAGATCCCCCAGGATGAAGACCGCCGACTGCAGACCCTCCGGGCCCTGGATGTCCTGGACACCCCCGCCGAGGAGCGCTTCGACCGGCTGACCCGCATGGCGAAGCGGATCTTCCGGGTTCCCATCGCCCTGGTGAGCCTCATCGATGAGAACCGCCAGTGGTTCAAGTCCTGCGACGGCCTCGGCGCCGCCGAAACACCCCGCGACATCTCGTTCTGCGGCCACGCGATCCTCGGGGACGACATCTTCGTCATTCCCGACGCTGCCGGGGACAGCCGCTTTGCCGACAATCCCCTGGTGCTGGGAGCTCCCCACATCCGCTTCTACGCGGGCTGCCCCCTCCGCGCCTTCAATGGCCAGAAGCTGGGGACGCTCTGCATCATCGATCAACAGCCGAGGAGCTTCGACCCGGATGACGCGCAGACGCTGAGGGACCTCGCGGCGATGGTGGAGGCCGAGCTGGCGGCCTTCCAGCTGGCGACCCTGGACGAGCTCACCAGGATCCTGAACCGGCGGGGGTTCATGCTGCTCGCCCAGCACAGCCTCAACACCTGCGCCCGCCAGGGCGAGCCGGCGGCCCTGGCCTTCATCGATCTGGACAAGTTCAAACCGATCAACGATGCCTTCGGGCACGCGGAGGGCGACTTCGCCCTGACCGTCTGCGCGGACCTGCTGAAGCGGTCCTTCAGGAATTCAGACCTCTTCGCGCGGCTGGGAGGCGATGAGTTCGTCGTGCTGCTCACCCACACCTCCCGGGAGTCCGCCGAGGGCGTGATGGCGAAGTTCGCACAGGCCGTCGAAGCCCACAACCGCGAGGTGGACCGCGGCTACGACATCGCCTTCTCCTGCGGCATCGTGAGCTTCGACCCGGCCAGGCACACCTCCATCGAGGCGCTGCTGGCGGAAGGGGACGCGCTCATGTACGAGGTCAAGCTCGCCAAAAGCACCGGCGGCTCCTGAGCCGACGGTCCCGGAACACCCCGGAGACGGGCTTCAGCCGATCTTCTCCGGATCCCTGGGCGCCAGCTTGTCCTTGATTCGCTCCACGGCCTTGGCGGCGAGGGCGTAGCGGGGGTTCTCGTCCAGGGACTTCCGGAAGTGCTCGAGCGCCTTGTCCAGCTGGCCCTTGGCCTCGTACACGCGGCCCAGGTTGAAATGGGGATAGCAGTAGCTTTCGTAGCGCTGGGCCTTGAGGGCCATGCGCAGCCAGGGGATGGCCTCGTCGGGCTCGCCCTGCTCCACGTAGTAGGCGCCGATGTCGTTGTAGGGATTCCCGAACTCGGGATCCAGGTCGATGGCCCGGTGGCAGTCCTCGATGGCCGAGGCGTAGTCCTTCTCGAAGGAGCGGGCCCAGCCACGGAAGGTGTAGGCCTCGGCCGTGGGGCAGATCTCGATGGACTTGGTGTAGAGGCCGATGGCCTTGGCCACCTCGCCCTTCATGTGGAGCTGGTAGGCCTTCCCCACCCACTCCATGGCCTCCTGCCGCTTGTCCTGGCGTTCCTGCTCGTCACTCATGGGCCGCCCTCGCGGGCCTCAGGATAAAACCTTCAGCCCCCCAGGGCCAGCTATCCTGGAATCATGGCCAACGATCTGCCTGGTTCCTACTGTCAGAACTGCCTTTCCTGGAACCCCGGGGACCGGGAGACGTGCGTGAAATGCGGCACGCGTCTCCTCATCCTGGCCGGGGACCAGACCTGGGAGGACGAGCCGGACGAGCCGGAAGGCGGCGAGGACCTGGAAGAGCACCTCCTGGAGCGCATCACCGGGCTGGAGGAGACCCTGCGCCGGGTGGAGACCTACCTGGAGACCGTCTCCGACCAGCTGGGCAAGCTGGAGCGCAGCGAGGTGATGCTCCGCAACGGCCTCATGGCCCTGGTGCAGGAGATGGAGCAGAAGCGCCAGCTGGACGCCCATGCCTTCTCCGAGCGCTGGGAGCAGCTGGTGGAGGAGAACCTGCACCTCATCAGCGCCCGCGAGCTGTTCACCCGCTATCGCGCCCGCATCCTGCCCATCGCCCGGCCCAAGTCCATGTCCCAGCTCAAGCGCGCCCTGCTGGAGACCACCGCCCTGCTGGAGGCCGCCGACCTGCCGGGCGCCGCCCAGCGCCTGGGCCAGGCCCTGCCCCTGGACCCCAAGAACTACGAGCTGATCTTCACCGCCGCCTCCCTGCATGAGGCCGCCCAGAACTTCGAGGAGGCCGAGGGCCTGGTCCGCAAGGCCGTGAGCCTGAGTCCCCGCCACTTCGAGGCCTGGATGCTGCTCGCCAAGCTGCTCCAGGAGCTGCCCGACCAGGCGGATCAGGCCATCGAGGCCCTGCACCAGGCTTCGGACCTGCGCCCCGAGGATCCCGAGCCCCGCATGCTGCTGGCAGAGCTGCTGCTGGACGAGGAGGATCTCCAGGGCGCGCTGGAGGCGGCCCAGGAGGCCGTGGCCCGTCGCAAGGATGGCGAGACCCTGGTGCTGCTGGGCCAGGTCCACCTGGCCCGGGGTGAGAGTGCCCTCGCGGTACCCATCCTCAAGGAGGCCAGCGCCTACCTGCCCGGCGACCTCCACGTGCGGGAGTCCCTGGCCGAGGCCTACCTCCAGCAGGGCGACCGGTCCAAGGCCTTCGCCATCCTCCAGGAACTACTCATGCAGAATCCCGGCGACCCCCACCTCCTGCTCATGGTGGACGCCGAGGACCACCAGCAGCTGCGGGAGGCCCGGGACGGCAAGACCGGCACCCAGACCCTGCTGGACGAGGTCGAGACCCTGCTGGACGAGGAGCAGCTGGAGCCCGCCACCCTCCTCCTCAAGCGGGTCCGGCGCAAGGGCAAGAGCCAGCGCTCCGAGTGGCTGGACCTGCGGCTGGCCTTCCTCCGGAACCCGGAGAAGACCCTGAAGGCGGCCCTGGACTTCGCCTGCTCGGACCGGCACCCGCGCCTCTGCTTCCTGGCCCTGCGCCTGGCCCTGGAACACCTCATGGCCCAGAAGCGCGAGGCGGAGATCGCCCGGATCCTGGATGCCTTCCTCACCCGCCATCCGAAGAGCACCGGCGCCTGGGAGGCCGCGCTCATGCGCCAGGCCTACCGCCTCATGAACGGCCAGATCACGGACCAGGACCTGGTCGAGGTCCGCCGCCTCCACGCCCATCCCCTGCCGGGCATGGAACCCCGCGCCCGCACCCTGCTGGGCCAGTACCTCCTGGCCCTCAAGCGGCACCAGGAGGTGCTGGACCTGCTGGACCCCCTGCTGGAAAAGGAGCCCACCCTCATCAACCACTTCCAGCTGGGCGCCGCCCTGGCGGGCCTGGGCGAGCGGGAGGAGGCCCGGGCCCTGCTCAAGGCCGGGCTGGACGCCGAGCCCGGCGATCTCAACGATTCCCAGGCCAAGGGCGTGAAAAACCAGATCCGGGGACTTCTGAAGGAGCTGGACGGGGCTACGGAGGCCTGAACCAGGCGTGATCGACTGCACTGCGTATTAAGTTGACAATTTTAGTCGAGATTCCAGAATAGAACCCACGGGAGGCGGGCATGAGCACCACCTTGAATGCGGTCACCAGCCAGGAATACAAGTACGGCTTCGTGACCGACATCGAGGCGGACAGCGTCGCGCCCGGACTCAACGAGGACGTCATCCGGTTCATCTCGGCCAAGAAGGGGGAACCCGAGTGGCTGCTGGCGTTCCGCCTCAAGGCCTACCGCCACTGGCTGACCATGGTCGAGCCCGAGTGGGCCAAGGTGGAGTACCCGAAACCCGACTTCCAGAAGATCGTCTACTACAGCGCCCCCAAGCCCAGGAAGCCCCAGTACGCCTCCATGGATGAGGTGGATCCCGAGCTGCGGCGCACCTTCGAGAAGCTGGGCGTGCCCATCCACGAGCAGGAGGCCCTGGCGGGCGTGGCCGTGGACGTGGTCTTCGACTCCGTGAGCGTGACGACGACCTACCGGGAGAAGCTGGCCGCCGTCGGCATCATCTTCTGCAGCTTCAGCGAGGCCGTGAAGTCCCACCCGGACCTGGTGAAGCAGTACCTGGGCAGCGTGGTGCCCTCCTCCGACAACTTCTACGCGGCCCTCAACAGCGCGGTGTTCACGGACGGCAGCTTCGTGTTCATCCCCAGGGGCGTGGCCTGCCCCATGGACCTGAGCACCTACTTCCGCATCAACAACAAGGAGTCGGGCCAGTTCGAGCGCACCCTCATCGTGGCCGAGGAAGGCGCCAGCGTGAGCTACCTGGAGGGCTGCACCGCACCCCAGTTCGACACCAACCAGCTGCACGCGGCCGTGGTGGAGCTGGTGGCCCTGGACCGGGCCTCCATCAAGTACAGCACGGTGCAGAACTGGTACGCCGGCGACAAGGACGGCGTGGGCGGCATCTTCAACTTCGTGACCAAGCGCGGCCTCTGCAAGGGCAAGGGCTCGCACATCAGCTGGACCCAGGTGGAGACCGGCAGCGCCATCACCTGGAAGTACCCCAGCTGCATCCTGCTGGGCGACGACAGCATCGGCGAGTTCTACAGCGTGGCCCTCACCAACCACAAGCAGCAGGCCGACACCGGCACGAAGATGATCCACATCGGCCGCAACACGAAGAGCACCATCATCAGCAAGGGCATCAGCGCCGGCGACAGCTCCAACAGCTACCGCGGCCTGGTGAAGGTGCAGCCCAAGGCCGAGGGCGCCCGCAACTTCAGCCAGTGCGATTCCATGCTCATCGGGCAGTCCTGCAGCGCCAGCACCTTCCCCTACATCGAGGTGCAGAACCGCAGCGCGCGGGTGGAGCACGAGGCCACCACCAGCAAGATCGGCGAAGAGCAGCTGCTCTACTTCCAGCAGCGCGGCATCCCCGCCGAGGAAGCCATCAGCATGATCATCAACGGCTTCTGCAAGGACGTCTTCCGCGAGCTCCCCATGGAGTTCGCCGTCGAAGCCACCAAGCTGCTGTCGCTCAAGCTCGAAGGAAGTGTC
The DNA here is from genome assembly GCF_030268045.1 of Geothrix edaphica. NCBI lineage: Bacteria > Pseudomonadati > Acidobacteriota > Holophagae > Holophagales > Holophagaceae > Geothrix > Geothrix edaphica. The sequence continues at coordinate 444,904 of NZ_BSDC01000003.1, forward strand.
GGATGACCCCCGGAGTGCCCATGCTTTCCATCAAGAACCTCACCGCCTCGATCAACGGCACGCCGGTGCTGAAGGGGATCGATCTGGAGCTCAAGGCGGGGGAGATCCACGCCATCATGGGCCCCAACGGCTCGGGCAAGTCCACGCTGGGCAAGGTGCTGGTGGGCCACCCGGCCTACGAAGTCACAGGCGGCGAAGTGCTCTACGAAGGCAGGAACCTCTTCGAGCTGGAACCCGATGCCCGGGCCCGGGCCGGGATCTTCATGGGCTTCCAGCACCCCATCGAGGTGCCGGGCGTGAGCAACGCCGCGTTCCTGCGGCTGGCCTACAACAAGAAGGCCGAGGCCGAGGGCCGCGACGAGCTGGATCCGCTGGAGTTCGACGACTTCATCCACGAGAAGATCAAGCTCGTGGCCATGAAGGAGGAGTTCCTGGACCGCAGCCTCAACGAGGGCTTCAGTGGCGGCGAGAAGAAGCGCAACGAGATCCTCCAGATGGCCGTGCTGGAACCCAAGCTGGCCATCCTGGATGAGCTGGACAGCGGCCTGGACATCGACGCCCTGCGCGTCCTGGGCGACGCCGTGAACAGGCTCCAGCGCCCCGATCGCGCCCTGCTGATCATCACCCACTTCCCCCGCATCCTGGAGACCATCCAGCCCCAGTTCGTGCATGTGCTCTCCGGCGGCCGCATCCTCAAGAGCGCCGGCAAGGAACTGGCCACGGAGCTCGAGGACCGCGGCTACGACTGGGTGCTGGAGGAAGCCGCCGCCGGGGGCACCCGATGACCACGGCCACAGTCGGCTCTAGCCTGCTGCCAGACCTGCTCAGCGGTCCCAGACCCGCCGAGTGGGCTTCGCTGCGCGAAGCGGCGGAACGGCGGCTGGCGGGCCGCGACCTACCCACGTCCTCCGACGAGGACTGGAAGTACACGGATCTGAAGGCCCTGGCCGCCACCGGCTTCGGCCCCGCGCCCCGGGCCACCGTGGACATCGCCGGGCACCTGCTCCCCGAGATGGTGGGCACGCGTCAGGTCTTCGTGAACGGCCACCATGCCTCCCACGCCAGCTGCGCCTCGGCCGTCCCCGCCGGGGTGCGCTACTTCCCCATGTCCCACGCCAGCGAAGCCTGCCATGCGCTGGGCAGCATCGGGAACGGCGCTGCGAAGTGCGTCTTCGAGGACCTGAACACCGCCCGCTTCGAGGATGGCGCCGTCATCCTGGTGCCCAAGAACCTGAAGGTGGCCCTGCCCCTGCACCTGCTCTTCATCACCAAGGCCGAGACACCCATCGCCGTCTTCCCCCGGATCCTTGTGATGCTGGAGCGCGGCGCGGAACTGGAGCTGGTCGAGGAGCACCACGGCGAGGGCACCTACCTGAGCTGCCCAGTGGTTGAAGTCCATGTGGCGGAAGGGGCCGTCCTGCGCCACGAGCGCGTGCAGCGCGAGAGCAGCGAGGCCTTCCACCTCGGAACCCTCAAGGCCGAGGTCGGCAAGGGCGCCCAGTACCATTCCCGCACCCTCAGCTTCGGAGCCCGCCTCTCCCGCCAGCAGCCCTGGGTGCGCCTGGCCGAGGGCGCGGAGGCCAGCCTCGATGGCCTGGCCCTGCTGGATGGCGCCCAGGTGGCCGACACCCACAGTTTCCTGCACCACGCCGAGCCGGGCGCCTCCAGCCACCAGCTGCACAAGTGCATCGTGGACGGGAAGGCCCGGGCCGTCTTCAACGGCCAGATCCTCGTGGCCAAGGGCGCCCAGGGCACGGACGCCCGGCAGCAGAGCCGCAACCTGCTGCTCTCGGAAGCCGCCCGGGTGGACACCAAGCCCCAGCTGGAGATCTACGCCGACGACGTGAAGTGCAGCCACGGCGCCGCCGTGGGCCAGCTGGATCCCGAGGAGCTGTTCTACCTCCAGAGCCGCGGCATGAACGCCGACGATGCGCGCAACCTCCTCACCTACGGCTTCGCGGCGGACGTGCTCACCCACATCCCCGTGGCCAGCCTGCGCCGCGCCCTGCGGCAGGTCGTCATGGCCCGCACCCAGGCCACCTCGCTGGGGGACCTCACATGAGCACCGCCCTCCAGCCCCTTGACGTGGCGGCCATCCGCAAGGACTTCCCCCTGCTCTCCCGCGTGCTGAACGGCAAGCCGGTGGTCTACCTCGACAGCGCCGTGAGCGGCCAGATGCCCGTCCAGGCCATCGAGCGCATGACGAAGTACCAGCGGGATGAGCACACCAACGTCCACCGGGGCGTGAGCACCCTCAGCCAGGAGGCCACCGATTTCTACGAGGCCGCCCGCGAGAAGGTGCGCCGGTTCATCGGCGCCGCCTCCATCAAGGAGATCGTGTGGACCCGGGGCACCACCGAGTCCATCAACCTCGTCGCCCAGACCTTCGGCCGGATGATGGTGAAGGAAGGCGACGAGATCCTCCTGTCCGCCATGGAGCACCATGCCAACATCGTGCCCTGGCAGATGCTGGCCCAGGAGAAGGGCGCCACCCTCAAGGTCATCCCCATGACCGATGCGGGTGAGCTGATCCTGGATTCCCTCGATGAGCTCATCACCGAACGAACCAGGCTCCTCGGCGTGGTGCATGTCAGCAACGTCCTCGGCACCGTGAACCCCGTGAAGGAGATCATCGCCAGGGCCCATGCCAAGGGCGTGCCCGTGCTGGTGGATGGCGCCCAGGCCGTGCCCCACCTCCAGGTGGACGTGCAGGACCTGGATGCCGACTTCTACGCCTTCAGCGGCCACAAGCTGTCCGGTCCCACGGGCATCGGTGTGCTCTACGGCAAGCTGGCGCACCTGGAGGCCATGCCCCCCTGGCACGGCGGCGGCAACATGATCCGCTCCGTCAGCTGGGAGAAGACCACCTACATCGCCGCGCCAGGCAAGTTCGAGGCGGGCACCCCGCCCATCGCCGCCGCCATCGGCCTCGGCACCGCCCTCGACTACGTGACGGCCCTGGGCCTGGACCGCATCGCCGCCCACGAGCACGAGCTGCTGGCCTACGCCACGGAGCGCCTGGAGGCCATTCCCGGCCTGCGCATCCTGGGGAACGCCAAGGAGAAGGCGAGCGTCCTGTCCTTCGTGGTCGAGGGCATCCACGCCCACGACATGGGCAGCCTGCTGGATGGCGAAGGTGTCGTGGTCCGCGCCGGCCACCACTGCGCCCAGCCCGTCATGACCCGCTTCTGCGTACCCGCCACCACCCGCGCCTCCTTCGCCTACTTCAACACCCGCGAGGAAGTGGACATCCTGGTATCGGCCGTCGTGAAGGCCATCGAGCTGTTCAAATGACCGACCCCCGCGAGCTCTACCAGCAGGTGATCCTGGAGCACAACAAGAAGCCCCGGAACTTCGGGAAGCTTGAGGCCTGTACCCATCACGCCGAGGGCTTCAACCCCCTGTGCGGCGACCAGCTCGACCTGACCCTGGTCATCGAGAACGGCGTGGTGCAGGACATCAAGTTCCAGGGCAGTGGTTGCGCCATCGACACGGCGAGCGCGAGCCTCATGACCGGGGCCGTGAAGGGGAAATCCGTCGCCGAGGCCGAAGCCATGGCCGAGCAGTTCCGCGGCATGGTGCGCGGCGACCTGGACCCCGCCACCCAGGCGCCCCTGCTGGGCAAGCTCACCCTCTTCAGCGGCGTCAGGGACCTGCCCAGCCGCGTGAAGTGCGCCGTCCTCCCCTGGGCCACCCTCCACGCCGCGCTGAAAGGCGAGGAAGAAGCGAGTACGGAATAGCCATGCCGAAGATCGCCGAGATCGAATACACCCCCAACCCCAACGCCGTGAAGTTCGTGCTGAAGGAAGCCGTGGCCCTGGGCTTCCCCAAGTCCTTCCCCAACGCGGAGACCGCCGAGCACGACGAGCTGGCCAAAGGCCTCTTCGCCGTGGGGAACGTCACCTCGGTCTTCATGCAGGACAAGTTCCTCACCGTCACCAAGACCGACGACAAGGGCTGGCCCGAGATGCTGCCCTTGCTGGCCGCGCCCATCCGCGCTGCGGCGGGTGCCGGTGGCGGGCAGGCCCCCGCGGCCGGAGGACCCCGGGTCTTCAGCAAGGTGGACGACGAGAACGACCCCATGCTCAAGGACATCCGCATGGTGCTGGAGAGCGCCATCCTGCCCGCCCTGGCGGCGGACGGCGGCGGCCTCGAGCTGATCGGTCGCCACGAGAAGCAGGTCATGATCCGGTATATGGGCGCCTGTGGCAGCTGCCCCGCCAGCCTCACCGGCACCCTGGTGGCCATCGAGGGCATGCTCCAGAAGGAAGTGGACCCCGAGATCGTGGTCATCTCGGTCTAAGAGTGCGTTTTAGAATTCCCGCGAGCCGCGACGGTGGTCAGCCGCGTGATCCAGCAAGGAAGCGTGCGCAGGGCGATGCGGGACATCGTCCAAGCGCGGTGACACAGCTGGGCGCGCGGCTGGCCGCCGTCCCTCCGGGCTGGGCCGGCGGGCGTCGCCTGGCGTCGTCCCGGGCCCTAAGCATGGAACCACCATGCCTGCGGGCCCTCTCCTAGCCATGCTCGCCCGGCGCTCCCAGCGCGGTCCGTGCGAATTCTAAAACACACTCTGAAGGCTGCCCGGCCCTTTTTCCTGGCCTCTCAAGGCATTCCCCGATAACCTGTCCGTTCTGCCGGACTTCGTGTGCCGGGATTCCAGCGCACCACCAGAGCGTGGGCGCAACCAAAAGAGGTGGACTTACATGTCCAAGTTAGAAGCAATCATCAAGGGCCTGGGCTCCAAGCAGATGGGCCGCATCACCGTGCTCGACTCGGGGTATATCGAGGACGGCACCGAGGAAGGCCAGGAGTTCATGGCCGCGCTGCAGGGCGAGACCCGCGGCCTGCGTGAGGAAGAGGTCGTGCGTGGCGTCGTCGTGGAGATCCGCGGCAAGGACGTCATCATCGACATCGGCTACAAGGGTTCGGGCACCGTCAATCTCGACGAGTTCAACAACCCTGACGGCACCCAGGGCGTCCAGGTGGGCGACGTGGTCGAAGTGCTGCTCGAGATGCTCGAGGACGCCAACGGCAACGTGCGCCTCAGCCGCGAACGCGCCGAGAAGATGAAGATCTGGGACGAGGTCGAGAAGGCCTTCCGCTCCAACATGACCGTGCACGGCACGGTGCTCGAGAAGGTCAAGGGCGGCCTGGCCGTGGACATCGGCATCCGCGCCTTCCTGCCCGGCAGCCAGGTGGACATGAAGCCCGTCCGCAACCTGGATCCCTACCTCGGCAAGTCCTTCGACATGAAGGTCATCAAGGTCAACCGCCGCCGGGGCAACATCGTGCTGTCCCGCAAGCTGTTCCTCGAGACCATCAACGCGAGCCTGAAGGAAGAGACCCTCGCGGGCCTCGAGGAAGGCAAGCTGGTCGAGGGCACCATCAAGAACATCACCGAGTACGGCGCCTTCGTCGACCTCGGCGGTGTGGACGGCCTGCTGCACATCACCGACATGTCCTGGGGCCGGCTCAACCACCCCAGCGAGATGTTCCAGGTGGGCGACAAGGTCGAAGTGGCCGTGCTCAAGTACGACAAGGACACCGAGCGCGTCAGCCTCGGCTACAAGCAGAAGTTCCCGGATCCCTGGCTCTCCGTCGAGGAGCGCTACCCCATCCAGGCCACCGTCAAGGGCAAGGTCGTCTCGATCACCGACTACGGCGCATTCGTGGAGCTGGAGCCCGGCATCGAGGGCCTGGTCCACGTCTCCGAGATGAGCTGGACCAAGAAGGTCAAGTCCGCCAAGGGCATGGTCAACCTGGGCGACCAGGTCGAGGCCCTGATCCTGCAGGTGGACAGCGAGAACCGCCGCATCAGCCTCGGCATGAAGCAGATCACCCCCAACCCCTGGATGGCCATCGCCGAGAAGTACCAGCCCGGCATGATCGTCACGGGCACCGTGCGCAACATCACGGAGTTCGGCGCCTTCGTCGAGCTGGAAGAGGGCATCGACGGCCTCATCCACGTGTCCGACTTCAGCTGGACCAAGAAGATCAAGCACCCCGGCGAGATCGTGAAGAAGGGCGACGAAGTCACCGCCAAGGTCCTCAACCTGGACCCCCTGGCCCAGCGCATGAGCCTCGGCGTGAAGCAGATGGAGCCCAATGTCTGGGAGATCTTCTTCGAGAACCACAATGTGGGCGCCGTGCTCACCGGCAAGATCGCCCGCCTGACCGACTTCGGCGCCTTCGTCGACCTCGGCGACGGCATCGAGGGCCTGGTGCACGTCTCCGAGCTGAGCCGCAAGCGGGTGGAGGACATCCAGAAGGAGTTCGCCGCCGGCCAGGAGCTCACCATGAAGATCGTGAAGCTCGATCCCACCGAGCGCCGCATCGGCCTCTCCGTCAAGCAGCTGGAGCAGGACATGGAGCGCGGCGACATGGAAGCCGCCAAGGCCCGTCAGCCCGAGTTCAAGAAGGCGACCCTGGCTGACGCCTTCAACAAGGCGGAACGGGAGTAGTTCCTTCCCCGACCTGCAGACGAGGCCCCCGCAAGGGGGCTTCGTCGTTCTGGGATGCAATACTCGGAAGACGACACCACCTTCCGGAACCCCATGCGCTTCCTCCACACCTCCGACTGGCACCTCGGCAAGACCCTCTGCAACGCCAACCTCCTGGAGGACCAGGCCCACGCCCTCGACCAGGTGGCGGCCATGGCCAGGGAGACCCGTGCCGAGGCCCTGGTGGTGGCCGGGGATGTCTACGACCGCGCCGTGCCCCCGAAGGAGGCCGTGGCCCTGCTGGATGATGCCCTCGACCGCCTCGTGCGGGGCCTGGGCGTGCCCGTGCTCCTCATCGCCGGCAACCACGACAGCCCCGAGCGCCTGGGCTTCGCCTCCGGCTTCCTCGGCGCCCAGGGCCTCCATGTGGCGGGCACCCTGGAGGCGGCGGCGCCCGTCCTCATCGGCTCCGCCGCCTTCCACCTCCTGCCCTACGCGGATCCCGTCATGGCCCGCCACGCGCTCCAGGACGAGGGCATCCGCACCCACCAGGACGCCCTGGCGGCCCAGCTGGCCCGGGCCCGCGCCGCCCACCCGGAGGGCCGCCGCTTCATCGCCGTGGCCCACGCCTTCGTGGCCGGAGGCGAAGGTTCGGACTCGGAGCTGGGCCTGGCTGTGGGCGGCACCGGCGAGGTGGACGCGGCCCTCTTCCGGGACTGCGACTACGCGGCCCTGGGCCACCTCCACCGGCCGCAGGTGGCCGGGTTTCCCCAGGTGCGCTACGCCGGGAGCCTGCTCAAGTACAGCGCCTCCGAGGCCACCCACACCAAGGCCCTGACCCTGGTGGAGCTGCCGGAGCGCGGCCCCGCCCACACCGAGTCGCTGCCCCTCACGCCCCGCCGCGACCTGCGGCGCCTGCGCGGGCACTTCGATGACCTCATGCGCGGACCCCAGGGGAACCCCGACGACTACCTGTTCCTGGATCTGCTGGACGAGGGCCCGGTGCTGGACGCCATGGCCCGCCTGCGCCAGATCTACCCCAACATCCTCGGCATCCAGCCCGCTCCGCCGGCCGCACCGGCCCAGGACATCGTGAGAACCGCAGATCGAGACCTGGATCCCGCGCTCCTCTTCGAGACCTTCTTCCAGGACACCGCGGGCCGTGGGATGGATGACGAAGAGCGCGCCCTCTTCCACGCCGTGGCCGGACGGCTGCTGTCCGGGGAGGCCGCCGAATGAAGCCCCTGCGCCTCAGCCTGGACGCCTTCGGTCCCTACGCGGGACTGCAGGAGCTGGACTTCGCGGACCTGGGCGACCAGTCCTTCTTCCTCATCCACGGCCCCACGGGCGCGGGCAAGACCAGCCTCCTCGACGGCATCAGCTACGCCCTCTACGGCCAGACCAGCGGCGGCCAGCGCGAGACCCGCGACCTGCGCAGCCACTTCGCCGCCGCGGACACCCCCACCCGCGTGACCTTCGACTTCGCCCTGGGCGGGAAGACGTACCGGGTGGAGCGCACGCCGGAACAGCAGGTGCCGAAGCAGCGGGGCGGCGGCACGAAGAAGCAGCTCTATGCTGCCCACCTGTGGGAGCTGGTGGACGGCGCCGAGGTGCCCCTGGCCACGGAAAAGCCCACGGTCGTGGATGCCAAGGTCGCGGACCTGCTGGGCTTCAAGGCCAGCCAGTTCCGGCAGGTGGTCCTGCTGCCCCAGGGCCGCTTCCAGGAGTTCATGCTGGCAGGCTCCGCCGAGCGCCAGGCCATCCTCCAGACCCTCTTCCAGACCGGCCGCTACGCCGCCATCGCCGAGGCCCTGGCGGAGGAGGAGAAGACCCTGCGCGGCTCGCTCCTCACAGCCCAGGCCGAGGCCCGGCAGCTCCTTGAGCAGGCTGGCGTGGCAACCACCCAGGAACTGCCTGACCGCCTAGCGGCTGCGGCCCAACGCGTGAAGGACCGAAGCCAAGAACAGACGGAAGCCCGGGTCGCCTCCGACCAGGCCGAGGCGGTCCTGCGCGAGGGGAAGCATCTGGAGGCGGCCCTCGCCCGGGTCCACACGCTGGAACAGGAGGCCATCCGCCTGGCGGAGGCCGCGGATTCACGGGCCCTGGCCCTCACCAAGGCCGAAGGTACTCTGGCCGAGGCCGAAGGCGAGGAGCCCCGCCGCGAGGACCTGCGCCGCGCCATCGACCGCCTGAAGGAACTTGAACCCAGGCTGGTGGCCCTGGAACAGGCCAGGCAGGAAACTGCGGAGGCCGCCCGGCAGGGCCAGCACCTCAAGAAACTGGCCGAGGAGCAGACCCAGCGCCGCGATGCCGCCGGACAGGAGGCCACGCGCCAGAAGGCCCTCCTGCAGCAGCTGCAGACCGAGGCCTCCCAGTTGAAAGGCCGCGACGGCCTGCTCCGCCTGGCCCGCCAGAAGCGGGCGCAACGCGAGCAGTTCGACCAGGCGAAGCAGCTGGCCGAGCACGCCTCGGCCGTCCATGACTCGGCCCAGGCCCGGTTGAAGGCCGCCGAACAGTCGGTCCAGGCGGCCCGCGCCCAGCTCCGGAACCTCCAGGAACGGCAACTCGCCGCCCAGGCAGCCCACCTGGCCCAGAACCTGAACCCCGGCGAGCCGTGTCCCGTCTGCGGCAGCGAGACCCATCCCCGGCCCGCGGCGCCTTCCTCGGACCATCCGGACGACCAGGCCCTCCGGCGGGCCCAGACCCAGCAGGACGAGGCCGAGGCGGCCCTGGGCCAGGCCCAGAAGACGGCCGCCGCGCGCTTCTCGGATCTGGAGACGGCCCGTGCCCGCCGCGAGGATCTCGCCCACCACTTGGGCGAGGACGCACACGCCGATCCCGCCACCCTGGCGGCCGAGGAGGCGCGATCCCTGGAAGCACTGGAACGCAGCCGCCAGGCCGAGACCAGCCTGACCAGGGCCGAGCGGATCCAGGCCGAGGCGGAAGAGGCCCAGAAGCTGGCGGAGGCCCAGCTCGCCGCCACCGCCCAGCGCCAATCGGAGGTGGCGTTCCAGGCAGCCGGGGCCCAGGCCAGGGTGAAGGTCCACGAGGAGGCCCTGTCGGAGGACCTACGCATTCCCGGAGCGCTCGCGGCCCGGCGGCGGAAGGCGGAGGAAGCGCTGGCCCAATCTGAATCCAGTCGGAAGGCGGCCCGCGCAGCCCGGGACGCGGCCCAGACGGTGGCCATCGAGGCGGAGGCTGCCCTCAAGTCGCACGGGAACCGCCTGGAAACTGCCCGGGTGGAGGTCCGGAAAACCGAAGCCGAGTTCACGGCGGCCCTGGCGGCGGCCGGTGACGAATCTCAACCCGAAGGAATGGCCGTGCCGGACCTGCCTTCCCTTCAGATCGCCCGGGACCGCGCCCAGGCCCGCTTCTCCCAGGCCGGCGAGGCCCTGGGCCAGGCGCAATCCGAGCAGGCCTCGCTCCAGCGCCTCGCCACGACCTTGGCCGCGCTGGAGGCCCGACAGGGCGCGGAGGAACGCCGCCACCGCGCCGCCGCCAGTCTGGCCCGCGTGGCCCGGGGCGAGGATGGCGCCCGGGTCTCCTTCGAGCGCTACGTCCAGGGCGCTCTCCTGGACGAGGTGCTGGTCTCAGCCTCGGAGCGTCTGCGCCGCATGAGCAAGCAGCGGTACGCCCTGCAGCGGGCCACAGGTGGCGGCGATCTGCGGCGGGCCGGGGGCCTCGAATTGGAGATCACGGACAGCCACACGGGACGCGCCCGGGCCGTGAGTTCCCTGTCCGGCGGCGAAGGCTTCCAGGCCAGCCTGGCCCTGGCGCTCGGCCTCTCCGATGTGGTGCAGCGCCACGCCGGCGGCATCCGCCTCGACACCGTTTTCATCGACGAAGGCTTCGGCAGCCTCGACTCCGAGGCCCTGGACCTGGCCCTCCGCACCCTGGAGGAACTGAACCAGGGCGGCCGCCTGGTGGGCCTCATCAGCCACCTGGACGATGTGAAGGCCCGCATCTCGGCCCGGCTGGAAGTGACGCCAGGCCCCGGCGGGAGCCACGCCCGGTTCCGGATCGACTGAGTATTTACATCGCATGGCGTGGTATGCTCCCGGAAATCCCCGGAGTGCCCATGCTGCGTCCCCTCGCGCCCTTCCTGTGCCTGGCCCTCGCCGCCCAGCCGACGCCCTACCAGAAGGCGCCCAAGGCCATCCAGGCCGTGCTGGACGCGCCGGGAACGCCCTCTCTGATCGCCAGCCCCGTGGGCGACCGCTTTCTGCTGGCCGAGTTCGAGCGCCATCCTCCCATCCGGGCCCTGGCCCAGCCCATGGCGAGGCTGGCGGGCCTGCGCCTGGACACCCGCACCCGCGGACCCCACCACCCGCCGCAGCTGAAGAGCCTCGCCATCCAGGCTCTGAAGGGCGGTCCGGCCACCTCCATCGCCCTGCCCGCCGGCGTGGCCCTGGGCCAGCCGCGCTGGTCGCCCGACGGCCGGCGCTTCGTGCTGACCGGCGCCGGCGCCCGGGCCACCGAGCTGTGGGTGGGCGAGGCCGCCACAGGGAAGCTCCATCGCGTTCCGGGCCTGAGCCTCAATGCCGTGCTGGGCCAGCCCCTGGACTGGCTGCCAGACGGCAGCCTGATCGCCAAGGCCGTGCCCGCGAACCAGGGTCCGGTCCCCCAAGCCCCCGAAGTGCCCGTCGGTCCCCGCATCCAGGAGACCGAGGGCAAGGCCGCCCCCGCGCCCACGTACCAGGACCTCCTCCAGAACGCCTTCGACGAGACCCTGTTCGAGTTCCTGGGCCAGTCCCAGCTGGTGCGCGTGGACCTGGCCACCGGGACGGTGAAGCCCATCGGCAGGCCCGGCCTCTATGCGGAGGTGCAGCCCTCGCCGGATGGGAAGCTGCTGCTGGTGGCGCGCCTCCAGCGCCCCTTCTCCTACCTGGTGCCGGTCTTCCAGTTCCCCATCCGCGAAGAGGTCTGGGACCGCGCCGGCAAGCTCGTCCACACCGCCGCGGACCTGCCCCTGGCTGAGGGCATCCCCCTCGAAGGCGTCCGCACGGGGCCGCGGCACCTGCACTGGCGGCCCACGGAGCCGGCCACCCTGGCCTGGGCCGAGGCCCTGGACGGCGGCGATCCCAAGCAGAAGGCCGAGTTCCGCGACCGCGTGCTGACCCAGGCGGCACCCTTCAAGGCTGCTCCGACTGAGCTGATCCGCCTCAAGGCCCGCCTCGCGGGCCTCGAGTGGGGCGAGCGCGGCGACCTGGCCGTGGTGCGGGAGCATGACCGGGACCGCCGGTGGAACCGCACCTGGCTGATCGCTCCCGCGAAGCCCGCGGAAGCCCGCCTGGCCTTCGACCTCAGCGCCAACGACCGCTACAAGGCTCCCGGCACGTTCCTGACCCGCCTGCTGTCCAACGGCCACACGGCCCTGCGTGAAGAGAGCGGGAAGCTCTTCCTCACCGGCGCCGGCGCCACGCCCTCCGGCGACCGGCCCTTCCTCGACCGCTTCGATCCCGCTTCGATGAAGTCCGAACGCCTCTTCCGCTGCGGCGAAGATGTCTATGAGTCTCCCCTCGCCCTGCTGCCGGATGGCCGCTTCATCACCCGGCGCGAGAGTCCCACCGAAGCGCCGAACTACCTCCTGCACGGCTCCGCCCAGGACGCCCCCACGAAGGCCCTCACGACCTTCACGGATCCCCTCCCCGAGCTCCGGAAGATCCAGAAGAAGCTCGTGAAGTACACGCGGCCCGATGGCGTGGCCCTCAGCTTCACCCTGTACCTGCCGCCGGACTACAAGGCCGGCGAGCGGCGCCCCGCCGTGGTCTGGGCCTATCCCCTGGAGTTCACGGACGCCGGCACCGCCGGCCAGGTGAGCGGCTCCGCCAACCGCTTCACCACCATCAGCGGCATGTCCCACCTGTTCTTCCTGCTCTCGGGCTACGTGGTGCTGGACAGCGCCACCATGCCCGTGGTGGGCGATCCCAAGACCGTGAACGACACCTACCTGGAGCAGGTGGTCGCCAGCGCCAAGGCCGCCATCGACAAGGCCGACGAGCTGGGCGTCATCGATCCCAAGCGCGTGGGCGTGGGCGGCCACAGCTACGGCGCCTTCATGACCGCCAACCTGCTGGCCCATTCCACCCTCTTCAAGGCCGGCATCGCCCGCAGCGGCGCCTACAACCGCACGCTGACGCCCTTCGGCTTCCAGAGCGAGCGGCGCACGCTGTGGGAGGCGCCGGAGATGTACCTGAAGGTGTCGCCCTTCATGGCCGCCAACCACTTCAATGCGCCCATCCTGCTCATCCACGGGGAGGCCGACAACAACCAGGGCACCTTCCCCATCCAGAGCGAGCGCCTCTACGCCGCCCTCAAGGGCAACGGCCAGACCGCCCGCTACGTCACCCTGCCCCTGGAGAGCCACGGCTATGTGGCCCGCGAATCCGTGGAGCACACCCTGTGGGAGATGCTCCACTGGTTCGACAAGCACCTGAAGAACTGATCACTCCACCGCCACGCCGCTGTCCGGCCAGCGCTTGGTGTCGGCGGCACCTTCGGCTTGGCCCGCGCGCACCAGGATCACCTGGGCGCAGCCCTGCTTCGGGACGCCCTTGAGGGCATGGCCCAGGTTCTTCAGGGCCTCCTGAGTAGCTGCGGGGATGCTGGCCTCCACCTGGATGCGGTCCGGCAGCCACTGGTGGTGGAAGCGGGGGGCATCCACGGCGGCCCGGACGCCCATGCCGAAGTCCACCACGTTGAGCACGGTGTTCAGCACGGTGGCGGGAATGGTACGCCCGCCGGGGCTGCCGCTCACCATGAACACCGCCCCGTCCTTCACAAGGATCACAGGGCACATGCTCGACAGCGGCCGCTTGCCCGGCTGGGCCAGGTTCGGCGCCGTGCCGATGCGGCCCGTGGCATCCGTGAGCCCAGGTCCGGCGTTGAAGTCGCCCAGCTCGTTGTTCAGCAGGAAGCCGGCGCCAGGCACGATGCGGCGTAGGCCGTAGCTCTCCTCCAGCGTGTAGGTGAGGCTCACGGCGTTCCCGTCGCGGTCGAGGACGGACAGGTGGGTGGTGTGCGGGCGATCCGGCTCCCAGGAGAACCGGGCCGGATCCGAGGCCGAGGCCCGGTCGGGCCGGATGGTGGCGCGCAGCTCTGCCGCGTAGGTCTTGGAGAGCAGCCGCGCCATCGGAATATCCGGATTGAAGCCGGGATCGCCGATGAACTGGGCGCGGTCCGCAAAGGCGCGGCGCAGGGCCTCCGCCGTCAGGTGGACCGCCGCCGGCGAACCGGGGCCCGTCGCCTTCAGGTCATAGCCTTCGAGGATGTTCAGGGCCTCGATCAGCACCTGGCCGCCGGAGCTGGGCGGCGGCGCGGCCAGCAGCTCGTAGCCCCGGTAGGTCCCGCGCAGGGGCTCGCGCCGCACGGGCCTGTAGGCGCGCAGGTCCGCCGCCGTGATCAGGCCGCCATTCGCCTTCATGTCACGCACCACGAGCCGCGCGGTTTCGCCCCGGTAGAAGTCGGTCCAGTCCTTCGAGAGCCGGACGAGGGTGCGGACCAGGTCCCGCTGCACCAGGCGATCCCCGGCGCGGAGGGGCGCGCCCTTCCGGCTGAACTGGGCCAGAGTCGGCGCGTGGCGGGCGAAGGCGGGCAGCTGCTCCGCGAGGCTGGCCGCCTGGTTCTCCGTCAGCACGAAGCCCTCGCGTGCGAGGCGGATGGCGGGTGAGACCAGCCGCGCCCAGGGCAGGCGCCCTTCACGCTTCCAGGCCTCGCGCAACCCCGCGACGGTGCCCGGCACGCCCACGCTGGCCAGGCTGTCGTGATGCTTCGCCTCGTCGTAGGTCCCGTCCGCTTTCAGCCACAGGCGGGGGTGGGCCACGGCCGGGGCCGTCTCGCGGAAATCGATGAAGGAGGCCTGACCCGAGGTAGGGCGGGAGAGGAGGAAGCCGCCGCCGCCCAGGTTGCCTGCCGCCGGATGCACCACCGCCAGGGCGAAGGCCGTGGCCACGGCGGCATCGACCGCGCTGCCGCCCTCGCGCAGCACCTGCGCGCCAGCCTCCGAGGCCAGCCGCTCCTGGCTGACCACCAGGCCGCGGCGCAGGGGCTGGGGCGTTTGGGCCAGAAGCGCCAGGGCGCTGAACAGGAAGAGAAGGGACCGCAGGCGCATGGAAGCTCCGGGAAACGACCTCCCTTGAGTCTGTCATCCTTGAGCCATGTCCCCCAGCGCCGTCATTCCCGACTCAGCCGCCCAATCCCGCCGCGAGGAACTGGCCAACAGCCTCACGCATGGCCTGGGCGTGGCCCTGGCCATCGCGGGACTGGTGGTGATGGTGGTCTTCGCGGCGCTCCGCGGCACCGCCCGGGACGTGGTGGGCGCCTCCATCTTCGGCTCCAGCCTCATCCTGCTCTACCTCATGTCCACGCTCTACCATGCCTTCCGCGGCCCCCGGGTGAAGCTGGTCTTCAAGGTCTTCGACCACTCGGCCATCTTCGTGCTCATCGCGGGGACCTACACGCCCTTCTGCCTCTCGGCCCTGGGTCGGGTGAGCCCGGCCTGGGGCTGGACCGTCTTCGGGCTGGTGTGGGGCCTCGCCGTAGCGGGGATCACCTTCAAGGCCATCTTCTACGCCCGGATCGCCAAGTCGGCCCTGCGCCCGCCGCCGGTGGACCACCTGCACACGCCGCTGGTGACGCCCGTGGATCCCACTTTCGTGAAGCGCATGGGCTGGATCTCCACGGGCATCTACCTGCTCATGGGCTGGATCATCCTCATCGCCGCCGCGCCCCTGGGCCGCTCGCTGTCCACCCCCGGCCTCTACTGGCTCTTCGGCGGCGGGGTGTTCTACAGCCTGGGCGCCGCCATCTACAGCCTGAAGAAGCTGCCCTACCATCACGCCCTCTGGCACCTCTTCGTGGTGGGAGGCAGCACCTGCCACGTCTTCGCCGTGCTCTTCCACGTGATCCCGAAGGGCTGATTCAACTTCTCGCGGCCACCACAACCAGGTCCGCCGAGGTGGGATTCCAGGGCTCGCCGGTCATGGCGCCGAGCGTCTCCCGCACCGCGAAGCCCGCGGCGGTGAGCAGGGTTTCGATCTCGGCGCGGCGCCAGCCGCGGAGCTGCACCTCCTCGGCGGAGACCAGCTCCAGGGGCGGCTCGGCGCCCGGGCGCCAGCGCAGGTGGGCAGGCGTGAAGGTCACGCGCCCGTCGGCGTGGGGCGTCATCAGCCGCAGGAAGACCGTCTCGGCCCCCTCCTCGCCGGGCCGCACCATCACCGGGAAGGTGCGCTCGCCGCGGTCCAGGATGCGGTCGTAGTTCAGGACCTGGAGCAGGAAGACGCCGCCGGGAAGCAGGCGGCTCGCCAGCCCCTCGAAGCAGCGGCGCAGGTCGTCCTCCTCCGTCAGGTGGGGCAGCGTGTTGCCCACGCAGAGGGCTCCGCCGAAGCCCGGCTCCACCAGGTCGGCCAGGGCCGTGAGGCTGCCCAGCACGTAGCGGCCCTCGGGGTCGGCCTCGCGGGCGGCTTCCACCTGCGAGGGGGAGGCGTCCACACCGGTGGCCTCGAAGCCGAGGGCGGCCAGGAAGCGGGCGTGCTCGCCGCTGCCACAGCCCAGATCCAGCACGCGGCGCGAGGGCCCTCCCTCCAGCACCCGCCGGAGGAGCGGTTCCTCGCGCTTCAGGCGCTCCGGCCAGGCGATGAGGCTCCGGTACGAGAGGCGTCCGTAGCGGTCGCGGCCGGGTTCCATGGGCTCAGAACTTCGGCCAGAGCCAGCCGAAGGCGCCAGCGCTCACCAGGCCGTAGATGAGGCCATCGAGGAGATCCTTGAAGACGCTGCCCCAGGGCTTGCCCATCCAGATGCCCGCCTGCACGCTGCCGCCGGCGTAGGTGAGGAAGGACACGGTGCCCACGATGCGGAACACCTGGAGGTAGTGCGCGCCAGCGCCCAGGGTGTGTCCGGCCACATAGGCGGCCATGAAAGCCACCGCCAGGGAGTAGAGGAACCACATGCCCAGGGATTTACCCATGTTGGGAACCCCGTTGGGGCTCAGCACCAGGAAGCCCACGGGGCCGTCCTTGTACTTCTGCTGGACCTCGGGCTTGCCCATTTCCTTCATGTCGCCGCAGTGGGGGAGCACGTACTGGCCGGGAGCAGGCGAGCCCTTGCGAATGGCGGCGCGGACCTCTTCCTCGTTGGACAGGGCCCGGTAGTCCGAGTTGTGCCACTTCAGCACCATGTGGATGAGGCTGCTGGCCACGAAGACCAGCACGGCGGACAACACGATGGGCAGCCAGAGATGGGCCAGCGAAACAGTCGACACCATGGGGAGACTCCTGGGTTGGGGTTGGGGGCGTCCGTAGGGTGGACTGGCCCCGCCAGCCCGTCAAGCGCGGCGGGGCTTCTTCGGACCCGGCGCCGAGTGGGTGCCCGTGGCCGCATCCACGGCGTCGATCCATCCGGCGCGGGCCTGCGGGAAGGCATCGGCGTAGGGCACGTAGGGCTTCAGGTCCAGCACCGGCGTGCCGTCCAGCAGGTCCACGCCCCGCAGGCGGAGGGTGCGGCCCTCCACGGCCACCAGCTCCACGCAGGAGAGGCCGATGGCGTTGGGCCGGTGGGGCGAGCGCGTGGCCAGCACGCCTCGCTTGGCCCGGGGCCCCCGGGGCGGCTGCACCAGCGGCGCCCAGCCCTCGCTCAGGTGGAAGGCGAAGATGAGCCAGACGCGCTCGAAGCCCGCCAGGTCCCGCAGCACCGTCTCCGGCAGCGTGGGCTCCAGCTCCAGCGTGGCCTCGACGGGGGTGCCCGTCTCCGTGCCCGCCACCACCGTGGGCTGATGCGGCGCGTCGATGCGCTTCGCGTAGGGCGAGCGCACGACGCCGATGGGGCGATAGGTGAAGGCGGGGACGTCCATGCTGGAAGGGTAGCGCTCCGGGTGGCGTCTGCGGCGATCATGGAACCCATGGACGATGCGAACACCCCCCGCCAGCGCCGCCCCCGCTACAAGGGCACCCACCCGCGGCGCTTCGAGGAGAAGTACAAGGAGCTGGCGCCGGAGCGCTATGCGGAGGAGCAGGCCAAGGTGGCGGCCCGGGGCCACACGCCCGCCGGCACCCACCGCTCGATCATGGTGGACGAGATCCTCGAGGTGCTGGCGCCCCAGCCCGGAGAGGCGGCCCTGGACGCCACCCTGGGCTACGGCGGACATGCGCGCGAGCTCCTGATCCGGCTGCTGCCGGGCGGCCGTCTCGTGGGGCTGGACGTGGACCCGCTGGAGCTGCCGCGCACCGAGGCGCGGCTGCGGGCCCTGGGCTTCGACGAGGCCGCGCTGGCCGTGCGCCGCACCAACTTCGCAGGCCTCGCCAAGGTCGCGGCGGAGCTGGGCCCCTTCGACCTGGTGCTGGCGGATCTCGGCGTGTCCTCCATGCAGATCGACAACCCGGCCCGGGGCTTCACCTGGAAGGCGGAGGGCCCCCTGGACCTGCGCCTCAACCCCCAGAAGGGCCGCCCCGCCGCGGACCTGCTCGCCGCGCTCGATGCGGCCGCCCTGGCGGAGCTGCTGGTGGAGAACGCCGACGAGCCCCATGCCGACGCCATTGCCCTCGCGGCGGCGGGCCAAGCCCTCCGCACCACGCGGGAGCTGGCGGACCGCGTGCGTGGGGCCCTGCCAGGCCTGGAGGATGACGAGCTCAAGAAGGCCCTCCAGCGCACCTTCCAGGCCCTGCGCATCGCCGTGAACGACGAGTTCGGCGTGCTGGACCGCTTCCTGGCCCAGCTGCCGGGCGCCTTGAGACCCGGCGGCCGCGCGGCCATCCTCACGTTCCACTCCGGCGAGGACCGGCGCGTGAAGAAGGCCTTCCAGCAGGGCCTCCGCGACGGCACGTACTCAGCCGTCGCCCCCGAGCCCCGCCGCGCCTCGCCCGAGGAGCGCCGCGCCAACCCACGCTCCACCAGCGCCAAGCTGCGCTGGGCCGTGCGGGCTCTCTAACATGAAGGGGGACCGCCCCGCTCACTGAAGCTCGCTCTGCGTCCCCCCTTTGACCCCCACGCGATGTCCGGGCAGAGCCCGGCCTCCGCCTCTGAATCCCTCAGCGCTCCGAACCCGCCAGGCGCCCCAACTCCAGCGCGAAGCGCACCTGCTGCATCAGGCCCGCCAGGTTCCAGTCGGCATGGTAGCGATCCGACGGCCGGTGGTAGTGGTTCATGAAGTCCGCCGCCTTGGCCTGGGCCGCGGCCTTGTCGCCCAGGTAGTCCCAGCCGCCGTCCAGCGAGAAGCCCGGCGACAGGGCGGGCACGCCGGCCTGCATGAAGGGGAAGTGGTCCGAGCGGAAGCAGAGGCCCGCGGGATCGGGCTTCGCCGGCGTGATCACCAGGCCCGAGGCGGCCGCCGCCCGGCTGCAGAGCGCGCGCGTGGCGGGATCGTCCGAGCCGAGGAGGCCGATGTCGCGGGTGGGCCCGACCACGTTGAGGCTCTCGAGGTTGATGACGAGCCGGGTCTGCGCCAGTGGCCGCAGGGGCGAGGCCACGTAGGCCGAGGAGCCCAGCAGCCCCTGCTCCTCCCCGCAGGGGAAGAGGAACAGCACGCTGCGCGGGAGTGGCCGGGCCGCCAGCGCCTCCGCCAGGGCCAGGACCGCCGCGCAGCCGGAGGCGTTGTCCACGGCGCCATGGTAGATCGCGCCATCCGGCCCCGTGCCGAAGTGATCCCAGTGGGCCGAGTAGATCACGCACTCGGCCCGGAGGGCCGGGTCGGTACCCGGCAGGAGCCCGGCCACGTTCCACTGCTCCAGCGACCGCACGGCGGAGCGCAGCGTGCCCCTGGCCCGGATGGGCAGGGACACGGGACGGAAGGCCCGGTTGTCGGCCCCGGCGGCCAGGGCCCGGAAATCCTGCCCTGCCGCGGCGAAGAGCCGGAGCGCGAAGGCCTCGGTGATCCAGCCCTGCATGGCGCCGGCCTGCCCCGAGCCCGCCCGCTGGAAGCGCTCCCCGCTCCAGCTGTTCCGGACCACGGTCCAGCCGTAGCCGGCGGAGGCGTCCGTATGCACCAGCAGGGCGCCGGCGGCCCCGCGGCGGCGGGCCTCCTCGAACTTGTAGGTCCACCGGCCCTGGTAGTTCTCGGGCTGGCAGCAGAGAGGCATGGGGGCCTCCCCCTTCCGGTCGCCCACGAGCATCACGAGCACCTTCCCCCGCACGTCCAGGCCCTTGTAGTCGTCCCGCCCTCCGGCCGCGATGCCGTGGCCCACGAAGACCAGGGGGGCATCCACGGCCAGGACGGGCTCGGCACTGGCGGCGCCCATCACGAGATCCGTGCCCAGCGCCGGCACCGACACCTGGCGGGGCCCCTCGAAGGCCAGGGTGCTGACGGCCGGATCCAGGCGGATGCCCGCCAGCCGAACCGCCTGGCGGTAGCTCGATCCATTCGCCGGCTGGAGGCCCAGCACCTGCAGCTGGGTCTCCAGGTAGCGCACGGCCAGTTCCCCGCCCCGCTGGCCGGTGCCCCGGCCCTCCAGCACATCGTCGGCCAAAAAGGCCAGGTGGGCCCGGAGGGCTCCTTCATCCACCGCGGACCGCTGGGCCAGCAGGGCGGAACAGGCGAGGGCAAGACAGAGGATGGTTCGCACGGCGGCCTCCGGAACCCACCATACTTCAGCGGAAGCGGGAGCGATCAGGTTGTCCAAAGCAAGTGAACATCGGCCCTCAACCTTCCCGGCGGCTCGTGCGTAAGATGCCTGGACCCCTCAGGAACCCGGAGAGCCGTATGCGCCTGTTGCCCTTCTTCGCCACTGCCCTCGTCGTGGCAGCCTCCGTCAACGCGGCGGCCCAGATCGACGCCCGCCTGATCCGCTACCCCGATGTGTCGGCCACGCAGATCGTCTTCACCTACGCGAACGACCTCTGGCTCGTCCCCAAGGCCGGCGGCGTGGCCCAGCGGCTGTCCACACCCAAGGGCGAGGAGTCCTTCGCCCGCTTCTCGCCGGACGGCCGGGAGGTGGCCTTCAGCGGCAACTACGACGGGAACCTGGACGTCTACACCCTGCCCGTGACCGGCGGCGTCCCCACCCGGATCACCCACCACCCCATGCCCGACCGCATGGTGGACTGGGCGCCGGACGGCAAGGCCATCCTCTTCGCCTCGGGCATGGAATCCGGCAAGGACCGCTTCAACAAGCTCTTCACAGTGGCCAAGGGCGGCGGCCTGCCCCAGGCGCTGCCCCTGCCCTACGCCGAGTTCGGCGCCCTGTCGCCGGATGGGAAGGTCCTGGCCTACCAGCCCGTCGCCACGGACTTCCGCACCTGGAAGCGCTACCGCGGCGGCATGGCCTCGGAGATCTGGTTCTACGACCTGGCGAAGAAGACCGCCAGCCGCCTGCCCAGCGAGGGTGGCTCCAACGACTCCCAGCCCATGTGGCACGGCGGGAAGCTCTACTTCCTCTCGGACCGGGACAGCGCCAAGCGGGCGAATGTCTGGTCCTACGACCTGGCCACAAAGGCCTTCAAGCAGATCACCTTCTTCAAGGACTACGACGCCCACTTCCCGGCCATCGGTCCCTCCGACATCGTGCTCGAAGCCGGCGGGCGGCTCCACCGCATCGAGCTGCCCTCCGAGAAGCTCGTGGAGGTGAAGGTCGAGGTCGTGACCGACCGCGCCACGCTGCGGCCCCGGGAGGAGAACGCCAGCAAGCTCATCAAGCACCCCACGCTCTCGCCCCAGGGCAAGCGCGTGCTCTTCGAGGCTCGCGGCGAGGTCTTCTCCGTGCCCGCGGAGAAGGGCTACGTCGTCAATCTCACGCGCACCTCCGGCGCCGCGGAGCGCCACCCCGCCCTCTCGCCGGACGGCAGGCAGTTGGCCTACTTCAGCGACCGCACGGGTGAGTACGAGCTGTACGTGCGGCCCGCGGACGGCTCCGGCCAGGAGCGCCAGGTCACGCACCTGGGCCCCGGCTTCCGCTACCGCATCACCTGGTCCCCGGATGGCAAGCAGGTGGTCTTCGCCGACCAGGCCATGCGCATCAACCTCTGCGACCTGACCACCGGCAAGGTCCAGGCCGTCGACAAGGGGCTCTTCCTGTCCGAGGGCCCGCTTGAGGACTTCCGCGCCAGCTGGTCGCCGGACAGCCGCTGGTTCGCCTTCCCGCTCGACACCCCCAACCGCAACAGCGTGATCGTCCTCTACGACACGAAGACGGGCCAGCGGCACCAAGTGACCTCGCCCTTCTACAACGCCGGCGATCCCGCCTTCGATCCCGAGGGCAAGTACCTCTTCCTCAGCACGGGGCAGCAGTTCGCTCCCACCTACAGCGACCTGGACGGCACCTGGATCTACGCCGCGACCACCCGGCTGGCGGCGATCCCGCTCCGCAGGGACGTGACCTCGCCCACGGCCCCCCGCAACGATGCGGACGCGGCGAAGGACGACAAGAAGGAGGAGAAGAAGGAAGGCGGCAACGGCGCCGACAAGAAGGAGGAGGCCAAGAAGGAGGCCCCCAAGGCCGTGGAGATCGATCTTGAGGGCCTGGAGGCCCGGATGGTGCTGCTGCCCCCCGCCGCGGGCTACTACGCGGATCTGGCCGCCACCAAGGGCAAGCTGGTCTACCGCCGCGCCGCCCACATCAATCCCATGGCCGAGAGCGTCACGGCCACGCTGTACACCTACGACCTGGAGGAGCGTGAGGAGAAGGCCGTGCTGGCGGATCTGGATGGCGCCATGCTCAGCGGTGACGGCAAGAAGGTGCT
This sequence comes from Geothrix edaphica, assembly GCF_030268045.1. Classification (NCBI taxonomy): domain Bacteria; kingdom Pseudomonadati; phylum Acidobacteriota; class Holophagae; order Holophagales; family Holophagaceae; genus Geothrix; species Geothrix edaphica. Next base: position 467,007 of record NZ_BSDC01000003.1, read on the forward strand.
GGTCAACCGGAAGCAGGAGTACGCCCTCATCGACCTCAAGCCCGAGCAGAAGTTCGAGAAGAAGCTCCCCACCACCGAGCTGATGATGACGGTGGACCCCCAGGCCGAGTGGCAGCAGATCTTCAACGATGCCTGGCGTCTGGAGCGCGACATGTTCTACGACCCCGGCATGCACGGGGTGGACTGGAAGGCCATGAAGGCCCGCTATGGCCAGCTCCTCAAGGACTGCGTGACCCGCGAGGACGTGAACTTCGTCATCGGCGAGCTCATCGCCGAGCTGAACGCCTCCCACGCCTACCGGGGCGGCGGCGACCAGGAGCTGCCGGCCCGCCTCGGCGTGGGCCTGCTGGGCGCGGACTTCACCCTGGAGCACGGCGCCTACCGCTTCAAGACCATCCTGCGCGGCGCGCCCTGGGATGCCCAGACCCGCGGCCCCCTGGCCCAGCCCGGCCTCCAGGTGAAGGAGGGCGACTACCTCCTGGCCGTGAACCGCACCCCGCTCGATCCCCGCACGGATCCCTGGGCGGCCTTCCAGGGGCTGGCGGGCAAGACCGTGCTGCTCACCGTCAATGACAAGCCCTCCCTGGACGGCGCCCGGGACCTCCTGGTGGAGACCGTGGCCAACGACTACCCGCTGCGCTACTGGGCCTGGATCGAGGCCAACCGGAAATACGTGGAGAAGGCCTCCGGCGGCCGCATCGGCTACGTCTACGTGCCCGACACGGGCATCGGCGGCCAGAACGACCTGGTGCGCCAGTTCCGCGGCCAGTGGGACAAGGCCGGCCTGATCATCGACGAGCGCTTCAACAGCGGCGGCCAGATCCCGGACCGGTTCATCGAGATGCTGGGCCGCAGGACCCTGAACTACTGGGGCGTGCGCGACGGCAAGGACTGGCAGTGGCCCCAGATCGCCCCCAACGGCGCCATGGCCATGCTCATCAACGGCTGGAGCGGCTCCGGCGGCGACCTCTTCCCCCACTACTTCCGCCAGGCCGGCCTCGGTCCCCTCATCGGCCGCCGCACCTGGGGCGGACTCATCGGCATCAGCGGGGCTCCCGCCCTCATCGATGGCGGCAACGTGACCGTGCCCACCTTCGGGATCTACTCGAAGGAAGGCAAGTGGATCGTCGAGGGCCACGGCGTGGAGCCCGACATCGAAGTGATGGACGATCCCGCGCTCCTGGCCCAGGGCCGGGATCCCCAGCTGGACCGTGCCATCCAGGAAGTGGAAGCGGCAATCAAGAAGAACCCGCCCATGGCCACGCCCAAGCCCAGCTATCCCAACCGCGCCAACTAGCTCCTTCTCAGGCTGCGCCCCGCGACCGCGGGGCGCAGCCCTGTACGGACGGCTAGAAGATCTCCTTGAAGAGGTCCTTCATGTGCTGCCAGCTGCGGCGATGGGCGGCCTCGTTGTAGGCGGCGCCCTTCGAGTTGTCGCTGCCGGCCTCCTTCTGCGTGAAGGCGTGGACGGCGCCCGCATAGGCCACGAACACGTAGTCGGCCTTGGAGGCGCGCATCTCCTCCTGGAAGGCGGCCACATCCTTGGCGGGCACGAAGGGATCGTCCGCACCGTGGCAGACCAGCACCTTGGCGGTGACGGGACCGGGCTGGAAGCCCGCGGGCACATCCAGACCACCGTGGAAGGACACCACGCCCTTCACGGGCAGGCCGGCCCGCGCAGCCTCCAGGGCCCCGGTGCCACCGAAGCAGAAGCCGATGACAGCCAGGCGCGAGGCATCCACGCCCTTCTGGGCCTTCAGCGCGTCGAGGGCCGCGGCGATGCGACGCCGGTAGAGCGCCCGGTCGCCCTTGTAGGCGCCGGCCAGCTTGCCGGCCTCGGCGGTGCTCGCGGGGCGCACGCCTTCGCCGTAGATGTCTGCCGCCAGGGCCACGTAGCCCAGCTTGGCCAGCTCATCCGAGACCTTGCGCTCGTGGTCCGTGAGCCCCATCCACTGGTGGATGACCACCACGCCGGGCGCCTTGCCCTTCGCGGCGGCGGCCTTCGACAGGTAGCCCGCCAGCTTCGTGGCGCCGTCCGAGTAGGTGAGCGGCTGGCCCGCGAACACGGGCAGGGCGGCGAGGGAGAGGGCGAGGGCGGCAGCGCGCATGGGACCTCCGGGATGGGAGACCGATCCTATAGCTGTTTGAACTGGAATTCCAGGCCGGAGGGTTTCCGGCCGAAGAGAGAGGGGTGGTCCATTCGCGGCCCCTCCGCGGAACCGGCCTCTCAGGACCCAAGCATGGCAACCTCCCTCCTTTCCGACGTCGAATGTGAAACCCAACGGCGGCTGACCGATCAGCTCTTCAGGAACGCCCCTTTCACCTGGGCCGCCCATCTGGTCAACGCCGCCCTGCTGGCCGGGGTGAACGCCACCCAGGGCGCCCCGCCGTGGCTGGCCGCGGGCTGGTGGGCGCTGATCGCTGCAGCGGGCACCGCCCGCTACGCGCTGGCCCGGCACCACGCCATCTCCCCGAACGCCGAGACGCCCCTGGCCTGGCAGCGGCGCTATGTGCGGGCCACGGCCTTCCTGTCCGCCAGCTGGGGCGCGGGCGCCCTCCTGTTCGTGTTCACCGGCGGCGAAGGGGCGCGGTTGTTCACGGGCCTGGTGGTAGCCGGGATGGTCGCCGGCGTGATGCCGCTCCTGGTCTCCGTCCCGGCGGCCCTCCGGACCTTCGTGGCGCTGGCCGGCCTGCCCATGGCGGCCGCGGTCCTGATCAAGGCCCACACCCCCGTCCAGTGGGCCTTCGGGTTCACGAGCCTCGTCTTCATGGGCTACATCCTCTCGGGAGCCAAGCACCTGCACAGGATGCTCGAGGTCTCGATCCGGCTGGGTCTGGAGCAGGGCCGCCTCGCCGAGAGCCTCGAGCAGGCCCACGCGGCCGCGGCCCGGGCCCTCGCGGATCGGAAGGACCTGGAAGAGGCCATGCGCCGGGAGCGTGATTTCGCGGAAGGGCTGATCGACACGGCCCAGGCCATCGTCATCGTCCTCGACCTGGAGGGGCGGATCCTCCGCCTCAACCACTTCATGGAGGAGCTCTCGGGCTACGCCCGATCGGAACTCCAGAACGCCGACTGGTTCGCCATCTTCCCGCCGGAGTCGGAGCAGGACGAGGCCCGGGCGCGCTTCCTGGAGGCGGTCGCCGGAGGGCGGAGCACCGCGAACACCAGCGAGATCATCGCCCGGGATGGGCACAGGATCCTGGTGGAGTGGCACGACAAGCCCCTCAGGGATGCCGACGGCGCCATCATCGGTCTGCTGGCCCTCGGCCAGGATGTCACCGAGCGGGAGAGGCTGGCGGAGTCCCAGCGCCTCCTGTCCGCCGCGGTCGAGCAGAGCGTCGCCTCCATCGTCATCACCGACACCCACGCCGACATCCAGTTCGTCAACGCGGGCTTCACCCGGTCCACGGGCTACACGCTGGCGGAATCGATCGGCCAGAATCCCCGCATCCTCAAGTCCGGCCACACCCCCCGGAAGACCTTCGAGGACATGTGGGCCGCCCTCGACCGGGGGCTTCCCTGGGAAGGGGAGCTGGTCAACCGGAAGAAGAACGGCGAGGAGTATTGGGAGCTGGCCCGCATCTCCCCCGTCGTGGATGCCAGCGGCCGGACGACGCACTACCTCGCCGTCAAGGAGGACATCACCCAGCGCAAGGCCATGGAGGCGGAGCTGCAGCGCCTGGCCACCACGGATCCCCTCACGGGCGTGGCCAACCGCCGCCGCTTCCTCCAGGAGATGGACCTGGAGCTGGCCCGCCACAAGCGCTTCCATAAGCCCGCAGCCTTCCTGCTGCTGGATCTCGACCACTTCAAGCAGGTGAACGACACCCACGGCCACGCCACCGGGGACCTCGCGCTCAAGCACCTCGCGGAGCTGGCCCGCCTGCGGCTGCGCCGGCTGGACCTCTTCGGCCGCCTGGGCGGGGAGGAGTTCGGCATCCTGCTCCCGGGCACAGGCCAGGCGGGCGCCATGGCCTTGGCCGAGCACTTCCGGAGCCAGGTGGCGCACACGCCGGTCCAGTCCAGCGCGGGTCCCATCACCCTGACGGTGAGCATCGGCCTGACCACCTTCGACGCAGGCGATGCCGCTCCCGATGCCATCCTGGCCCGGGCCGACGCCGCCCTCTACAGCGCCAAGGAGGGCGGTCGGAACCGGGTGGTGGAAAATCCGGCGGGTCAGCGCCCCGTGCTGCCGTAGCCTCCAGCGCCGCGCCCGGTGTCGCCCAGGGCTTCGACGCTGGGCTCGGGGAGCCAGGTCCAGCTCTCCACCGGGGCCACCAGCAGCTGGGCGATGCGCTCGCCCCGGCGCAGCTCGAAGGGGGCCTCGCCGTGGTTGATGAGCAGCACCTGCACCTCGCCGCGGTAGTCGGCGTCGATGGTGCCGGGGGCGTTCAGCACCGTGAGGCCGTGGCGCAGGGCCAAGCCCGAGCGGGGCCGCACCTGACCCTCGAAACCCGGGGGGATGGCGAGCACCAGCCCCGTGGGCACCAGCCGTCGCTGGCCCGGGGCGATCGTCCAGGTCTCGCCCTCGGGGACCGCCGCCCGCAGGTCCATGCCCGCCGCGTGGGCCGTGGCCGCCACCGGCAGGTCGAGGCCGAGGCCGTGGGGGAGCTGGTGGACGGGGATGCGCATGGTCCCAGGTTCCCAGGCGGGGACGGGGCGGCGCAAAGGGAAATCCCAGGTCCGCTGCCGGGCGGGACCCTGCGCTTCCTTGGCCGGGGCCCGGGCCCCGCGTAGACTCGACCTCTGGCCCGGGCATCCCGGGCCGTCCTGTTCAGGAGGGTCATGGCCCGCGCCGGCCAACGATGGTCCGTACCGCGCCTCCTGGTGCTCGCTCCAGCCGCCTTCCTGGCCTGCCAGCGCGAGGATCCGCAGATCCGCGTCCTGACCGAGCAGGCGGCCCAGGCCGACGAGGCGGGCCGGCAACTCCGGCAGGCCTGGAGCGCCCAGTTCCGGCGGCTGGCCCTGGTCGGGGTCCGGAACCTCCGCCTGGATGCCAGTCCCATGCTGCTGACGGCGGAGCAGAAGCACGCCCTGGAGGCGCGGCTCCGCACCGAGCGGGACAGCTCCCGACGGGGCCTCCTCCAGGAGATCCTGGACAAGGAGGCGGAGCTCCAGGCGCTGAGCGACCGGCTCATGGGCCTCAAGACGGCGCTCCCCCCGCCGGAGATCGCCCGGGCCAACGACAGCCACTACGGGCTGGCCCTGCGCTTCCTCAAGGGCCGGGGCCTCCCGGAGGAGGCGGCCCGGCAGGCGCTCAGCCATGTGCCCCTGTCCGAGCGCCTGGCTCCGGGCTTCGAGGTCTACCACTTCTACGTCCACGGCGAGTACGGCACCTGGGTCTCCCAGGGCGGGGCGGCGATCGCGCCCCGGGACCTGGACCGCCAGGAGCCGGACCCCCTCCCGCGCCAGCGCGACGCCGCGGTGGCCGCCAGCCGGCGACTCCAGAGACAGCTCGGCGTCCTGGAGAACCAGAAGCGGGAGATCGAGCGGGAGATCTCCAGCATCCAGGCGGAGCGGCTGGGCTTTCTCGAAGGCCAGGCCCGGCTCCAGTGGGAGAACGCCGACCAGCTGGCCCGGCTGAATTCCCTGCACTACCGGGTGGGCGGACGGGCCGCGCTGGAGGCGGAGGGGATCATCGAAGTCCCCCTGTTCGGTCTCGACCACTCGGGCCCGAAGTGGCGGGATGCGGACTTCACCCAGCACCTGGACCTCCGCACCGGCGCCTCCCTCGTCATCCGGGCCCAGGACCTGGGCCTGAAGCGCATCGGCAAGGTGATCGTCGTTCCGGGCTCCCTCCTTGCCGGCGAGCACTACCGCCTGACCCTCGGGGCCGACGGTCAGACCGCCACGGTGGACCTCCTCGCCCCCTCCCGCTTCAAGAACGAGAAGGTGGTGTTCGCCGTCGAGGAGTGACCCCCCGCTGGCTGGGCCGGGATGGAGCGGATACCCTGGAGGCTCGCGCTCCCTGCCGGCGGACATGCACCCGATGCGGGTCCGGCCAGGCGCCTTCCGAGCGGGCCCCAACCCGCTCCCGACCTCAGGGATCCCCCCATGTCCTCCGTCTTCGGCCACGCCCTGGCCGGCCTCACGATCAGCGCAGCCTTCCACCAGGGCCGACCGCCCCGCCGGGTCCTGGCTTTCGGAACGGCCTGCGCCGTGGCCCCGGACCTGGACTGGTTCACCACCTTCCTCGGGCTCGATGGCACCAGCCTGGCCCACCGGGGCATGAGCCACTCCCTCCTCGCCCTGCTGCTCCTGGCCGCCACGGCCATGCTGATGGGGTTCCGGTCCCAGCTCCGCAGCCCCCGCCTCTGGGCCTGCCTGCTGTCCGCCGCCCTGTCCCACAGCCTGCTGGACGCCTGCACGTTCGGGGGGACCGGCGTGGCCTTCCTGCTGCCCTTCTCCGAGGCGCGGTTTGTCTGCGTCTGGCAGCCCATCTTCGTGTCGCCCATCCCCCTCTCGGGAAAGCTCCTCGACTGGCTGCTGTTCTCCCTGGGCACCGAAGTCGTGTGGATCGGCGGCCCGGCCCTGCTGGTGCTCGGCGTGCCCCGGGCCTTCCAGTGGCTGCGGAGGCGCTCCGAGGAGACGCCCTGATCCAGCCGCTCAGCGGCCCTTCACCAGCTGCCCGCAGGCGCCCTGCACATCGCGGCCGCGGCTGCGGCGGACGGTGACGAAGCAGCCGCGGGCCTTCAGCCACTCGGCGAACTGCTGCACGCGATCCTCGCCGGGCTCGCGGAAGGCGCTGGCGGCATGCTCGTTCATGGGGATGAGGTTCAGGTTGTGGCCGCTGCGCAGGTCGCCCAGCCAGTCCGCCAGACGTTGCGCGTCGGCTTCGGTGTCGTTTTCGCCGGCGATGAGCACGTACTCGAAACAGAACTTCTCGCCGCGCTTGGGGCCCCAGTCGTCCAGGGCCCGCCGCAGCCGCGCCAGGTTCCAGACGCGGTTCACGGGCATGGTGCGGCTTCTCGACTCGTCGGTGGTGGCGTTGAGGCTGAGGGCCAGCAGGGGCCGGGGCTCCAGCTTCGCCAGCTTCTCGATGCCGCTCACCAGGCCCGAGGTGCTCACGGTGATGCGGTTCTTCCCCAGGCCCAGGCCCGCCGGGTGGCACATGAGGCGGATGGCGCGGTGCAGGTGGTCGAGGTTGTGCAGGGGCTCGCCCATGCCCATGAACACGAGCGTGAGCTCATGGCCGCGGTCGGGCCCGAGGGCTGACATGAGCGCCAGCACCTGACCCAGGATCTCGCCGGGCTGGAGGTTGCGCAGGATGCCCATGCTGCCGGTGGCGCAGAAGGTGCAGCCCATGGCGCAGCCCACCTGGCTGGAGATGCAGTAAGTCACGCGGGGATTCCGCACCTTGCGCGGCATGTGGACGGCCTCGATGCGCTTGCCGTCCGCCAGCTCCAGGGCCAGCTTGGTGGAGCCGTCCGACGAGGGCTGCCGTTCCGCGAGGCGCGGCAGGCGCAGGTCCGCCACGCCCTCCAGCCAGCGGCGGATGCCCGAGCCCAGGTCCGGCGCGCCGTCCCTCCAGGTCCAGGGCCGGTGCAGGCGCTTGAAGGTCTCCAGCGCGCTGCCCGGGCACCCGAGCGCAGCCAGATCCTCAGGGAACAGCGACCAGGCCGAAGGAAGCCCCTCCCGCTCGGGGGCGGGGCGGTCCCAGGGCATGGGCGCGGTGTTCGTCATGCCTCCAGTCTATCGGTTCGGATGATCTCTCAGGCCCGGGCCAAGCGGGGGCGGCGGGTCCCAGGCAGTACGAGGAGGTTGCCCGCCAGGCAGAGGGCCGCGCCCAGGGCCAGGCCCCAGTGCCACCGGAGGCCCTCCATGGCCGTGGAGAGGGCCAGGGCCACCACGGGGATGGCGACCATGGCGTAGCCCGCCCGACCCGCCCCGATGCGGCCCACAAGCGTGAGGTAGGCGCCGAAGGCCAGGATCGACCCGAACACGGACAGGAAGGCCAGGGAGCCCAGGTAGTGGAGCGAGGCATCGAAGGTGAAGGACCGGCCCGCCAGCGCGCAGTAGAGGGCCACGAAGGCCGCGCCGTAGGCCATGCTCACCGCGTTGCCCTGCATGACCGGGATGCCGTGCCGCTGGTTGCGCTGGGAGACCAGGTTGCTGAGGCTGGCGGCCACGGTGCCGCCCAGCGCCAGGCCAAGCCCCGCCTGGAGGGACCCGGCGCCGTAACCCGTACCCGGCAGGCACACCAAGCCCACCCCGGCGATGCCGAGCGCGACCCCCGCGAGGGCCTTCCGCGCCACCGGCGTCCCGAAGAAGAGCCGCGCGCCGAGGAGGTTGAGGATGGCCAGCAGGGAGAAGATCACCGCCATGAGGCCCGAGGGGATCCGCTGCTCCGCGAGGTACACGCAGACGTAGTTGATCCCGAACATCAGGGCGCCCTGGAGGGCCAGCCAGCCGTGCTCCCGCCGCGTGAAGCGGAGCTTCAGCCCCCGCAGGAGGCACCAGGCCGCCAGCAGGAGGGCGGCGAGGGCGAAGCGGTAGACCACGGAGACTTCAGGGGCCACCCGCCCGTACTGGAAGGTGATGGCGATCCAGGTGGAGCCCCAGATCAGCACGGACACGAGGTAGAGGGACAGGTCGTTCATGCAGCCTCGGATTCAGGGCGGCGCGCCAGGAGCAGCGCCGCTGCGGACGCGGAGAAGACAGAGTAGTCGAGGGGTTCCTTGGGACCGAAGGACACCGCCATGGCGAGACCGAAGACCGCCAGGAGGGCCGCGCTGGCCAGGGCCACGCCCCGGGCGGCCCGGTCCCGCAGCGGCAGGAGCAGCGCCAGGCCCAGGCTGGCTTCCGCGACGGTGGCCGCCCAGGCCAGGAAGGGGATGGTGCGGGCCGGCATGAAGCTGTTCACCTGGGCCGTGTACTTCATGAAGTTGGCGAAGGTGCCGTAGCCCCGGCCCGGCCCCCACCACCCGAACCGGGAGGCGATGCCCGAGAGGAAGGCCAGGCCCAGGGCCCACCGCGCGTAGTGGCGCGCGTAGCGGGGGGCCCAACGGTCGAAGGCGCGGGAGGCGGGGCTGGTCATCAGGCCCTCGCCGCCAGGTCCGCGTGCTCGGCCTGGTAGGTCTCGTAGGAGGTGGGAGTCCAGCCCGCGCGGTTCATCTTCCAGGCGTTCTCGATCTTCTCCCAGCCCACGTGGGCGTAGTAGTCCCGGGCCAGCGGCGCGGCCTGGAGCACCCACTGGATGCCCTCGCCCAGGCCCACCGCCAGGTCCAGCAGCTGGCGTCCCACGCCTGCCTTCTGGAAGGCCGGATGCACGGCGAGGTCGCAGACATAGCCATCCCAGACGAAGTCCGTCCAGCCGCGGAGCAGGCCCACGAGTCGGTTCCCGTCGTAGGCGGTGATCACCACGTTGGAGTCCTGGAACATGCGGCGGATGCGCTCGGGGTCGTGGATGGGCCGGCGCAGGGGCGCGGCGGCGTAGAGGGCGCGGATGGCGTCCACCGGCGGGATCCGGTCCAGGCGGTAGGTCAGGGCGGCGCTCATGCGGGCACCCCCGGAAGATCAGGCTGCAGGCCCACGCCCAGGCGGTTCCAGGCGTTGATGAGGGCGATGGCGTAGGTCAGGTCCACCACCTCCTGCTCGCTGAAGTGCTCCCGGGTGGCCGCGTAGAGCGCGTCGTCGACCCCGTGCCGGCCCAGCTCCGTCAGCGCCTCGGTCCAGGCCAGGGCGGCCCGCTCCCGGGGCGAGAACCCGGGTGCCTCGCGCCAGGCGGCCAGGAGGTTCAGGCGGCGCTGGGACTCGCCCCCCTCGAGGGCCGCGGTGGCGTGCATGTCCATGCAGTAGGCGCAGCCGTTCAGCTGGGAGGCCCGCACTTCGAGGAGGTGCAGCAGGCCGTGGTCCAGCCCCGAGGCGCTGACATGCCGGACGACCTGCAGCAGGCCCTGGAAGCCCTTGGGGGCGAGTTCGGGATGGGGTTTCGAGGTGCGCATGGGGACTCCGAGGCCGGGTGGCCATCTCCAGGATCGGGCGGCATGGCACATTGAAAAGATCCATTTTTGTCATTACAACTAGACCATGCGCCCCTGGACCTTCCCCGTCGCCCTCCAGACCGGCCCCTCGCGGGAGCCGGTCTTCCAGCAGATCGCCCAGGCCATCCGGGCGGACATCCGGCGCGGCCGGCTGCGTCCGGGAGACCCCCTGCCCGGCTCCCGCACCCTCGCCGACACGCTGGGCGTCCACCGCAACACCGTGCTGGCCGCCTACCGGGAGCTGGAGGCCGAGGGCTGGACCGTGGCCGAGCAGCGCACCACCCGGATCGCCCGGGACCTGCCCCAGGCCCCGGCCGGCCCGCGGGCCGACGCGACGGGCCGGCCGGGCTACGACCTGCCGGCGCCGCGCCCGCGGAGGAGCCTCCGGGAGCCGGGCCTCCTGGCCTTCGGCGGCGGCGTGCCGGACCTGCGCCTCGTGCCCACGGACCTGCTGGCCCGGGCCTACCGCCGCGCCCTCGGCGCCCGGGAGCTGCTCGGCTACGGGGATGCGCGGGGGGAGCCGCGGCTGCGCGCCGCGCTGGCCCGGCTCCTGTCCGAGATGCGCGGCCTGGCCGTGGACGAGGGTCGCCTGATGATCACGGGCGGCAGCCAGGGCGCCCTCGACCTGGTGGCCCGGACGCTGATCCGGCCCGGCGACCGGGTGGCGGTGGAGGACCCCGGCTACCCCGCTACATGGGCCACCCTGCAGGCCGCGGGGGCGGAGCTGGTGCCCGTGCCCGTGGACGAGGCGGGCCTCCGGGTGGAGGCCCTGGCGGCGAGGCTGGCCGACGGCCCGATCCGCGCGGTCTACCTGACCCCCCACCACCAGTTCCCCACCACCGTGACCATGGGCGCCGCCCGCCGCATGCGCCTGCTCGACTTGGCCGCGCGCCACCGGATCGCCCTCCTGGAGGATGACTACGACAACGAGTTCCACTTCGAGGGCCGCCCCGTGCTGCCGCTGGCCTGCGAGGACCCGGACGGCGTGGTGATCTACCTGGGGACCCTGTCGAAGATCCTCGCCCCGGGGCTCCGCCTGGGCTTCGTGGCGGGCCCCCGCGCCCTGGTGGAGCTCCTGGCCGCCCGCCGGGAGGCCGCCGACGGCCAGGGGGACCAGGTGCTCCAGCGGGCGGCGGCGGAGCTCCTGGAGGACGGCCTGCTCCAGCGGCATGCGCGGAAGATGCGGCGGATCTACCAGGCCCGGCGCGAGGCCCTGGCCGGAGCGCTGCACCGGCACCTGGGCGGGGCCGTGACCTTCGACCTTCCGGCCGGGGGCATGTGCCTCTGGCTGCGCGTGGACCCGGCGATCGATGCGGAAGCCTGGACGGTGCGGGCGCGACGGGCAGGCGTGAGCCTCATCACGGGCCGCGCCTTCGACTTCCAGGGCCGGCCCCTGCCCAACCTGCGCCTCGGGTTCTCGGCGCTGGACGAAGGGGAGCTGGAAGAGGCCGTGAGGCGGCTGGCCCGGGCCCTGCCCAGCTCCTAGGCCACCAGGTCCTGGGGTCGGATGTCGCAGCCGCGCCGCGTGCCCAGGGCACTGAGGCCGACCTGGGCCGGGTCGAGCAGATCCTGCGCCACGCTCAGCAGGTCCTCCGGCGTCACCCCCTCGATCTCGGCCATCTGCTGGTCGAGGCTGCGCAGCTCGCCCTGATGGATCGCCTGGTGGGCCAGGTTGAACATGCGGCTGCTGCTGCTCTCCTGGCTGAACACGAGGCTGGTGCGGGCCTGGAGCTTGGCGCGCTCCAGCTCGTCGGCCGCCACGCCCGTCTGGCGGATCCGCGCGCACTCGACCATGGTGCGCTGCACCAGTTCGCGCAGCTGCGCGGGCGCGCAGCTGGCGCTGATCTGGAGGGCGCCGGTATCGGCATAGGGGCTGAGGTAGCTGCCCACCTGGTAGCAGAGGCCGCGGCGCTCGCGCAGCTCCATGAAGAGCCGGGAAGCCATGCCCCCGCCCAGCACGTAGCTGAGCAGGTGCGCCGCGGCCCGGTCCGGCGAGCGGTGATCCGGCGCCGGGAAGCCCATTACGAGGTTGGCCTGCTGGAGGTCCTTCCGGGGCACGTTCAACAGGAAGGGCTGGGTGCGGGCCGGCTTGGGGGGAGCGTGGTCCGTCCCCTTGGGCAGGCGCTCCAGGATGGGCTTCAGCAGGTCCTGGAAGGAATCCGGTTCGATGGCCCCCGCGGCCACCACCACGAGGTTCGGCGCGCGGTAGGTGTGGTCGAAGAAGGCGCGCGCCTCGGCGGGCCCGTAGCCCGACACCTGGTCGCGGCGGCCCAGGATGGGATGGGCCAGGGGCGTGCCCTCCCAGAAGCCGCCGTAGAAGAGCTCGCTCACCCAGTCGTCCGCCTGGTCCTCGCTCTGGGCGATCTCCTCCAGGATGACGCTGCGCTCCCGGGCCAGTTCCTCAGCCTCGAAACGCGGCGAGGTGACCAGCTCCCCCAGCAGGTGGATCAGTTCGGGCAGCTGGTCCGCCAGCACCTTGCCGTAGAAGCACGCCACTTCCTTGCCCGTGAAGGCGTCCAGGTGGCCGCCCAGGCGGTCTGTGGCCGCGGCCACTTCATCCGGAGTGGGGTAGGCCTCGGTGCCCTTGAAGACCGTGTGCTCCAGGAAGTGGGCCAGGCCCTCCTCCGCCGGCCCCTCGTGGCGCGAACCCCGGCGCACCCAGAACCCCACCGAGCAACTCCGCACATGGGAGATGGGTTCGATCAGGATCTCGGTGCCTTCGGGGGTGAGGGTGTGATGCAGAGCATGCGGCATCCTTGCAGTTTACAGGCCGGAACCGTGGACCGCCGAAGGTAGGAGTTGCGCACCCCTGGGAGAGGAAGCTGAACGGACAGTTCAACCTGGAAAAGTTCATCACGAACCCCTGACGCTGCTGCATCCAGCTCTTTCAAGGCATCTGAAAAAACAGTCATTTTGCATTGATTCAATCTTGCTTTGACCAGTGAAGGTCCTACATTGCTCAACAGGCCATTCGAGCCGTTCACATCATCAATGGAGGTCCACCTCTTCAGGCAAGGGGCGTGAACGTCGGCACAGTCCTGAACCATCCCGACGAGCGGCCTGCTCGCTGGGTTCCCGAGCGTTCTGGAACCGCCACCTGGGGGCTGGACTGGAACCGAGTCTCCCGCGCCGACCTTCGCCGCCTCGCCCGGAGAGGCCCGGGCCGTCCATCCGAACGGTGGATCCACCGTCATGATCCGGGAGCGCCCATGAACTTCAGCCCGTTTGTTTCAACCGAGCAGCCCACCGCGCACAGCCAGTCAACCCGCGGCACGGATCTCCGCCCTGAACCTGGTTATCCGAGCCTCAAGGCCCGCGTCCTGCGGCTCCTGGGCTGCACGGCCTGGCTGCTGTGGACCGCCCTCCCCGCCCGGGCGCAGGCCGTGGTAGGCACCATGCCCGCAGGCAACGGCGCCGGCGCCGTGGCGGTGAACCCTGCGACAAACAAGATCTACGTGGTGAACAGCGCCAGCGACACCCTGACCGTCCTCGACGGCGCGAGAGGCGCCGGGGTCACGGTGGCCGTGGGCCACCAGCCCATGGCCCTTGCCATCAACCCGGTGACGAACCGGATCTATGTGGCGAATGCCCTCGATGGCACCGTGACCGTCATCGATGGTGCCACGAACGCCACCACCACGGTGCCCGTGGGCGTGTCCCCTGCGGCCGTCGCCGTGAATCCCGTGACCAACAAGATCTATGTGACCAATTACGGCCCCGAGCCCCCCTATCGATCTCCAGATCCCCGGCCTGCCTACACCGTGACGGTCATCGACGGGGCCTCGAACGCCACCGCGACGGTGATCGTGGAGAACCGGCCCAGGGCCGTGGCCCTGAACCCGGTCACGAACAAGATCTACGTGGCCAACTTCGGGGACCTCGATCCAAGTGGGGGCCGCATTCCCGGACACACCGTCAGCGTGATCGACGGGATCTCGAACACCGCAAGCACCGTCGAAGTGGGCCTCCATCCCACGGGGATCGCCGTGAACCCGGTGACCAACAAGATCTACGTCTCGAATTACGATGATCAGACCGAAACGGTGATCGACGGGGCCACCCAGGCCACGGTCACCCTGGCATTGGACCAGCGCCCCCAGCGGGTGGCCGTCAACCCCGTGACGAACAAGGTCTACATCGCGGGCGTCACCGCCATGATGGTGATCGACGGCACGACCCTGGCCCTTGCCGCGATTCCCGTGGATTCAAACCCCTCGGACATCGCTGTGAACCCCTTGACGGACAAGGTCTACGTCACCCACGGGACCAGCGACACGCTGACGGTGATCGATGGGTCCACCCAAACGGTGGCGACCTTGACCGTGGGCGGCGGCGCCGGCATCGCGACGAACCCCATCACGAATCGGATCTATGTGACCCATGGCGGCTCGAGTGGCGGCTCAGGCGGCACCGTGTCGGTCATCGACGGCGCCGTGAACCTCAAGCAGGTCCTGGACATGGGCTCCTGGGTCAGTGCTCCGGTCCTCAATGCCGTGGCGAACAGGCTGTACGTGAGCGAACCCGGCCGGGTGAAGGTCATCGATCTCCGCGCCAACACCACCTCGACCGTGAGCCTAGGGGGCTTCCCCGGCAACCCCGGAGCGCCCCTGGTGAACCCCGTCACGAACAAGATCTATGTGGCCCATGGCGCCATGAATGGGGAATCAGGCGGCACCGTGGCGGTGATCGACGGCGCCACCCATGCCACGGTCACCGTGCCCGTGAGCGGCCACCCGGGCGCCCTGGTCCTGAACCCTGTGACGAACAAGATTTACATTCCCAACGTAGGCTCCGACGACAACACCATCACGGTGCTGGACGGAGCCACCCTTGCCACCTCGTCGATCCTGGTGAGCCCCGGTCCACTGGCGGTCAATCCTGCGACGAACCGGATCTACGTGGGCAACTCTCCCCCTCCAGCCCTGACCATCCTCGACGGCGAGAGCCTGGCCGCCACCACCCTGCCCTTGACGGGGAGTTCCCCCTACGAGTCGACCCCACCCTTTGCCATCGCCGTGAGTCCTGCTCTCAACAAGGTCTTTGTGACGGATGGAAGGGGTCGGACCCTGTTCGTGCTCGATGGCGCGACGAATGCCCTGACGCCGATCGTGGCGGATGGCAACGTGGAGAGCCTCGCCGTGAACCCTGGAACGGACCGGGTCTATGCCACGGACTTCTTCGGAAGCGACCTCCTGGTCTTCGACGCAGCGACCCACGCTCAAGTAGCACGGGTCCCCGTGGGCCTGTACCCCCAGACGATCGCCGTCAACTCCGTGACCAACCGCATCTACACCTTCGTGGAGCGCCAATCTAATAACCCGATGGTGGTTCTCGACGGCATGACGAACGGTACGCAGACGATTGACGTCGGCTGGTATCCCTACGCCTTGACCCTGAATCCCTTGACCAACCAGGTCTACATGGTGGATTACTTCGGGCCCCTGTGGTCCCTCGACGTGGATGGCGCCCGGCCCACCCCCGTGGCCATCGCCGCTTCAGGCGTGGTGGACCGCTGGACCGTAGCCAACGACAACCTCTACGCGACCACGAACCCAAGCCCCTCCTTCAAGGCCACTGTGACCAGCGCCTTCTCGACCTCGGCGGCCTACGGGAGCGCGAACGGCCTCAGCGACCCGGCGCCCACCGCCCTCTACCATTGGGTGGATGACGGCGGCACAGGCTGGGAGCAGGCCACACGCACCAGCGCGGCGGGCGCCAACCCTGCCGAGTTCAGCCTCACCTTGCCACCGACCGGCCTCGGCGTTCACACCCTGTACCTGGTCGCGGCATACGGCGACGAAGGTGGAGCCGTCAGCGGCCATTCGCCCAGCCTCAGCCACCTGCAGGCCCTGCCCTTTTTCATCACCCAGCCCACGCCGCCGGGCACGCGCGTCTCCTTGGATCCAGACAGGAACGGACCCTACACCGTGGGCCAAGAGGTCACCTTCACCGCGGTCGGCCATGGGGCCTCCGGCTACCAGTACCGCTTCTACCTCCACCACGGCCACGACCGGACCCTGGTCCAGGACTACAGCGCCGTGGCCACCTGGTCCATCCCCGCGAATCTCGAGCCCGGCGACTACCGGCTGGAAGTCTGGGTCCGCACCCCCAACAGCACCCAGGACAAGGACGCCACCGCCAACCGCGCCTTCCTCCTCCGGACCGGAAAGAGCTAGGGCCCCACCCGACCTCTCCTTTTGCCGTTAGAAGCCGATCGAGTCCCTAGCCCTCCGCTTCGCTTCCCGCCAGTCCGATGGGCGTGCGCTGGAGCTTCCAGCCGGCGAGGGCCCAGCAGAGGGCGCCGAAGGCCAGGAGGGCGAGGAGGGCCAGGGCCGGGTGGGTCGTCACCTGCTCCTGGGCCAGCAGCTGGTTGGCCTGCACCTGGGCCGCGCGGCTGCCGGCGAGGCTCTCGATGTGGTGGGTGAAGGTGAGGCGCTGGAGGAAGGGCGGGAAGATCCGCACCAGCGGCTCCCACAGGAAGAAGTACAGGGCGCCCCAGAGCGTGCCCCGCTTGAAGACCAGGCCCACCAGGGTCATGAGGGCCAGCTCGCCCCACCAGGCGCTCACCAGCGCGAGGATGCGGCCCGGCAGCAGGGCGGGATCGCCCCCCACCAGCTGAAGGCCGAGGGCTCCGAGGATGAGCCAGGCGGCCCCCCAGGCGAACCAGGGCAGGCCCTTCCCCAGGGGCAGGGCCCAGGCGGGCGCGGGGCGCACCAGCAGCAGGGGCAGCGTGCGCTGCTCCAGGTCCTCGCGGATGCCCGCCGGGGCCGCCACCAGGGCCATGATGGGCAGCATCATCTTCACCAGCCCCTCGTGGAAGATGCGGAGGGCTTCGCCGGGGTTCGCGTCGAGCCCCCGCATCCGGCTGATGGTGAAGATGAGGAGGCTGAGGCCCACGGGCGCCATGACCAGGGCCGCCAGCACCCAGCCCCGGCCCTGGAGAACGCGGGGCATGTATCCCCGCGCCGTGGCGCGGATCGTCGTCAGAGGAGAAGGGGCGGCGGTCATGCGTGGTCCCTCGTCAGATACTGGAAGACCGCGTCGAGGTTGAGATCCAGGGGATCGAGGGCGCGGAGCGGGATGCCGCCCTCGGCCGCGGCCTTCTGGAGGCGGGGCAGGATGTCCCGGGGCGAGCGCACCGAGATCACCACGGCGTCCTCCTCCATGCGCAGGGCCGCCAGTTCCGGCTGCTCCACGGCCCAGCGGGCCAGGACCTGCGCCTCGCCCGTAAGGCGCAGCTCCACGGGATGGCGGTCCAGCAGCTGGCGGATCTCGGTGACGGTGCCTTCCGCCAGCAGGCGGCCCCGGAACAGGAGCAGGATGCGGTCCGTGAGCTGGGCGATCTCGCCGAGGATGTGGCTCGACACCAGGATGCGTGTGCCCTTGGCGGCCAGGTCGCGCAGCAGGGCCATGAGCGTGAGGCGGGCCTCGGGGTCCAGGCCGTTGAAGGGCTCATCCAGAATGAGCAGCTCCGGCTCGTGCAGCAGCGCCTGGGCGAGGCGGATGCGCTGCCGCATGCCCTTGGACATGCGCGCGAAGGTGAGGTGGGCGCGGTCGCTCATGCCCACGGTGGCGAGGGCCCGGATCACGGCGGCCTTCAGATCGTCCCCCGACAGCCCCGAGAGCTCACCCATCATCCGGAGCCAGCGGTCGGCCCGCAGACCCGTGGGCAGGCGGTCGCCTTCGGACACGAGGCCCAGGCGCGCGAGCACGGCGGGGTTCCGGAACGGGGCTTCGCCGAAGACCTCCACCTCGCCGCCCGAAGGCGGCAGCAGGCCTGAGAGCAGCTGCAGCAGCGAGGACTTGCCGGCGCCGTTGGGGCCCAGCAGGCCCGTGATGCCGCCGCCGTCCGGCAGCTCGAAGGTGGTGGGGCTGAGGCCCAGGATGGGGCCGTAGCGGAGGGAGGCGCGGTCGAGAGAGATCATCAGATGACCGCCTCCGAAGGCATGGTCCGCTTGGCGGCCACGAAGGTCCACAAGCCCAGGTGGAAGGCCGTGCCGAGGAGCGCGGGGCCCCAGCCCATCAGGGGGTGGTCCACGCCGACGAAGAGCTGGGGCCATGTCTCCGCGAGCAGGATGGGGTTGATGGCCTGCACCGTGGGGATACCCGTGAGGCCGTGGATCATGGAGGCGAGCGTGGCGGCGCCCAGCACCAGACCCAGCACCCAGCCGATGCCGGCCCGGGGTGTGGCGGCCATGCTGGAGGCGCCCACGGCCAGGGAGCCCATCAGGGTCGAGCTGATGGCCATGGCGGGCAGCAGGCGCAGGGGCGCGGTCACCCACACGGGGCCGCTGGCGCCGGCGAGGATCAGGGACATCAGCCAGGGCAGCAGGGCGAAGGGGAGCAGGATCGCGAAGGGCAGGGCCGAAGCGAAGCCCAGCTTGGCGAGCAGGTAGTCCCTCGGTCCCACGGGGTGGGCGTACATGAGGGGCCGCACGCGGTAGAGGGTGTCCCGGGCCACCAGGCCGCCGCCCACCAGGGCCACCAGGAACCAGAGCAGGTAGCTGGCGGGGTTCAGCAGATCCGCCTGGAAGTCCGCGCCCTGGGTGAGGATGGTCTTCGCGAAATCCTGCATGGGCTTGAAGGTCTGGTTGGTCTGCAGGAGGTGATCCACGTAGATGCGGGCCACCTTCCAGAGCAGCACCAGGAGGAAGGCGAAGCCGAAGAAGCGGCCGATCTTCTGGCGCCAGAGCCGGGCGAGATCGAAGCGCATCAGCACCAGGGCCGGGGGATGGCCGTGGCTGAGGTCCGGCGCGGGCGGCAGGGTGGGGGCGTAGATGGGCATGGGCTAGGCCCCCATCTGAGGATGCAGCGCCCGGAGGAGCACTTCATCGAGGCGGTCGTGGCGCGGCGTGAGCTGGATCAGGGTGGCGCCCCTGCCCTCGGCCCAGCGGAAGGCGGCTGTGGGATCGGCTTCGGCCAGCTCCAGATCGTAGAGCCCGTTGCGGGCCTCCAGCACGGCCCCCAGCTCGGTCAGGGCGGCCTCCTGGCCCGCGTCCAGCGGATCGAGGAAGCGCAGCTCCACGCGCCGGGCCAGGGCCTTGCGCAGTCCGGCCATGGAGCCCGCGGCCTTGATCTGGCCCTGGTCGAGGATCACCAGCTGGTCCGCCACGCGCTCCACGTCGCCCAGCAGGTGCGAGGCCAGGATGACGCCCGTGCCCAGTTCCGCGTGGACCCGCAGCACCAGGTCCAGCATGCGGCGCCGGCCGTCGGGATCCAGGCCGTTGGTGGGTTCGTCCAGGAAGATCAGCTCCGGGCTGTGCACCAGAGCCTGGGCCAGCTTCACCCGCTGGCGCATGCCCGTGGAATAGCCGCTGACGGGCCGGTAGCGGGCCTCGTCGAGCCCCACGAAGTAGAGCACCTCATGGGCGCGGTCCCGGGCCGCCTCCGGCGCCAGGCCGCTCAGCTCGCCCCAGAAGGCCACCTGCTCGTAGGCGGAGGCGTCCTCGATGAGGGCGTCGTACTCCGGCATGTAGCCGATGCGGGCCCGCAGCCGCGCGGCCGCGGGGGCCCCCAGGGGCACGCCCAGCACCGTGCCGCCGCCGCCGGACGGCTGCAACAGGCCGAGCAGGGCCTTCAGCAGGGTGGACTTGCCCGCGCCATTGGGGCCCAGCAACCCCACGATGCCGCGGTCGAGGGTGAGGGTCAGACCCTTCAGGGCGGGCGCCGCCGTGGCGGCGTAGCGCACTTCCAGGTTCTCGAAGGCGATCAACGGAGCCTCCAGGTGGCGGTCACGGCATTCTCCAGGATGTTGACTGCTACGAACGGCGCGGGGAATGGATTAGGGGCCCGCGACCATCGCGGAATGGATTGTTCGGGGAAAGCGACTTAGGCTGGTGGCAACCATCCTCCCATCCCCCGGGGACTTCCGCATGCAACTCCTGGACTGGCCCTTCCTCGATGCGCTCCAGGCCGGGGCGTTGGCGGCCCTGTTCATCAGCTTCGGCACGGACGCCCTGTCCCGGCGGGACCGCATGATGGGCTGGATGGCCTTCACCTGCCTGCTGGTGGGCCTCCGGCATGGCGTCCTGGCCATCGGCACCCTGTCCTCCTGGAACCCGGACCTGGTGGACCGGGCCCAGAGCCTGCTGGTGGCCCTGGGCTTCATCAGCCTCTGCACCGCCCTCGCCGAGCTGTTCCCCCGCCACATCCCCCGGCGCTTCCCGGCGTGGATCGCCCTGGGCATGATCCCCAACTACATCCGCAACCTCCTCCTGCCGCATCCAGGCCAGGCGGAGATCTGGACCCACCACCTCTACAACCTCACCTACCTCGTGGGGTGCGGTTTCATCATCTACTGGTCCCTTCGGGCGCGGCAGGACGGCGATCCCATGGGGCGCCGGCTCTTCCTCGGCTTCCTCGGCCTCACCATCCCCGTGGTGGTCGAGATCGCCGCCCAGAGCTTCTTCGACATGAAGGTCCGCCTCTCCGGCTTCAGCCTCGTGGTCCTGGCCATGGCCATTGGCACGTCGTGGCAGTGGCTCGTGGTCCGGACCATGGAGTCCCGCATCCACCGGGCCGAGACCGAGGTGGAGATCTGGCGCAGCCTGGTGCCGGGCAACGCCTTCCGCACGGACCGGCCCTCGGCCCTGATGGAAGGCCTGTTCGGAAGCGGCTGGGCGGACCGGGTGCGCGAGAATCCCGAGGCGCCCCTGATGGCCCTGGATGGCGCCTCCTACCGCCTGCGCACCCGGCTCCTGCACCACCACGAGCGGCTGGGCTGGTACGAGCGGGAGGAGGACTCCCAGCCTGGCGCCCGGGGGTTCCTGGCCGGCTGGACCGTGGCGCTGGGCATGGATGATCCCGCGGCCAGCGTCCGCATCCAGGAATGGCTCCGCAGCTGGGGCGCCGACGTGCACCTCTGGGGCACGGTGCCACCCCGGGAGGGGCCCTATCCCAGCGTCCTCATCTGGGCCCGGGAGCCCAGCATCCTGGCCGTCTGGCGCGAGGACGACCTCCTCCGCCGCCGGCCCCGCTGGGTACAGCTGGGCGGGCCCATCACCGCCGGGCCCCATGCCCGCATGGACCTGGACCTGGACGCTGCCAGCCTGAGGAACGTGCTCCGGGAGCTGCTCTCCCGGCACTGATCTCCGCGGGGACCGGGTATTGATCCCCGGGCACTTGCCCGGCCGCGCGCGATCCGTCGGAGAATGGGGGCATGAGCTTCGCCCATCTCCATCTGCACACCGAGCACTCGCTCCTCGACGGCCTGACCCGCATCCCGGATCTCATCAAGAAGTGCCGGGCCTCCGGCATGCCGGCCGTGGCCGTGACAGACCACGGGAACATGTTCGGCATGATGAAGCTCTTCGACGCCTGCGAGAAGACGAAGGACGCCGAAGGCAACTGGGCCGTGAAGCCCATCCTGGGCTGCGAGGTCTACGTGGCCCCCAAGACCCGCTTCGACCGCAAGCTCGAGGCGAAGAACGCCACGGGCGAGGAGGGCCTGGAGGACTGCGTGGATCCCAGCGGATCGCGCGACGCCGGCTACCACCTGGTGCTGCTGGCCAAGAACCCCGTGGGCTTCGCCAACCTCTCGAAGCTCGTGTCCGCGGGCTTCACCGAGGGCTTCTACTACAAGCCCCGCATCGACAAGGACATCCTCCGGGAGCACAGCGAGGGCCTCATCGCCCTGTCGGCCTGCCTGGGCGGCGAGGTGCAGGCCCGCATCCTCCAGAACCGCCTGGACCAGGCCGAGCGGGTGGCGCGCGACTTCCGGGACATCTTCGGCGAGGACTTCTACCTGGAGATCCAGGACCAGGGCTTCGACAAGGAGAAGGAGATCATCCCCTTCCAGCAGGAGCTGGCCGCGCGGCTGGGCATCCCCCTGGTGGGCACCAACGACGCCCACTACCTCAACCACGAGGACGCGGACCTGCACGACACGCTGCTGTGCATCGGCACGAAGACCACCAAGGCCAAGGAGAAGCGCATGCGCTTCTCCACGGACCAGTTCTTCGTGAAGACGCCCGAGGAGATGCGGGCCGTGTTCCCCGATCATCCGGAATACCTGGAGCGCACCCTGGAGATCGCCGCCAAGGTGGACCTGTTCCCCATCACGCGGAAGCCCGTCACGCCCCGCTTTCCCGTGCCCGAAGGCTACGATCTGGAATCGTACTTCATGCACGTGGCGAAGGAGACCTTTGAGCAGCGCGTGGCGGAGTGCCGCCCGCTGTGGCAGGCGGGGGCGCTGAAACACCCGGAGGCCAGGTATCGCGAGCGTCTGGCCTTCGAGCTGGACATGATCCTCAAGATGGGGTTCCCCGGCTACTTCCTGCTGGTCTGGGACTTCATCCGCAAGGCCCGGGAGATGGGCGTGCCCGTGGGCCCGGGCCGCGGTTCCGCGGCCGGCAGCATCGTGGCGTGGTCGATGATGATCACGGACATCGACCCCATGCAGTACGACCTGCTGTTCGAGCGCTTCCTCAACCCGGAGCGCGTGTCCATGCCCGACGTGGACATCGACTTCTGCCGCGACGGGCGCCAGAAGGTCATCGACTACGTCACCGAGAAGTACGGCCAGGACAAGGTCAGCAGCATCGTCACCATCAACCAGCTCAAGACCAAGGCCGTCATCAAGGACGTGGCGCGGGTCTTCGAGAAGGACTTCGCCTTCGCCAACAACCTCACCAAGCTGGTGCCCCAGGAGCCCGGCAAGCCCATCACCGTGGGCGAGGCGCTGGAGAAGAGCGACAAGCTGCGGGAGCTCTACGAGTCCGATCCCGAGGTGAAGAACATCCTCGACATCTCCGCGCGGCTGGAGGGCCTGGCCCGGAACACCGGCGTCCACGCGGCGGGCGTCATCATCGCGCCCGATGAGCTGACCCAGTTCGCGCCGCTGTCCATGGACAAGGACAAGAAGGTGATGGTGCAGTACACCATGGTCGAGGCCGAGCGCGCGGGCCTCCTGAAGATGGACTTCCTCGGCCTGGAGACCCTCACCCAGATCGCCAAGACCCAGGAGGTCATCGCCCGGCGCCACGGCGCGCCCAAGGACATGACCACCATCCGCACCTTCGACGACAAGAAGACCTTCGAGCTCTTCGCGGCGGGCGACACGGACGGCGTCTTCCAGTTCGAGTCGGGCGGGATGAAGCAGCTGCTCCGCCAGCTGGGGCCCGACCGCTTCGACGACCTCATCGCGCTCAACGCCCTCTTCCGCCCGGGCCCCCTGGGCGCGGGCATGGGCACCACCTACGTGGAGCGGCGCCACGGCCGCGAGCCCGTGACCTACATGTTCCCGGACCTGGAGCCCATCCTCTCCCCCACCTATGGCGTGATCCTCTACCAGGAGCAGGTCATGCAGATCGCCAGCCTCGTCGCCGGGTACTCCCTGGGCGAGGCGGACATGCTGCGCCGGGCCATGGGCAAGAAGGACAAGGAGAAGATGGCCAAGGAGAAGACCAAGTTCATCGAACAAGGCGCTTCCCGCGGCTACGACCGGGCCAAGGTCGCGGAGATGTTCGACCTCATCGAGTACTTCGCGGGCTATGGCTTCAACAAGAGCCACAGCGCCGCCTACGCCATGGTGGCCTACGAGACCGCCTACCTGAAGGCGAACTACAAGGTGGAGTTCATGGCGGGCCTGCTGTCCACCAAGTCCGGCCGTACGGACGACGTGGCCAAGTACGTGCAGAACTGCCGGGAAGGCGGCATCGAGGTGCTGGGGCCGGACATCAACGAGTCGGCGCTCGATTTCACGGCCACCTCGGACCGGCAGATCCGCTTCGGCTTCGCCGCGGTCAAGGGGCTGGGCGAGGCGGCGCTGCAGGCCATCCTCGAGGCCCGGCAGGCCGAGGGCCGCTTCAAGGACCTGTTCCACGCCCTGAAGAGCACCGATCTCCAGAAGGCCAACCGCAAGGTCTGGGAGTCGCTCATCAAGGCCGGGGCCTTCGACAGCCTGGAACCCAACCGGGCCGCCCTGCTCCAGGGCCTGCCGGACGCCGTGGCCGCGGCCTCCCGGGGCGGCGAGGACTCGGGCATGACCAGCCTCTTCGACGACGCGGAGCTGGCCAGCCTCAGCGAAGACTGGCGCGTGCCCGAGAACGTCGAGCCCTGGGACCGCAAGACCCGCCTGGCCGCCGAGCGCGAGGTGCTGGGCCTCTTCGTCAGCGGCCACCCCCTCGAGGAGTTCGCCGACGCCATCCAGGTGCACACCCACGGCACCCTGGCCAAGATCCTGGAGGACGTGGCTTCGGGCAGGCTGCGCGACCGCAACGAGGTCACCCTCGGCGCCATGGTCTCCACCGTGGCCTTCAAGACCAACCAGAAGGGCGAGCCGTGGGCCATCCTCCAGGTGGAGGACCTGGCCGGCAAGATGGAAGTCCTCCTCATGGCCAGCAAGTGGGATCCCGTCACCAAGCGGAAGGACGCCCTCCGTCCCTTCGACCGCTACCGGCACCTGGCCGTGCCCGAGGCCATGCTGCGTATCACGGGCGAGCTGCGGGTGGAGACCCTCCAGGCCAACGGGAACGGCAACGGCGAGGGCGAGGAGGAGGAGGAACAGACCGTGGTGAAGGTCTTCGCCACGCTGCTGGAGCCCCTGGAGTCCTTCCAGGGCCAGGGCTTCTCGGGCGCCCTGGTGCGCCTGCCCGTGGGCGAGTGCCCGCCCCGCCTGGAGACCCTCCTCAAGGAACACCCGGGCGACCTGCCCGTGACCTTCGAGTACCGCTCGAAGGAGGGCCTGGTGGCCCGGGTGCGGGCCGGCCGGGACCTGCGCCTCAGACACGACCCTGACCTGGCGGAGAAGCTCGCCAAGGACACGGGCTGCACCCTGACCTGGACCTACTGAGACCCGGTGCCACCGTGATCCCCCTTCCCCTCCTCCCCGGCTTCGGCCGCTGGGGCGCCCACCTGGAGGCCCTGCTGGCCCGGCCCGAAGGCCTGTGGATCCAGGGTCCCGCGGGATCGGGGGTCTCCACGCTGGCGGCGGAAATCGCCCGGCGCCGGGGGTGCGACGGCGCCGAATTCGATGATCCGGGGGCAGGGGCTGCCTGGCTCGCCGCCCACCCCGGGGGCGTGGTGGCCGCCCGGGGCCCCATGCCCGGCACCCTGGCCTGCCTGGAGCTGCGCCTGCCCGCCCTGGAGGAGGATCCCGACAGCATCCCCGGCCTCCTGGCGGCCCTGGCCGCGGAGGAGGGGGTTCCGGCCCCCTGGCCCCCGGCCCTGGAGGCCCTGCCCTGCCCCGGCAACCTGCGGGAGCTGCGCAACCGGCTGCTGCGCTGGAAGCTGCTGGGCCAGCTGCCAGAGCCCGAGGTCGCGGGCCCGCCCCGGTTCGAGGCCGAGGACCTGGCCACCAACCTGCACGAGCTGGAGCGCTTCCTCCTCCACCGGACCCTGCGCCGCGCCTATGGCAACCGGGTGGAGGCCGCCACCCGCCTGGGCGTGAGCCGCCGCCAGCTCTACCTGCTCATCCGCCGCCACGGCGACCCGGTCCGGGGCGAATCTGCCTCCGGGGACCTGCCCCAGCGGCTGAGGAAGCGGAGACCGGCACAAAACTCCAGTCCGGCGTCTGGAACCCGATAACGGGAGAGCGGTCAGTCGGCCGCCTCACGGATGTCCAAGACTATGGCGACTCGCCTTCGGGTACTGATGGTGAACGATGATCCCGGCGCGCGGGATGGCATGGCCCTGAACCTGAAACGTTCCGGGGCCTCCGTGGACCAGGCCCCGACCGGCGAGGAGGCCCTGCGCCTGGTGCGGCCCGGCGGCTACGACGCCGTGGTGGCCAGCCTCCGCCTGCCCGGCATGGGCGGCCTCCAGCTCACGGCCCGCCTCCGGGCCGTGGACCCCGCCCTGCCCGTCCTGCTCATCGCGCCCGCCGGCGCCCCCGAGGCCCTGCTGCAGGCTCCGCCTCCGGGCGCCTTCGATGTCCTGGCGAGCCCCTTCAGCCCCGAGGAACTCAGTGCCGCGCTGCAGGAGGCCCTGAAGGCCGAGGGCCACCTCCGGACCGCGGAACCCGCCGAAGCGCCCCTGACCCTCACGCAGGACCCGGCCCTGAGCGAGACCTTGGCCCTGGCCCGGCGCGCCGCGGACAGCCGCGCCACCATCCTCATCCAAGCCGAGAGCGGCACCGGCAAGGAGTCGCTGGCCCGGCTCATCCACGGATCCAGCTCGCGCCGCAGCGGCCCCTGCGTGATCGTGAACTGCGCATCACTGCCGGAGAACCTGCTGGAGATCGAGCTCTTCGGCCAGGCGAGGGGCCCCCAGAACGGTCCGGCTCCGAAGCCCGGCGGCTTCGAGCAGGCCGCCAACGGCACCCTGGTGCTCGACGCCGTGGACACGCTGCCCCAGGGCCTCCAGGGCCGGCTGCTGCGGACCCTCCAGGAACGTGCGGTGGAGCGGGTGGGCGGCGACCACGCCATCCCCGTGGACGTCCGCCTCATCTCCCTCACCAGCCGCGATCTCCTGGCGGAAGTGAAGGCAGGCCGGTTCGCCGAGGATCTCTACTACCGCCTGAACGTGATCCCCCTGAACCTGCCGCCCCTGCGCGACCGGCCGGGCGATCTGGAGCTGCTGGCCTCGTACTTCGCCGAGCGCTGCGCCCGGGAGAACGACCGCACCGTGCCTGAGCTGAAGCCCAGCTTCTTCGCCGCCCTGGCCCGCCACCCCTGGGCCGGCAACCTGCGCGAGCTGGAGAATGTCATCCAGCGCTGCGTGGTGCTGAGCCAGGATCACCGCCTCAGCCAGCAGGACCTCCGCTGGCTGCTGCCCGCCGAGGCCTTCGAGAGCCTGCCCGGGGACCCCCCCGGAGCCGGCGCTCCCGGATCCGCGGCCACCGCCTTCCCGGACGCGGCACGCCGCGCCGCCGGGGCGCCGCCTGCCGAGGCCGCGATGGCAGATCCCCGCGAGCCCCTGACCGGCCTGCCCCTGGGCACCCCCGTGGTCCTGCCCCTGGGCCTGAGCCTGCCCGAGCTGGAGCGCTTCTGGCTGCTCTCCACCCTCAGCGCGCTCAAGGGCAACCGCACCCACTGCGCCGCCCAGCTGGACATCGCCCTCCGCACCGTGCGCAACAAGATCAACGAGTACAAGGCCGACGGGTTCGCCATCCCTGCCAGTCAGCGGGGCCGCGACGAAGACTGAAGGCCGGGCCTACTTCAGATCCTCGCCATATCGGCTGGCTTTGAGGATCCCTTCGAAGTCGCTCGAGGTCAGGAGGTCGCGGACGGCCTGCTTCTTGTCCTTCGCCCGGTCGTAGTAGGCCTGGGCGATGCGGAACCCCATGAAGTAGCCGAGATCGGCGGGGCGTCCGTCGCGCCGGCTGCTGCCGTAGAGCCATCTCGAGGCGTCCTCGCCTCCCATCTCCGCCCGGAACTGCCTCCACAGCTCAGCCTCGTGGGCGTAGCCGTAGTCGTAGGTGGCCTGGTTGAAGTTCCCCTCGGCGATGAGCGAAGCGAGGAAGTCGGCGGAACCCTCGTGGAAGGCCTTCGCGAGAAGGGTCCGCGCCTCGTGCCTCTGCTGGAAGTGGATCAGCTCGTGGGCGATGATGCTGGGCAGGTCTGTGTGGGCGTGGATGACCCCCCGATGCCAGTCGTCCATCTCGTCCAGAGGCACGCCCGGCCCACCCCCGAACAGGTCGACACCGATCAGCAGGCCGTTGGAGGACGAGGTCCCACCCGAGTCCAGGGCGCCCACGACGAAGGTGACGTCGGGAAACATCGCGTCGGCGTAGAGCGCCTTGAAGGCCCGGAAGGAGCGCCGCGCGGCGGCCTCCACCCCGGCGGCCTTCAGGGTGTTCTCGCGGATGGCGGCGAAGTAGCGCGGGTGCCGCCGGATGACTTCGAGGAGGTTGGCGGCGCTTCGGATGCGGTTCGGGATGAAGTCCTGCAGCCCGGCGCTGCCCTGGTCGAGGTACTCCCGCCTCAGGAGGCCCACGGGATCCGGGGCGGCCGGGAGCTTGGCGTAGGCCTTCCAGAAGAGATCCACATCGGTGGCGATGAACCTCGCGCCGTCGGGGTCCGAGTGGACGGCCCGGAAGCGCCGCGCGTTGGCCTCCGCCGCGGCCAGCACCCCAGGCCAGCGCGGATCGGCGTGGAGGGGGGCCAGATCGGCGTCCTCCCGGAGGGCGGCCTCCTGATGGAAACCCTGGTCCAGGGCCTTCCGGAGCAGGCCGAAGGCGGCATCCCCGTGCCCCGCCAGGGCGTGGGCGCAGGCTCCCTGGTAGGGGTGCTGGGCGCCCTTCAGCCCCGCCGCGAGGGCCCGGTCGTAGAGGTCGGCGGCGCGGGCGGGCTCCTTGGCGAGGAGGGCCCGGTAGCCCTGCTGCGCGAGCTCCGCCGCGGAGGGGGACAGCAGGGCCTGGGCTTGGCCCCGCAGGGCGGCGTAGGCCTCCGCGAGGGCCGCCAGGGTCCCGGCCTGGGCATGGAGGTCCTCCGTTCCCCGGAAGGCGCCCGACGCGTGGGGCTCCAGGGCCCGGACGGCCCGCTCCCAGGCGGGCCAGGCCGGCAGGGTCCGGATGCGTCCGCCGGCCATGGCCCCGAAAGCATGGAGGAGGTAGGCCTCGCTGCGGGGCTCCCGCGGACGGCCCGGCTGGACGGCCTCCACGAAGACCGGGGCGATCATGTCGGCCACCGCCGCGGGCCGGGGTCCGAAGCCCAGCCGGGCCGCGACCCAGGCCTCGCCGCCCACCACGCCCAGCGAGGAATCCGCCGGGAACCAGGCCGCGCTGGCGGGATCTCGGACCTCCAGCCAGCGGTGGTCGTTGTGCCGGTACCCGAAGACGCTGAAGCGGGGCCCGCGCTCGGCCACCTTGGCCCGGGCCGAGACCTGGCGCCGGTCCGAGGGTACCTGCAGGTTGATCTCCTGCACCCAGCGGGCCTCGAAGCCCCCGGCCCTCAGGAGATCCTGGAGCACCTTCGCGTGGTCCGCGCAGTTGCCGCTGCCCCGGGCCAGGATCTCGTCCACGCTGCGGTTACGGTAGTCGGTAGCCACCCAGGGCAGGCGCCGGTGGAGGTGGTCCACCAGGGCCCGCACCCGGGCCTCCGCCGTCCCCGGCCTCGCCAGCACGGCCAGGGCCTCGGCCCGGGACAGGCCAGGCGCCGCCTGGGCGGCCAGCAGCGCGGGCAGGAGCAGCAGGAAACCAGGGTGCTTCACGGCCGGACCCAGAAGGCGGCGGGATCATGCACGATGAGGCCCCCGGCCGCATCACGGGCGGGCCGGGCCGGGAAGCCGAGGCCGTCCAGGGTCACGTAGCGGCGCCCCGGCCGGGACTCGTAGCCGAAGGCGCTCTCCACCGGGCAGGTGATCCGCACCAGGTTCTTGGCCATGTAGGCCTTGTACGTGGCCGGGTTCTCGGGGCGCCCGTTCCAGTTGGCGCCCTTGGCCAGCTCCAGGGGTCCGCCGGAGATGAGGCGCTCGCGCACCTCGGCAACGGAGAGCGGGTGGCCCTGGCCGTCCGTGAACCAGGCCTCCATGGTGGGGTCCATATAGAGCCACTTGCCCAGGTCGTTGGACCACACGGTGGTGATCACGTGGCAGTCCGGGTCCTTCTCGTCCAGGGGCTGGCAGGTGACCTGGCGGGACTTGAAGCCCAGGGAGAGGTAGGCCTCGTTCAGGATGGTGGCCATCATGCGGCAGTTGATCCCCCGCTTCTCCGCGCGGCAGACCTCCAGCAGGTGCAGGGCGTTCATGGGCTCGGGGTTCTTCGAGCTGCCGTCGTGGCGCACCTGGGCGTGGACCCAGCGCATGAGGTTCACGATCCGCTCGAACTCCGGGCCGTTGCCGGCCACCTCGTCCAGGCGGCAGGTCTTCCGCAGGGCCGCCAAGTCCGGCGCGTCCTGGGGCTGGTACGCGAAGGCCGGAGCCGAGCCATCGGTAGGCCCGTAGTCCTTGAAGCGCCTGAGAATGCCGACGAAGTCCCCCCGCTGGCGCACGATCCCCTCCAGCCAGAGGAAGCCGGGGTCCTTCCGCACGGGATCCAGGTCCGTATCCGCGCTGAAGGTTGTCCAGTCCTTGAGCCCTTCCCCCACGGCCACGCCCAGGTAGGCCAGGGCCTCGCCGGGACGGCCCAGGAGCGACGCCGCGCAGGCCATGTTGTAGTGCACGCCAGCCCGGGTCTCGGCGGCAAGCTGGCCGAACGTCGCGGACTGGCCCCGGGCGGTCAGGATCGCCAGGGCCTCTTCGAACTTGCGCCCCTTCCAGAGCTCCTGGATGCGGGCGTTCTCGGCCTGGAGCTCCTGCGGAGGCGGGGGCGCCTGGGCTCGCAGGCGCGGAGTGAGGTGGAGGGCGAAGGCGAGGCACAGCGAAGCCAGCTGGAGTCGGCGCATGGGTTCCTCCCGGTCATGGGATCGATGAGCGGAATACGGAGGGGAGCGGCCATGGATTAGGAGGGGACCTTGCATCGCATGCCGAGTGCTGGTGGCCGCGCCACGCTCAATGCTTCTGTTCGGCCACCCAGGCCTTGATGCGCCGGTCGAGCACATCCAGGGGCAAGGCCCCGGCGCCGAGCAGTTCGTCATGGAATTTTCGGATGTCGAATTTCGCACCCAATTGGCGCTTGGCCTCGTCACGCAGCTCGAGGATCTTGAGCTGGCCCACCTTGTAGCCCAAGGCCTGGCCCGCCCATGAGATGTACCGATCCGTCTCGCTTTGGACGACGACTTCCTCGATGCCCGAATGGGCGTGGAAGAACGACACGGCTTGCTCGCGTGTCCACTTCTTGTGATGGAGGCCGGTGTCCACCACCAGGCGGATGGCCCGGAGCATCTCATCCTGCAGGTGGCCGTAATAGCTGTAGGGATCCTGGTAGAAACCCGCCTCCTCTCCCAGCAGCTCGGCATACAGGGCCCAGCCCTCGAGGTAGGCCGTGTAGTCGCCCTGCTGGCGGAAGGGGGGGAGCTCGGAGAGTTCCTGGGCGATGGCGAACTGCATGTGGTGTCCCGGAACGCCCTCGTGAAGCGCCGAGGTCTCGATGCTGATGGTGCGGCGGCTGGCGAAATCACCCGTGTTGACCATGATGTGGCCGGGGCGGGAACCATCGGGCGTGCCCTGGTCGTAGGCCGCCGCTGGCGCTTCCTTCTCCCGGAACCTCGGCACAGGCATCACCACCACGCCGGCCTTTGGCAGCCGTCCGAAGAGCTGGGGCAGCTTCGCATTCATCTGGGTCGTGTATCTGGCGTAGAGGTCCACGATCTCCTGGCGGGACTTCGGATGGACCGCGGGGTTGGTCTGAAGGGAGGCATTGAAGCTCTTGAGATCCTGGAACCCGAGCTTCCTGGCCGTATCGAGCAGCCGGCCTTCGATGCGGCGCACCTCCTTCAACCCGATCTGATGGATCTGATCGGGACTCAGGTCCGTCGTGGTGGATGCCTTCACCTGGTAGGCATAGCGTTCCCCGCCCTGCGGCAGAGACCAGAGCCCCGCGTGAGCGCGCCCTTTGGCAGCGTATTCGTTGCGGATGAACGCCGCGAAGGTCCGGTAGGCGGGCACGACTTCCTCAGCGATCGCGTGCAGGATGCCTTCCTGGAGCCGGACCTTGTCGGCCTCGGAGAAGGTGGCGGGAAATTTGGCCAGCGGCTGGGCGAAGGGAGAATCCTCCCGTCGGACGGCGATGAGGTTCTCGCACTGCTGGACCACCTTGGGCAGGAGGAAGGCCGGAGGCATGAGGCCATCCCGCATGCCGTTCCGCATCTGGGCCACCGTCTGATCGAAGGCGCGGGGGAGCTGGTGGAGGCGGGCCAGGTAATCTTCGTAGTCCTTCACCGTCTCGAAGGACAGCTGCGACACGAGCTGGGGCGCATCCAGGTGGATGCCCGCGTTCTGGAATACGGGCATCTCCCAATCCTTGAAGCGCGCGCCTTCCAACTCGAGGCGCAGCCGGCGCACCATCAGCTCCTGGTTCAGCCGTTCCTGGGCAGGGAAGCCTTCGGTATCGATGGCCTCGAAGCGCCTGAGAAAAGCCGCGGCCTGCTCGAGGTTCCGGTCGACGGCAGCTTGCGAGAAGTCCGAGAGCTTATCGTTGTACCGCTTGTCGCCGATGATCGACGCGAATTCCGGATGAGAGCGGAGATGGTGTTCCCACTGCTCGTGGAGCAGGGCAGCAAGGGCTCTTCTGCGGACATCCACATCCGCGCGGGAGATGACCCGGGTTGCGGGTGGCCGCCTCTCCTGAGGTGGACGCCCCGCCTCCTGGGCCTGGAGGCCCACGGCGGAAAGGACGATGGTGGCTAGGAAATACGGCTTCGGACGCATCGCGGCTCCTTGATGAGGGTGGGTTCTGGATCGGGCTGGGCTGTTCCACCAGCGGAGGCAGCCACCGCCCGCGGCAACGGAGGAGGGGCCCTGGATCCGGTCCATGCCGGTTTTTTTATCGTAGAATTACGATTTAGTAAGCCAAAAAAATTGAACGTTCTAGAACACTCGTCCCACCAGGGTCCGGAACCATGCTGTGTTCTCCGGAGAGAGCTCGTAGCACACCGATGGGCCATCCACTTCACCCTTGATCCAGCCGGCCTCCCGAAGAACCTTCAAGTGCTGGGAGACCGTGGCCTGGGCGATGGGCAGGTGATCCACGATCTCTCCGGTGATGCAGCCCGGATGGGTGACCAGGAACTTCAGGATCTGGAAGCGCAGCGGGTTTCCGGCAGCTTTCATCATCTGGATGAAACGGACCTCGTCCTTTTCCCCGATCGCGAGGTTGCAGCAGCGAGGAGGGACGAACCCCCGGGTTCGGTTCATATCGTAATAATACGATATAAAAAGCACGTGTCAAGATGGGCGCCCGGCCAGCAGGACGGTTCGCCCCGCTTCGGAAGACACCCTTCAGGGGGTTGACGATCCGCCCGGCTGCGCCTTTCATCGGGGGACCAGCCAGGAGGCCCCCATGATCGCCCGCCTGTGGCACGGCCGCATCCCCTCCGCCCGGAAGGAGGCCTACCGGGACTTCCTCCGCGCCCGGGCCATCCCCGACTACCAGTCCACCCCCGGGAACCGCGCCGTCTTCATCCTGGAGCGCGAGGAGGAGGGGGTCGCGCACTTCCAGACCCTCACCTTCTGGGAGGATCTCGACGCCATCCGCCGCTTCGCGGGCGATCCCGTGGAGACGGCGAAGTACTACCCCGAGGACCGGGACTTCCTGCTGGAGTTCGAGCCCACGGTGACCCACTGGGAGGTGGCCGGCCAGTCCGGGCCGGGCCTGGTTCCCTAGGGCCGCCCGATCGGCTCCCCCTTCGCCCGCAGCCACGACGGCACGGGGGTGGCGCCGGTCTCGTGGCGGTAGAAGGCGGCGGTGATCTCGGCGCCGAGCAGCAGGATGGCGCAGCTGTAGTAGAGGAAGGTCAGGCCGGCGACGATGCCCAGCAGCGAGCCGTACATGATGCCCCAGGTCATGGTGTGCTTGAGGTAGACGCCGAAGCCCCACTTGGCCAGCCACCACATGGCCGTGGAGATGCCCGCGCCCAGGAAGGCGTGGCGGAACTTCACGTGCAGGCGGGGGAGGTGCTGGAGCACCACCGTCACCACGACCAGCCCGATCAGGGGGGCCAGGTAGGGCAGGAAGTCCGTCTGCTTCAGGGGCATGAACCGCCGCAGGGCGCCGCCGAGGAGCACGGCCAGGAAGACGACCGTCGACAGCAGCCCGCCCACCAGGAAGGTCACCTGGCGCAGCAGGTGGTTCTTGCGGGTCTGCCGGTGCTTCTTGATCCGCAGGCCGAAGACATGGGCCAGGCTGGTGTCCAGCTGGCTGATGCCCCAGTAGCTGCCGAAGAGCAGCACGCCCCAGGAGAGGCCCATGCCGCCGATCTTCTGGCTGTTGGCCAGGGCGTCGATGACGAACTCCCGGGGCAGGTAGGGCACGATCTCCTGCAGCGTCCTCAGCGTGCCGGGACCGTAGGCGCGGCTGCCCAGGATGGCGCCGAGCAGCTTGAAGAGCAGCGTGGACAGCGGCACCAGGCTGACGATCAACCAGAAGCTGAGCCCTGCTGCATAGCTCAGGCAGTCGTCCTTGTGGTACTTACCCAGCACCTCCACGGTGAAGGCTCCCGCCCGGCCCAGAGGCGGCACCGCCCGGGCGACCTCGTGCCAGAGCACCCCCAGGCCGCGGCAGATCCGCTCCAGGGTGGCGACCAGGTTGGCCCAGTGACCCAGGACCTTCTCGACCACGGCGGCTCCTAGAAGCGGACGGGATGCCGGGGCAGCAGGTACATCAGCCAGGCCAGCACCAGGCCGATGCCGATGAGCCCCGCCGCATGCTTGAGGATCGAGGCCCGCGTCCGCTCCGGCCGCGTCGTCGGATGCAGGAGCCCCAGCACTAGTGAGATGCCGAGCCCCATGACGACGAAGTGGATGACATGGCTGGAGAGAAAGCGCATGGCATCAGGCTATCAGCTATCAGCTGTCAGCTGTCAGCCTCCCAGCGGTCGCCTCGCCCCAAACTGATAGCTGAAAGCCGACAGCTGACAGCCCTTACTGCGTTGCCGGATTCTCCCGGGCAGGACCCGGGGAGGCCGGAGCGCTCGCCTCGGGACCGAGGGGTACCGGCATGCGGGTGAGGGCCAGCTGGATGACCTCGTCCATGTGGCTCACGAGGTGGATGCTGAGCTGTTCGCGGACCTCGGCGGGGATCTCCTCCAGGTGGCGGGCGTTCCCGCTGGGGATGAGCACGGCCGTGCGGCCCTGGCGGTGGGCGGCCAGGAGCTTCTCCTTCAGCCCGCCGATGGGCAGCACGCGGCCCCGCAGGGTCAGCTCGCCGGTCATGGCCAGGTCCGCCCGGGCGGGGATGCCCGTCAGCACGGAGATCAGGGCCGTGGCCAGGGTGATGCCGGCGCTGGGGCCGTCCTTGGGGATGGCGCCCTCGGGCACATGGACGTGGAGGTCCACGGTGTCCAGGAAATCGCGCTTCAGGCCCAGCCGCTCGGCCCGGGCGCGGACGTAGCTGAGGGCCAGGTTGGCACTCTCCTGCATGACCTCGCCCAGCTTGCCCGTAAGCTTGAGGACGCCCTTGCCCGGCAGCACGGCAGCCTCGATGGTGAGCAGATCGCCGCCCGTGGGCGTCCAGGCCAGGCCATTCACCAGGCCGGGCGGGGCCGAGTCCTCGGCGCGGGTCTCCAGGAACTTCTCGGGCCCCAGCAGCTTCGGCACGCGCTCGGCGGTGATGAGGGGATCGAAGGCCTCGCCCGCCGCATCCGACAGGTGGGGCTGGAGGGTGTGCCGCGCGAGCTTGCGGAGGATGTTGGCGATCTCGCGCTCCAGCTGGCGCACGCCCGCCTCGCGGGTGTAGGCCTGCACCAGCTTCTCCAGCGCGGCCGGCTCGAAGTGCACGCCCATGTCCTTCATGCCGTGGCCCTCGAGGGCGCGGGGGAGGAGGTGCTGCTCGGCGATGGCCAGCTTCTCCTTGGTGGTGTAGCCCGAGAGCTCCAGCACCTCGAGGCGGTCGTCCAGGGGTTCGGGGATCTGGTGGCGCATGTTGGCCGTGGCCAGGAAGAGCACCTGGCTGAGGTCGAAGCCCACGTCCAGGTAGTGGTCCTGGAAGGCGGCGTTCTGCTCGGGGTCCAGCACCTCCAGCAGGGCGCTGCTCGGGTCGCCGCGGAAGTCCGAGGCCATCTTGTCGATCTCGTCCAGCAGCATGAGCGGGTTCCGCACCTTCGCCTTCTTCATCAGCGCGATGATGCGACCCGGCATAGAGCCGATGTAGGTGCGCCGGTGGCCGCGGATCTCGGCCTCGTCGCGCACGCCGCCAAGGGAGAGCCGCACGAACGGCCGGTTCAGGGCCCTGGCGATGCTGCGGGCCAGGGAGGTCTTGCCGACGCCCGGGGGGCCCACCAGGCAGAGGATGGGTCCGCGGAGGGGGGGGCGGGCGCCTTCCACCCCGTTCTCGCCCTTCTGCAGCCGCGCCATGACGGCAAGGTGCTCGAGGATGCGGGCCTTGATCTTGTCGAGGCCCGAGTGGTCCTCGTCCAGCACCCGCTCGGCCTCCATGAGATCCAGGCGCTCGTCGGCCAGGGCCTTCCAGGGCAGGGCCAGCAGCCAGTCCAGGTAGGTGCGGCTCACGGTGGCCTCGGCGCTCTGGGGCGGCATGGCGTCCAGGCGCTCCAGCTCCTCCAGGGCCTTGGCCTTGGCCTCGGCGCTCATGCCCGCGGCCTCGATCTGGTCCTTGAGGCGGGCGGACTCGTCCTTCTCTTCCTTCTTGCCCAGCTCCTGCTGGATGACGCGCATCTTCTCGTTCAGCACGTACTGCTTGTGGTCCTGGTCCAGGCGCTGCCGGGTCTTCTCGTCGAGCGTGCGATCCACCTCGGAGCGGGCGGCATCCAGCTCCAGCAGCCGCATCAGGGCTTCGAGCCGGGGCCCGATCTCAAGCTGCTCCAGGATCTCCTGCTTCTGGCTCACCTCGGCGGGCACCAGGCCGGCCACGGTGTCGATGGCCTTGCCCAGGGGCAGCTCGCGGATCTGGTCCAGGCTCAGCAGCCGCGAGGCGTCGGGATTGCGCCCCAGGAAGGCCTCGACCGCCTGGTGGAAGGGCTGGAGGGACTCCCCGGCCGGATGGGTGGGCTCGGCCAGCAGGTAGGCCTCGGCCTGGATGACCTCGCCGCTGTCGTCGTAGCGGCGCAGGTTCACCCGGGCGATGCCCTTCACGCCCACCTTGTAGTAGTCCTTGGGCAGGGCGATGACGGATTCCACCAGGGCCAGCGTGCCGATGGCGAAGAGGTCCTCCTGGCCCGGCGCCTCCACCTTGGCGTCTTTCTGCGTGAGCATCAGGAGGTGGTCGCCGGCCTTGATGGCCAGTTCCAGCGTGCGCACCGAGGGCGAGCGCCCCACCACGAAGGGCACCCGCGCTCCGGGGAACAGCACCATGTCCCGGATGGGGATGGCCGGCAGGGTGAGGGTCTTCGGTACCGCCAAAGGTATTCCCTTCTTCAGCCGGCGGCGGAGATGGGCTGGGAGGGCAGGCCCAGCACTTCTTCCACCTTCTGGCGAGTGATGCGCAGGGACTCGCGCGAGGTGCGCTTGTCCGAGGGCAGCTCGTACATGGGTTCCAGCAGGATCTGCTCCACCAGGCTGCGGAGGCCGCGGGCGCCCAGCTTGCGGGTGAGGGCCTGCTCGGCGATGGCGTCGATGGCCCCGTCCTCGAAGCTCAGGTCCACGTCATCCATGTCGAAGAGCTTCACGAACTGCTTGGTGATGGCGTTCTTGGGCTGGGTGAGGATGGCCACCAGGGCCTCGCGGTCCAGGGGCGACAGGCCCGCCACCACGGGCAGGCGGCCCACCAGCTCGGGGATGAGGCCGAACTTGATGATGTCCTCGGGCTCCACCAGGCGCAGCAGGTTCTCCTTGTCCTCTTTCGACGAGGGCGTGGAGCCGAAGCCCACGGCCTTGGCGCGGATGCGCTGCTTGATGATGTCCTCGATGCCCACAAAGGCGCCGCCGCAGATGAACAGGATGTTGCTCGTGTCCAGCTGGATGAACTCCTGGTGCGGGTGCTTGCGGCCCCCCTGGGGCGGCACGTTGGCAACGGTGCCCTCCACCAGCTTGAGCAGGGCCTGCTGCACGCCCTCGCCGCTCACGTCGCGGGTGATGCTGGGGTTCTCGCTCTTGCGGCCCACCTTGTCGATCTCGTCGATGAAGACGATGCCGCGCTGGGCCCGCTCCACGTCGTAGTTGGCGGCCTGGAGCAGCTTGGTGAGGATGTTCTCCACGTCCTCGCCCACGTAGCCGGCCTCGGTCAGCGTGGTGGCGTCGGCCATGGCCAGGGGCACGTCCAGGAAGCGCGCCAGGGTCTGGGCCAGCAGGGTCTTGCCCGTGCCCGTGGGGCCCAG
The DNA here is from genome assembly GCF_030268045.1 of Geothrix edaphica. Classification (NCBI taxonomy): domain Bacteria; kingdom Pseudomonadati; phylum Acidobacteriota; class Holophagae; order Holophagales; family Holophagaceae; genus Geothrix; species Geothrix edaphica. The sequence continues at coordinate 504,734 of NZ_BSDC01000003.1, forward strand.
CAGCAGGATGTTGCTCTTGGAGAGCTCCACCTCGGGGCCGCCCAGGGCCTTCCGGGGGGTGACGATGCGCTTGTAGTGGTTGTAGACCGCCACGCTCAGGCGCTTCTTGGCGGATTCCTGGCCGATGACGTAGTCGTCCAGGAAGCCCTTGATCTCCTTGGGGCGGCTGAGCCGGGCGTCGGGCTTGCCCAGGGGCTTGCCCTGGCGGCTCATGCGCAGCTGGAGCTGGCCCGCCTCCAGGCATTCGTTGCAGATGAAGGCCTCGGGTCCGGCGAGGAGCTGCTCGACCTCGTGGGGCTCCTTGCCGCAGAAAGAGCATTTCTGCTCGCGCTTGTACTTATTCACAGTTCCCCCCCTGGGGCTCGCTTAGGCTACATCGTGAATGGTCTTCAGTTCCAGGATCTCGAAGCGCCGGGCACCCGCGGGGATCTGGACCCGCACTTCACTGCCCTCTTCCTGGCCCACCAGCGCCATGCCGATGGGGGAGCTGATGCTGAGATGCTGCGGGTGGCCATCGAGTTCCTCGGGGAGCACCAGCTTGAAGGTGAACTCCTCCTCGGAATCCAGGTCCAGGATCGTGACTTTGGAGCCGTAGGCGGCCCGGGACTTGGGCAGCCGGCTGATGTCCAGGCTGGCCACTTCGGAGATGCGCTTCTCGAGGGTGACCAGCTTGTTCTGGAACATGTCGCGCTTGGCGAGGGCCTGCTCGTATTCGGCATTTTCCGAGAGGTCGCCCTGGCCGGCCGCGCGGGCGATCTCCTGGGGGATGTCCACCAGGAGGGCCTGCTTGATGTCCTTGAGTTCCTGTTCGAGCTTCACAAGCACGTGCTTGGGCATGGGGATGTCCTGGAAAGGGAGGTCAAAAAAAGGCGGGCCGAAGGGCCCGGTCAAACAAGGGGTGGTTGAATCGATTCTACCCACTCCCGGGGCGGAAGCGGAGCCGGGAGGGGATGGCCTTCCCCGGGCCGGGTCTTGAAGCGGCGGTGCATCCAGAACCACCAGCGGGGGTCCTTGCGGATCTGGGCCTCGATGCGGGCGGTCATGAGCTGAGTGGCCACCCAGGCGTCCCGGGCCGCGTCCCCGGTGACCGGCACCTGGAAGGGGGGCTCGAAGCGCACGGTGGTGGTGCCGTCCGGGTTGGGCCAGCTGAAGACCGGCAGCACCGGTAGGTCATAGCGGGCGGCCAGGCTGCCCGCGGTGGAGAAGGTGGAGGCCCACTGGCCCAGGAACCGGACGAACACGCCGCTGGTGAGCGCGTCCTGGTCCAGCAGGAAGCCTACGCCCCGCCCCGCCTTGAGGGCCTTCAGCGTGTCGCGCATGGCGCCGTCCTTGAGGATCACCCGGTTGCCGAACCGGGTGCGGAAGGCCAGGGAGATGGGCTCCAGCAGGGGGTTGTCCAGCTCCCGCCCGATGGCGTCAATGGTACGGCCGTGCCGGCTCTGGGCCAGGGCGACCGCTTCCCAGTTGCCGTAGTGGCCCGTCAGCTGGATGAAGCCCCTGCCGGCGGCCTGAACGGCATCGAAATGTTCCAGTCCCTCGACTTTGATCCAGCGATCGAGCTCCTCGGGCGTGGCGCGGCGCAGGCGCAGCAGGCTGACGAAGAGCGACCCGAAGTGCCGGAAGCAGGCCCGGGACAGGGCCCGGGTCCCGGTCTCGGACAGGCCCAGATCCGCGGAGCGCATGTTTTCGCGGACGATGCGGCGGTGCCGGGGGTCCGTCAGGTAGAACAGGGTGCCGGCCCCCTCGCCCAGGGCCTGGACCGTGGCCCAGGGCAGGCGGCCGATGACTCCGTCCAGCAGGCGGAACAGGCCGTATTCCAGGCGATGTCTGAGCGTGGGCCGGAGGTCCGATGGGGGGGTGGGGGTCAAGTCAGCCCTAAAAAAAGGGGCGCCTCGGGGGACGAGGCGCGGAGAGATAGTCTAGCAGGAACCTCGCTCAGGATTCTTTCACCAGCATTTCCAGCATTTCCACGACCCTTGCCGGCGGGATGCGGTGGGCGCTGGACCCATGGGTGGGGAACCCGTCCAGGACGGCCGGATCGCAGTCCACGTCCGGCCCCCGCAGCGGCAGGGCCCGGGGCCCGATGGGGTTCACCCAGACCTCGGGGCTGGGCCCGAAGAGCGTGACCGTGGGCCGGCCGGTGGCGGCGGCCGTGTGGGCCAGGCCCGTGTCGATGGCCACGTTGCCCCAGGCCGCGGCCTGGATGGCGCAGGCTTCGGGCAGGGTGGTCTTCCCGGCCAGGTTGATGGCTCCGGGCACCGCCCCGGCCAGGGCCGCGCCGAGGGCCGCCTCGTCAGGCCCACCCAGGAGCACGGGGCGGATGTCCCGGGCCTGGAGCAGCCGCATGAGCTCCGGCCAGGTGCGATCCTCGGGGAACCAGCGCTTGCCGAAGCCCCGGGTGCCGAAGGCCAGGGTCGCGTAGGGCTCCCCGTCCCATCCTTCGGCCCGCAGCTTGTCCGGGCCCTTGTGCCCGCCCAGCAACGCCGGCGTGAGGGGCAGCCAGAGGGCCCGGTCATCGCCTGTGAGGGCTTCGAGCAGGGGCTGGATGCGGGTGGCGATGTGCAGGGGCAGGTTCCGGTAGCGGATGGGGTGGTGGTACAGCAGGCGCAGGTGGTTGTCCGCGATGCCGGCCCGGAGGGGGACCCGGCTCAGCCAGGCGGCGAAGGGCAGGCGCGCGCTCTGGGAGAGGTTCAGGAAGGCCGCGGGCGGGCGCTTGCGCCAGCCCCGCACGAGGGCCCAGGGATCGGGCTTGGCCGCCCCGCCGCCCTCGATGTGGGCCTCGGCGATGAAGGCGGGATCGGCCTCGGACAGCAGGGCGGCGCCGATGTGGTGGCCCACGGCGATCCACCGCAACTGGACGCCCCGCTCCGCCGCCACGGCGTTCCAGTGGTGCTGGAGGGTGCGCAGGAAGGGCAGCGTCATCACCACGTCGCCGAGCTGGCGGGGGAAGCGGATCCACACCTCGGGCGCGGCCCCTCCGGCCAAGGCCTGGTCGAAGCGGGCCAGGGCCGGGTGCCGGCTGGCGGCGCTCATGCGTCCTCCCGGACCGGTGCTCAAGAGCCCTCCCGGGCCAGGGGCATGGTCATGCAGCGGGGTCCGCCCCGGGCGCGGCTCAGCTCGCCGGCCTCGATCTGGACCAGGTACTTCTGCCCGTCCAGCAGGTCCAGGGCAGGGTCCGCCAGGACCTCCTTCGCGTTCAGCACCCGGTAGCCGGCCCGGTCCAGGGCCTCGGCCGTGGCGAGGTTGCGGCCGTAGCTGGTGATGACGCCCGGCGCCAGGCAGAAGGCGTTGGCCCCGTCGGTCCACTGCTCCCGCTGCTGGAGGATGAAGTCGTTCCCGCCGCAGAAGATGGGCCGGAGGTCGATGCCCACACGCTTCAGGGCCTTCAGCAGGCTCGGGTGGGTGCTCATCCGCAGCTCGGGATGCCGCAGGTCGATGCTGGTGACGTTCAGCAGCTCCCGGCTGCCCTCCACGAAGTAGGGCGGGTAGACCAGGCACTCAGCCTCGCTGGTGCGGGTGAAGATGGTGTCCAGATGCATGGCGCTGCGCTTCTTGGGCATGAGCACCATGAGCAGGTGGTCGAAGCTGCTGTCGTCCTCGGCCCGGTGGGCGCGGAGGCTCTCGGCCAGCAGGTGGATGGCGTCGGCCTGGGTGCGCTCGGAGCAGCCCACGGCCAGCACCTTGTGGCTCAGCACCAGGATGTCGCCACCCTCCATGCTCACGGGGGCCTTGATCTCGCCCCGGATCAGGGGCGTCACCTGGTCGAACCACTTGTCGTGCTCGGTGTGGTGCTTCAGCCGCGGATGGTGCCGGAAGACGTAGCTGAGGATCAGGGGCTCGCGCTCCCGGGCCCAGGTGGCCATGGAGTTCACGCTGTAGCCGTCGCCGATGACCGAGGCGGGATCCCGCATGAACAGGAGGTTCGGGATGGGCCGCACCCGGTAGTCGAACTCCTCCTCCCAGTGCGTGTGGCTCGGCATGTCGTCCCAGGGCAGGCCGCCGATGACGCTGCGGGCCGTGTCCGCCGGGGCCATGTCGCGCAGCAGGTTGCAGGTGTCGTCCGGCAGGCCCACCAGGCGCCGCAGGTCCTCCACGAAGGCCAGCTTCACCCCTTCATCCTGCAGGGCCTCGATGAACAGGTCCTGGATGTCCAGCACCTCATCCGCCACCCGGGCCAGCACCTGGCGGAACTGGGCGTGCTCCTGGCGGGCGAGATCGCCGTAGAGGATGTCGTCGAAGAGCAGCTTCTCCATCATCCCCGGCACCATCTGATCCACTTCGGGGCCGGGGTTGTGGACCACCACCTGCTTGAGGCGGGCGGTCTCGGAGAACACGGAGAGCTGGATGGGCTGCATGCGGGGGCCTCGGGGGTCCTGAAACCCCGCAGATTAGCACGGAAGCCCTGTCCCATCTGCATCTGCGTCGTTCAGTTGACCCCGGGGTTCGATATACTTTACCGATTTGGTCGGATATTTTCCTTGAACCGCCGTAGGGGGCGTCATAGCCTGATTATTCCCAATGAAACCCGGGGCAAGACCCCTTTTGGAGGCTCCATGGCCGCATTCGTCACCCAGACCGCTCCCGACTTCAAGGCCGATGCCCTGGTCAACGGCGAGTTCAAGCAGATCTCGCTGTCGGACTACAAGGGCAAGAAGGTCGTCCTCTTCTTCTACCCCCTCGACTTCACCTTCGTCTGCCCCACCGAGATCCTGGCCTTCGCCGACGCCCTCAAGGAGTTCGAGGCCCGCCACACCCAGGTCATCGGCGTGAGCGTCGATTCCAAGTTCAGCCACCACGCCTGGGTGAACACCCCGCGCAAGGACGGCGGCATCCAGGGCGTGACCTTCCCCCTGGTCTCCGACCTGAACAAGACCATCGCCCAGGACTACAACGTGCTGCTGCCCGCCGGCATCGCCCTGCGCGGCCTGTTCATCATCAACAAGGACGGCATCCTGAAGCACATCACCGTGAACCACAACGACCTGGGCCGCAGCGTGGAAGAGGTCCTGCGCCTCCTCGACGCCGTGGACTTCAGCGAAGAGCACGGCGAAGTCTGCCCCGCCAACTGGCACAAGGGCGAGAAGGCCATGAAGCCGACGACCGATGGCCTCAAGGCCTACGTGGCGTCGAAGTAGCTATCGGCTATCAGCGGTCGGCTGTCAGCAATCAGAGAGAGGGGCGCCGCAAGGCGCCCCTCCTGCATCTGACTTACCTTCCGGAAAGGGCGACCCCGGTTAATCTGTGGGCCCCCTCCTTCCGGACGAGACCACCTTCACGAGGAAGCGCTTGCAGAAGCCACTGGAATTCCCGATCACGCCCGCGGTCCTCCACCAGCCCCGGGGCTGGGTGTGGCGGGCCATCGGGCGGGTCTACCTGCGGCTGGCCGGCTGGCGCATCGAAGGGACCTTCCCGGCGGAGCCCAAGTTCGTCACCATCGTGGCCCCCCACACCTCGAACTGGGACTTCGCGCTGGGCGTGGCCGTGGTCTTCGCGTTGGAGCTGCGCGTCTCCTGGCTCGGCAAGCACTCCCTCTTCCAGACCCCGCTCAGGCGCTTCTTCTTCTGGCTGGGCGGCATCCCCGTGGATCGCCGGGCGGCCCACGGGGTGGTGGACGCCTGCGTGAAGGCCTTCGAGGGCGCTCCCGCCCGCCTGCTGGCCCTGGCCCCCGAAGGCACCCGGAAGGGCGTGAGCCAGTGGAAGTCCGGCTTCTACCGGATCGCCATTGCGGCCGACGTGCCCATCTGGCCCGTGGGGTTCGACTTCCGCGACCATGTGGTCCGCCTGATGCCCGTGTTCCGGCCCACCGGCGACCTGGAGGCGGACCTGCCCCACATCCAGGCCCTGTTCAACGGCGTGCACGGCCTGCGGGAACGCGCCGGCCGCGGCACCCGGGCCTGACGGCTAGTTGAGGCTGAACGCCACGACCGCGCCCTTGGCCTGGCCGCTCCGCACCTGGAAGACCCGGGCCGGATCGGCCTTGCCGGTGTCCAGCAGCCAGCTGAGGACGCCCTTGGCCCGGGCGTCCGCCAGCTGGGTGAGGGCGGCGGGATCCACCTTCTGGGCGCCCAGCAGGCGCTGCTCCATCTCCGCGGGGGGCGGAGGCGGAGTCGGCTGGGTGCCCTTGATCTCCTTCGGCGCGGGGAACGTGGCGTCGTAGGCAACCTTCAGCCAGCGTTCCCGCTCGGCCGGGGGCACCGCGGCTTCTTCCGTGAGCTTCAACCCCTGGGTCCGGGTGCGGCGCAGCAGGGCCTCCAGGGCGGCCTTCCGCAGGGCGCCGCCATCCTGGCCTTCATCCACCGCGCCCTCCGCCTCCAGCCTCAGCTCGGGCCGTTCCTGCAGGGCCTTGGCCAGGGCCTGGAGCTTCGTGGTGGCCGCGGCATCCAGGGCCGCCGCACCGGGTGCGAAGGCCACACTGCTGAGGTCGCCCGCATCACTGCCGAAGAGCTTGCCGATGAGGGTGAAGGGCGAGGTGGCGATCTTTCCCAGCAGGTTGAAGACGGCCTTCCACACCAGCTTGCCGTACTTCACGTCGGGATCGTCGAGGTTGCCCTCAATGGGCAGGTCGAAGGCGATGACGCCCTTGCGGTCCCGCAGGATCGCCAGGCCCAGCTTCACGGGGAGGCCCGTGGCATCCGGGCTCTGGACCTTCTCGCCCAGGTAGAACTGGTCGAGCTTCACGGCGTTCTCAGATTTCAGATTCCGGCGGTCGATGCGCAGGTGGGAATCCAGGACGAGCTTGCCCTTCTGCACGGTGTAGCCCAGGTACTTGCCGGTGTAGGGCGTGAAGTCCGTGAGGTCCGCGCCCTGGATCTTCAGGATCACATCCGTATCCAGGTCGCTGCGCAGGGGCATGGCATGGCCCGTGATGGTGATGGGCGCCAGTCCGCCGGCCCGGCCCTTGAAATCGACCTTGGACGAGGCATCGGGGCGGCTGGACAGGCCCAGGTAGCTGCCCTCCAGGTCGCTGAGCACCAGGGCCGCATTGGGCTGCAGGGAGCGGTCGATGTAGCTGAGGCGGCCCCCGGTGATGCCGAAGGTCACAATGGTCAGATCCGGGGCGCCGGCGGGCGTGGCCGGCAGGACGGCGGCGGTCGGGGCGGCGGGCTTGCCTTCCGGGGCCAGCCGCAGGGCCCGGGCCACGTTGGTGCTGCCATCGGCTTCCACCACCACCCGCCCTTCGGGATCGGTCCAGACCACCGTCTTGATGGTCATGGCGAAGGGCGCCGTGCGGACCTCGGCCCCGGACAGGCTCAGCTGCTTCCAGCGCAGGAAGGACTCATTCAGGGCCGTGTCGCGGGCCTCGAGGCCCTGCACGGAGGCGGCGCCCTGATAGGTCATGCCATCGGTCCGGCGCCCCTCGAAGGCGAAGCGCATGCGGCCATCGATCCCCAGCTTCCCCGAGGCGATGCGCAGATCCAGGGCCGAATCCAGGTAGGGATCCCAGGGCGCCAGGTCCAGCCCCTGGGCCTTCAGCTGGAGGTCGCCGGTGCCCTTGAAGGGGGCCAGGGTCCCCTCGGCCTTCAGGGAGCCGGCACCCAGCTTCAAGTCCAGCGAGGCCTGGCTGGAGGCCTTGGGATCCAGGCTCAGGTCCCTCCAGTGCAGGTTCACATCCGTGGCCTCGACCTTCACCGGGCGCGCGGGACCCAGGTCCTCCCAGCCCAGCCGGAAGCCCCGCAGGGCCAGGTCGCCGATCCGGAGCTGGAGGGGCTTCTCGTCAGGTTTCTTCGCCTTGGGCCTGGGCGGCGCGAAGAGCCGCGCCAGGTTCAGGGCCCCGTCCTTCGCGGCCTGGACGCGGACCACGCCCTGCTCCGCCGTGACGGCGCCCAGCTCCACGGAAGGCACCAGCAGGTCGGCCTTGCCGTCGCGGACCTCCAGGCTCGGCAGCTCGATGGCCGGGTCGGCCACGCCCTTCTCGGCGATCTTCAGGTCCTTCAGGTTGAGTTCCAATCCGGACAGCTCCGCCACGTGATGGCCCTTGGACCACTCGAACCGGTACTGGGCCCGCACGGTGCCCGTGCCGCTGCGGATCTCGCTGGAGACCTGCTCCTGCTCGTAGGGGCGGTACTTGGGCAGCGACAGGTTCTCCAGCAGCAGGGTGCCCCGGGAGGCGAAGGGCTGGAAGCCCACGTCCCCCTTCCAGGCCACGTGCTCCCCGGCCTCGGTCCAGGCCTCGAGGGCGACGCCGCTGCGATGCCCGACCACCGTGCGCAGGTTGTCCAGGCGGAAGGCGATGGGGCCCAGCTCCGAATGGAAGGGGGCCGAGGCGGACCGGTCCGTGAACTCCACCCGCCCATCCTGCAGCTGGAAGCGGCGGACGGCGAGGATCCAGGTCGAGGGGGGCGCCGTCTCCCGCGGCTCCGGGCCGTCCTCCTCGAGCAGGTCCTGGAAGTTGAGCCGACCCTCGGCGTCCAGGGCCGCCCGGACCGTCAGGCCGTCCACTTCGATGGCGGTGAAGCCCACCGTGTGGCGGAGGAGGCGCCAGACATCGGGATTCGCATAGACGCGCCGCAGGGTGATCCAGTCGCCGCCGCCCCGCTCGGCCACCCGCAGGCCCTCGAGGGTGGCCCCGAAGGTGAGGGGGTTGAACCGCACCTTCGCGACCGTGACGGGGCGCTTCAGGGCCGCCGAGGCCTGCCGCTCGAGGCGGGGCCTGGCCAGGGCAGGGATCAGGAAGAACCCGGCCAGCAGCCAGAGACCGTAGATCCCCGTCAGCACAAGGATCCACCGGCGCCACCGGCGGAAGAAGGCCGAGAGGGGGGCTGGAATGGGCATGGAAGAAGCATAGACCTTTCCGTCCGGTGTGATTCATGCCACAACCCCATTCTCAAGACACGGCCGGGACGGCTATCCTCCCTGGGTCGCGGTGCCGCCAGGACTGCCATCCCCGAGCGTGTCGGCGCACCGCTGGACCGAGAGGCATGTGTCATGTCGGCACGACGCTTGGTGATCCTGGGAGCCGCCGGACGCGACTTCCACAACTTCAACACCGTGTACCGGGACAACCCCGCGTACCAGGTGGTGGCCTTCACCGCCACCCAGATCCCCGATATCGCGGGCCGCCGCTATCCGGCCGTCCTCGCCGGGAAGCTCTACCCGGACGGCATCCCCATCCTGGACGAGTCGGAGCTGGTGGACCTCATCCACCGCGAGCGGATCGACGCCGCGGTGTTCTCGTACTCCGACGTGCTCCACACTACCGTCATGCACCTGGCCAGCCTCTGCATCGCGCATGGCTGCGACTTCGAGCTGCTGGGCGCGGACAAGACCATGATCCAGTCCACCAAGCCCGTCATCGGCATCACCGCCGTCCGCACGGGCGCAGGCAAGAGCCAGACCACCCGCTACATCAGCAACATCCTCAAGAAGCTCGGCAAGAAGGTCGTGGCCATCCGCCATCCCATGCCCTACGGCGACCTCGCCAAGCAGGCCTGCCAGCGCTTCGCCGACTACGGCGACCTGGACAAGCACGAGTGCACCATCGAAGAGCGCGAGGAGTACGAGCCGCACATCGACAATGGCTTCATCGTCTACGCCGGCGTGGACTACGAACAGATCATCCGCAGTGCGGAAAAGGAGGCGGACGTCATCCTCTGGGACGGCGGCAACAACGACCTGCCCTTCTACAAGAGCGACCTGCACCTCTGCATCGCCGATCCCCTGCGCTCCGGCCACGAGATGGCCTACCATCCTGGCGAAGCCAACTTCCGCATGGCCGACATCATCCTCATCAACAAGTGCGACAGCGCCAAAGAGGCCGACATCAAGGCCATCGAGGCCAACGCCGCCCTGGTGAACCCCAAGGCCCGCGTCATCCGCGCCAACAGCCCCGTGAGCTGCGACAAGCCGGAGATGGTGAAGGGCAAGCGCGCCCTGGTCATCGAGGACGGCCCCACCCTGACCCACGGCTCCATGTCCTATGGCGCCGGCGTGGTGGCCGCCAAGGCCATGGGCGCCCACGAGATCGTGGACCCCACGCCCTACGCCGTGGCCTCCATCGCCGCCACCTACCGCAAGTACCCCAACGCCCAGGGCATCCTGCCCGCCATGGGCTACGGCGACCAACAGGTGAAGGACCTGGAAGCCACCATCGAGGCCACCCCCTGCGACGTGGTGCTCAGCGGCACCCCCATCGACCTCACCCGCGTGCTCAAGGTCTCCAAGCCCATGACCCGCGTCCGCTACGACCTGGCGGAGATCCGGGAGGGGGTGCTGGAGGCGGAGGTGCGGAAGGCACTCCGCATGTAGGCAACACACGGCGGGAGGGGTCTTCGGATCCCTCCCGTTTCAGGTACGCTCGTGGCCCAGGAGTGCCCATGTCCCGCCTTTTCCAGCCCCTCACCCTCCGCGGCCTCACGCTGCCCAACCGCATCGCGGTGTCGCCCATGTGCCAGTACCAGGCCAAGGATGGGGTCGCCAATGACTGGCACCTGGTCCACCTGGGCGGCCTGGCCCAGGGGGGCGCGGGCCTGGTGATGACGGAGGCCACGGCGGTGGTGCCCGAGGGCCGCATCAGCCCGGATGATCTGGGCCTCTGGAACGAGGCCCAGGCCGAGGCCCTGGCCCGCATCGTCCACTTCATCGCCTCCCAGGGCGCCGTACCGGGCATCCAGCTGGCCCATGCCGGCCGCAAGGCTTCCAACCCCGCCCCCTGGAAAGGCAGCGGCAGCCTCTCCCTGGCGGCCGGCGGGTGGACGCCCACGGCGCCCAGCGCCCTGCCCTTCGACGAAGGGTGGACCGTGCCCACGGCCCTGGATGAACCCGGGATCCTGGCCATCATCGAAGCGTTCATGGACGCGGCCCGCCGCGCCGTGGCCGCGGGCTTCCGGGTGATCGAGGTCCACGCCGCCCACGGCTACCTGCTGCACCAGTTCCTGTCGCCCCTGTCGAACCAACGCACCGATGCCTATGGCGGCTCCTTCGAGAACCGGACGCGTCTGGTGCGCGAGGTGGTGGGCGCCCTGCGCAACATCCTGCCCGAGGAGCTGCCCCTCTTCACGCGGATCTCCGCCACGGACTGGGCGGAGGGCGGCTGGACCCTCGACCAGTCCGTGGCCCTGGCCAAGGAGCTGAAGGATCTGGGCGTGGACCTGGTGGACTGCTCCTCCGGGGGCCTCGTGCCCCGCGCCGAGATCCCCCTGGGCCCCGGCTACCAGGTGCCCTTCGCCGCCCGCATCCGCGCCGAGGCGGGCCTCCCCACCGGCGCCGTGGGCCTCATCACCGACGCCGAGCAGGCCGAGCAGATCCTGGCCCAGGACTCCGCCGATCTCATCCTGCTGGGCCGGGAACTCCTCCGTGACCCCCGCTGGCCCCTGCGCGCGGCGAAGACTCTGGGCGCCGACGTCGCCTGGCCCGTCTCCTACCTGCGTGCGCGCAGGTAGGAGTTCGTCGGATGATCGGACCTTTCAAATTGAACGGATGGTCCTCCATCCTGACTGGACCCCGGCCCCGACATCGGCCCGGTGAAGTGGTTTAAAGCATCCAAACAAGATGGATGCCATCGCGGAATAGATATTGCTCCGGAAGGCTCACTTGGGAGGCGCACCTCTTCCAAGGGCCGCCGTAGCGTCTGCTTGAACCCTGGTCGGTAGCCGGTGCGGACGGTGACAGAGACCAGGTCGGATCAGCCAAGAGTCTTGGCTCGGGAGAGCTGCCGTCGCGGCACGGGCCGCGCGCGGTGGAGTGAGGTCAACGCCATCTAAAGGAGAACGGGGATGAAATCCGGCATGAAGGACAAAGTGGCAGGCAAGTACCACGAGGCCAAGGGCAAGGTGAAAGAAGTCACCGGGAAGGTCATCGGCAAACCGAATCTGGAGGAAGAGGGCAAGGAAGAGCAGGCAGCTGGAAAGCTCCAGGAAAAAGTCGGACAGATCAAGACGGTGCTCGGGAAATAGGGCGTCTCGGTTCGACTTGAGCCGAGCTTGGAAAGGATGGATGTATGAGCCTTGGAATGATCGTTCTGATTGTGGTGCTGGTGCTCCTGTTCGGCGGAGGCGGTGGCTACTACTTCAGCCGAAGACGCTAGACAGCCATTCAACCGCCAGCAAAGGAATGCCCCCGGGCCCAGCCCGGGGGCATTCGGCGTGATGCGGGTGATTCGCATGGATACACGGCGTGCGCTGCATGGAAACGCCCCTCACAGCGCCCTGAACAACGTCAGCACGCGCACCTCTGCCGCGCCGCCCTCCTTCAGGGCCTGGGCGCAGCGGAGGAGGGTGGTGCCGGTGGTCCACACGTCATCCACCAGCAGGATGACCCCAGCGGGCACGGCGCCCCGCCGCAGGGTGATGGCCTTCCGCGGCAGGCGGCGGCGCTCGCTTTCGGTGCGCGAGGCCTGACGTCCGCGGAACCAGCCCTTGGCCAGCAGGGGCTTGAAGGGCCGCCCGATCCGGCCCGCCAGCGCCTGGCCCACCTCGGTGCCCAGGTCGAAGCCCCGCAACAGGCGTCGCGGGAGGGCGCTGGGGGCCGAGGTCACCCGGTCCACGTCCGAGATCCAGTCCGGCAGCGGAGCCTGGGTCAGGCGCCGGAGGAGGGCGGCACGCCACCCCGTCTCCCCCTGCTTGATGCCCGGGAGGAGGAGGGCGCCCAGGGGGGGCCGGCCGCCGTGGTAGTCCCACAGGGCATCGCCCAGGTCCCAGGCCACGGCCTCAGGGCAGGCGCCATCGGCATGCACCAGGGCGCAGCGGGGGCACCGGCCTTCGGGAAGCGGCAGCAGACCCCCCCAGCAGCGGGCGCAGAGACCCGCATCGGCCCCCTCCCCCGCAGGGCCCAGGCAGCCCCGGCAGAGGAGCAGATGACCCCGGGCCTCCGTGAGGCGGGGAAGGAGATCGGCCGGGAGCATAGGGCATGATAGCGGTCCGCATTCCCTGCTAGCATCGCCGGAAGCCCCTGGCCCACCATCCCCTGGAATCCCCTTCCGGGTCACCTGCCCCCGGAACGCATGGAGTCTTGTTCATGTCGAACGACCCGCGCCCCGAATCCCAGATCTTCGCCCGCAAGCCCCTGGCCCTCCTGCTGGAAGAGGCCAAGGGCGAGAACCGCCTCCGCCGCGTCCTCGGCCCCGTGCAGCTCACGGCGCTCGGCGTGGGCGCCATCATCGGCGCCGGCATCTTCGTGGCCACGGGGGCCGCGGCCCACAACATCGCCGGCCCCTCGCTGATGGTGTCCTACGTCATCGCGGGCATCACCTGCATCTTCGCGGCGCTCTGCTACGCGGAGTTCGCCGCCATGGTGCCCGTGGCCGGATCCGCCTACACCTACGCCTACGCGACGCTCGGCGAGCTGTTCGCCTGGATCATCGGCTGGGACCTCATCCTCGAATACGGCGTCTCCAGCGCCGCCGTGGCCACGGGCTGGTCCGCCTACTTCCAGAGCGCCGTCAGCAACCTCGGCATCCACATCCCCAAGCTGCTGAGCGAGTCCCCCTGGAAGTACGACCCCGCCACGGGCCACTTCGCATCCACGGGCGCCATGATGAACCTGCCCGCGCTCATCATCGTGGCCATCATCACCGCCATCCTCGTCAAGGGCATCCAGGAGAGCGCCACGTTCAACGGCGTCATGGTGGCCATCAAGGTGGCCGCCGTGCTCTTCGTCATCGGCGTGGGCGCCTTCTTCATCAACACCACCAACTGGCATCCCTTCGCGCCCTTCGGGTGGACGGGCATCAGCTTCTTCGGCCACCACGTGGCCGGCCAGATGGACGGCGGCGGCGCGCCCATCGGCACCATGGCCGGCGCAGCCATCATCTTCTTCGCCTACATCGGCTTCGACTCCGTCTCCACCCATGCGGAAGAGGCCAAGAACCCCCAGCGGGATGTGCCCATCGGCATCATCGTGTCCCTGGTGGTCTGCACCTTCCTCTACATCGCCGTCGTGGCCGTGCTCACGGGCATGGTCAAGTTCGACCGCCTGGACATCAACGCCCCGGTCTCCATCGCCTTCCGCCAGAACGGCATGCCCTGGGCCGAGGGCCTCATCGCCACCGCGGGCGTGGCGGGCATCACCTCCGTGCTGCTGGTGATGATGCTGAGCGGCCCCCGCGTGTTCCTGGCCATGGCCCGGGACGGCCTGCTCCCCAAGGCCACCTTCGGCGACGTGCACCCCAGGTTCCGCACGCCCTGGAAGTCCACCATCCTGGTCGGCCTCTTCGTGGGCGCCCTGGCGGGCTTCCTGCCCATCGACGCGCTGCTGCACCTGGCCAACATCGGCACCCTGCTGGCCTTCGTCATCGTCTGCGCCGCCGTGTTGATCATGCGCAGGAAGCACCCCGAGGCCGAGCGTCCCTTCCGCTGCCCCTGGGTGCCCTTCGTCCCCGTCATGGGCGTGCTCAGTTGCCTCATGCTCATGTTCTCCCTGCCCGTGGCCAACTGGTGGCGCCTCATCGCCTGGCTGGCCCTCGGCTTCGTCATCTACTTCCTCTACGGGAAGAAGCACAGTGTGATGAGGCAGCAGGCCAGCTAGGAACGTCCCATGTCTCTCTGGACTGACCTGACCCCATCCAAGCGCTGCGACTGGATCGACCAGCTGCGGGGCTGGGCGGTCATCGTGATGATCGAAGTGCATGCGGTGAACGTGTGGCTCCACGCCGGCCTGCGGCCCGACTGGCTGAACTACCTGAACGGCCTGGTGGCCCCCAGCTTCACCATGGCGGCGGGCTACAGCCTGGTGATCTCCACCTTCCGCACCGACGGCACCCTGCGCCCCTTCTGGCCCGACACGGCCCGGCGCCTGGGCTTCATCCTCCTCTGCGCCTACGCCCTCCACGCCCCGGGCATCACGGCCGCGGACTGGACCGTGCTCAACACCGCCCAGAAGGCGCGGGAGCTGTTCAAGATCGACGTGCTCCAGTGCATCGTCTTCTCCCTGCTGATCCTCCAGCTCCTGGCCCGGCTGGTGCGGAACCCGCGGATCTTCACCGGCCTCGCCCTGGCGATGGCGGTCTTCGTGCCGCTGATGGCCCCCTCGCTCTGGGCCACGGGCGTGGCGGACGGCCTCTGGCTGCCCGTCCGCGGCCTGTTCAACGGCAACCCCGACCGCGGCGTGCAGGCGCTGTTCCCCCTGTTCCCCTGGATCGCCTTCCCCGCCTTCGGCGCCTTCCTCGGAGGGCTCTACCGGCACTTCCGGGTCATGCCGGTGGAAGGCAAGGCCCTCTGGAGCGAGGCCCGCTTCCTCGCCGGGCTGGCCGTCTTCGGCGCCCTGCTGCTGGCCTGGGGCGCCTCCGCCCAGCACGCCTGGCTCTGGGGCGGTCAGTGGCTCCAGCAGAACGGCGTGTGGCTGCTGCACAGCAAGTCCGGCGCCTTCACCTACGCCGAGCTGGGCGCCATCGCCAACACCACCCTGCCCAGCGTGGCTGCCCGCCTCGGCTGGATCATGCTGGGCGGCAGCCTCATGGGCGCCATCGAGCTCCTGCGCCCCAGGTGGAAGGGGCCCAACCCCATCAAGGCCGCCAGCGGCGAATCGCTGCTGCTCTACATGCTCCACCTCAACCTGATCTTCAGCTTGCTGCTGGCGCCCGCCGTCGTCGCCCTCACCGGCTGGGGCTGGGGCGACCTGGGCTGGACCGGCACGCTGCTGCTGACCGCCGCGATCATCGCCCTGAACCTCGCCGTCGGCGTCTGGTGGCAACAGGTGCGGGCCACCCCCGACCGCATGCGCCGCCTCCAGCACCAGGCCGTGGCCGGGCTGGGCATCTGGTTCGTGCTGGGCGGCTGGTGGACCTTCCGCCACTTCCTCCGGAGCCCCGAGCTGGCGAAGGAGCCCTATGCGTTCCTGAACGCCGCCCGGGCCCGCAAGGGACTGCCGCCCACGCCCGACGGCCTCTGCCGCGACCCGGAGGAATACTTCCGCGAGGCCGAGCGGCTGAAGCTGCACCTCAGCGCCGAAGCCAGGGCGGATGTGGCCCGGCGAATCCTGGCCAGGCAGGAAACCCGTTAGAATCAATCCAATCATGGTTGATCCCGGCGGCAACGCCCCCCCATCCTGGCTCCTCCTCGCCGCCTTGGCCCTGCTCCTCTACCGGTGCGGAACCACGGCCCTGCTGTCGGCCTTCCACGCCCTGCCCTCGGTCCAGCGGCGGCGGCTGCTGGAGGAGGAGGCCATCACCGACCCACGCCTGGCCTCGCTGCTGGGCCGGCCCCGGACCCTCGGCATGGGCCTGGGCTTCTGGAACAAGGCCCTCCTGCTGATCCTGCTGGGCCTGCTCTGGCCCTTCCGCCTGGCCCTGCCCGGCGGCGCGTGGACGCTGGGCGCGCTCGTGTTGGCAGGGCTCTGGGCCCTGGATCTGGCCCTGCCCGCCCTCCTCACCTCCGGCGATCCGGCCCGCTGGGTGATCCGGCTGTTCCCCCTCTACGCGCCCATCCAGTCGCTCCTGGCGCCCCTGGTGGACCCCGTGGCCCGGCTCATCGACCGGCACACCCAGGAGCGCGCGAAGGAGACCGAGCCCGAGGACGCCACCGAGGAGGCCGTCACCGCCCTGCTCGAAGAAGGCGAGGCCGAGGGCATCCTGGAGGCCGGGGACCGCGAGCTCATCCGCAATGTCGTGACCTTCGGCGACACCCTCGTGCGCGAGGTGATGACGCCCCGCACCCGCATCGCCGCCCTGCCCCTGGAGGCCACCATCCCGGAGGCCTGGCAGACCTTCACCCGCACCCGCCACTCGCGGCTGCCCATCTATGAAGGCGGCATCGACCACATCCGCGGCGTGCTGCTGCTCAAGGACCTCATCCAGCTGCCGGACAGCGACCAGCCGCCCCTGGCGACGCTCATGAAGCCCCCCCGCTTCGTGCCCGAGAGCAAGCCCGTCATGGACCTGCTGCGTGAAATGCAGCGCACCCGCACCCAGCTGGCCCTCGTGGTGGATGAGTTCGGCGGCCTCTCGGGCCTGGCCACCATGGAGGACCTGCTGGAGGAGGTCTTCGGCGAGATCCAGGACGAGCACGAGGCCCCCGCCGGCCTGGTGGTGCAGGCCCCCGGCGTCTACCTGGTCTCGGGCCAGGCCCATGTGGAGGACGTGGCCCAGCGCCTGGGCCTCACCTGGGAGCGGGATGGCTTCGACACCCTGGCCGGCCTCGTCCTGGCCCGCCTCGGCCGCGTGCCCCACCCCCAGGAAGCCGTGGAAGTCGAAGGCGCCCGCCTCACCGTGCTGAAGATGGACGGAACGCGGATCGTGCAGGTTCGGGTCGAACGGACCTAGATTCCGGCAGGCTCGCAAACCTGCGGTTTGCGAGATGGGAAAAGCGTTTGGAACGGCGAAGCCGTTCCTATCTCCGATCGTGGAAGCCATAACAAAACCCCACGGCGCCGCGATGAAGCCAGTCGGGATGCACCGCAAGGAAGGGCCCGCAGGGCAACGTGGTTCGTTGTTCAAGGGACCTGACGCCGCGGGGGCGCCCGCCTGGCTTCATCCCTCCGGGCGAGGGGTGGCGGGCGTCGCGATGCAGCGTCGCGCTCGTCGCGCGTAGTACCCGCTACGCTTCGACTCGCGCTCCTCGCCTCGCTCGCCCGGCACCCCTCGCGCGGCGCCGTGGAGTTTTGTTGTGGCTTCCTCGCCGCTAGGCTGGAGATTGGAGCAACGCGCATGATCCGCCGCACCCTCATCCTGATGGCCGTCCTGGCCCTGCCCATCACCCTCTGGTTCGTCCACCGCTCGCAGCGGAAGGCGCTGGTGCCGCAGCCCCGGGGCATGGTGCTCGGCCTCTACGCAGGCATCCCGGACTACGACTACGCGGAGGAGCTGGACCGCATCGCAGGCACGGGCGCCACCTGCGTGAGCCTCCAGGCCATCTACCGCATGGACACGGGCCACAGCAACGAGATCCGCCGCCACCCGACCTCCAGCCCCAGCGAGGAGAGCCTGCGCCGCACCTTCCGCCAGGCGAAGGTCCGCGGCCTGCGCATGATGTTCTTCCCCACCATCAACCTGCGGGACGAGGCCGAGAACGCCGACTGGTGGCGGGGCAACATCGCGCCCTCGGACTGGGACCTCTGGTGGCGCAACTACACGGACTTCAACGTGCGCCTGGCGGCCCTGGCCCAGGAGGGCGGCGTCGAGTGGTACAGCCTCGGCACTGAGATGGCCTCCACGCACCCCTTCCCGGACCAGTGGCGGAAGCTGGCCGCGGAGGTGCGAAAGGTCTTCAAGGGCAAGCTGGTCTACAGCGTGAACTTCGACAGCCACGACAGCTTCACCTTCGGCGACTGCCTGGATGTCATCGGCATCAACACCTACGATCCCATCGCCAAGTACGACGACTACCCCACGCCCGACCAGATCCGCGACGCCTGGTGGTGGATCGTCTACAAGGCCCGCACGCTCTCGGCCCGCTTCGCCGATGCCAAGGGCCCCAAGCCCGTCATGATCACCGAGGTCGGCTACCCCAGTGTCGCCCATGCCCACGTGGGCCCCTGGGACTTCCGCACGGACAAGCCCGTGGACCTGGCCCTCCAGGACCTGCTGTTGAAGGGCGCCTTCGGGGTGCTGCGCCACTGGAGCGACGGCGACGCGGTGTTCTACTACCTCTACGGGGAGAACCTCAACCAGAAGCCCATCGGGGGGCCCCTCGACCGCACCTACGCGGTGTGGGGCAAGCCCGTCGAGGCCACCCTGCGGCAGTACTTCCGCGAGCCCATCTGGGAGGGCCACATCCCCCCCCGGGCCGAGAACCTCCACGAGGCCGTGGTGCAGTCCCTCGTGAGCTGGCATCGCAAGGTGCGGGACTACGAGGACGCGGAGCTGCCGCCCTGGGTGCTGGACTGGGAGGTCGGGCACCCCGGAGACGCCGCCGAAGCCCGGGCCATCCTGGCGAAGGAGCCCGCCCCGGCGCGCAAAATTCCCAAGGGTGAGGCCCGCTGACGACGGTATGCTCGACTGTTCCCATGAAGCCTGCCCCGCGCCCCCACCCTGATCCCGAGGCCCCTGCCCGAACCCTGCTCGTGGCGGAGGACGACCGGGCGACCCTCAGCCTCTACCGGGCCGGGCTGAAGGGCCTCCAGGGCTTCCGCATCCTCTCGGCCCAGAACGGCCGCGAGGCGCTGGATGTGCTCCGGCAGGAGCCCGTGCACGTGCTGGTCACGGACCTCGACATGCCCGTCATGGACGGCTTCAACCTGATCACCAAGGTGAGCCGGCTCTACCCCCAGATCCCCATCATCGTCATGACCGGCCTGGACGAGAGCCAGCACCTGAACACGCCCCTGGATCTGGGGGCGGTCCGCATCCTCAGCAAGCCGATCCGCCTGGGTTTCCTCATGGAGGCCATCCGCGCGGCGGTCCAGGCCGAGACCGTCGGCGTGATCCGCGGCCTCAGCCTCGGCAGCATCCTCCAGCTCCTGGCCTGGGAAAAGAAGTCCTGCACCCTGACCGTGACCTCCGGGACCGCCCTGGGCCACCTCTACCTGGGCCGGGGCGAGGTGGTCCATGCCTCCTACCTGGACAAGGAGGGCTTCCCGGCCGTCTACGAGATCCTCACCTGGGACCACCCGGACGTCGAGTTCGTGGAGACCTGCCGGGTGGAGCGGACCATCGACACCCCCCTCACCGAGCTCCTGATGAACGTGGCCCTGATCACCGATTCGCTGGGGCCCACCCCCGCGGGGTAGCCCCCCGACCCGTCTGCGGGCCGGGCCGGAGTTTGACAGATCGCGCCATCCGGCCCCCAAGTATGGGACTTTCGTCAAAACCGGCCGACAGAGGGCACCAAAGGGCACCCGCCGGGGAATAATGGCGCGTGTGCGGCCCCGAGGGGCCCCCCTTCCCAGGCAGGTGTCCATGTCCCAGCTGAAGCCCTTCCGCGCCTACCGCCCCCGGCCCGAGCTCGCGGCCCAGGTGGCCGCCGTGCCCTATGACGTGGTGAATACCCAGGAGGCCGCCGAGCTGGCCAAGGGGAACCCCCACTCCTTCCTCCACGTCGGGCGCCCCGAGATCGACCTGCCGGCGGGCATCGACGTCCACGCCGACGCCGTCTACGCCAAGGGCGTGGCGAACCTCATGGCCATGATCGAGAGCGGCACCCTCATGCACGAGGGCCTGCCCAGCCTCTACGTCTACCAGCAGCGCATGGGCGACCATGTCCAGGCGGGCCTGGTGGGCCTCTGCTCCGTGCAGGAGTACGAGAACGGCAGCATCAAGCGCCACGAGTTCACCCGCAAGGACAAGGAGGACGACCGCACCCGGCACGTCACCGAGCAGAACGCCAACGCCGAGCCCGTCTTCCTCACGTACAAGGCCGTCCCCTACATCGATCACATCGTCAATGACATCCGGAAGCTGCCGCCGATCTACGACGTGGTCACGCCGGACGGCATCGGCCACACCGTGTGGGTCGTCACCGGCGAGCCCGTGATCTGCGAGCTGGTGAACCTGTTCAACGGCGTGCCCGCCCTCTACATCGCGGACGGCCACCACCGCACCGCCGCCGCCATCCGCTACGGCCAGGCCCGCCGCGCCGCCGCCGGGGCCGCCGCCACGGGCGACGAGCCCTACGAGAGCTTCATGGCCGTGGTCTTCCCCCACGACCAGCTGAAGATCATGGACTACAACCGCGTGGTGAAGGACCTCAACGGCCTCAGCCAGGAGGCCTTCCTCGCCAAGGTGCGCGAGACGTTCGACGTGGCCCCCTCGGCCCACCGCGCCGCCCAGGCCCCCACCACCTTCGGCATGTATCTCGGCGGCGCCTGGTACGAGCTGAAGGCGAAGCCCGGCACGTACCCCGCCAGTGATCCCGTGCGCGGCCTCGACGTGAGCATCCTCCAGGAGAACCTGCTCGGCCCGATCCTCGGCATCGACGACCCCCGCACCAACACCCGCATCGACTTCGTGGGCGGCATCCGCGGCATGGACGAGCTGGAGCGCCGTGTGAAGGAAGGCTGCGCTGTCGCCTTCTCCGTGTATCCCACCTCCCTCACCCAGCTCATGTCCGTGGCCGACGCCGGCGAAGTGATGCCGCCCAAGTCCACCTGGTTCGAACCCAAGCTGCGCTCCGGACTGCTGGTCCGGATGTACGAAGGCTGAACGGAGATCCGCATGCACACCCTCATCGCCGACGCCTTTGACGCCAAGCTGCCGGAGCGCCTCGCCGCCTTCGGCACCGTCAGCTCCGACATGGCCACCCTCGGGCAGGCCAACGTCCTCCTCGTCCGCTCCAAGACCAAGGTGGACGCGAACCTCCTGGCCCAGGCCCCCGCGCTCAAGCTCGTCATCCGCGGCGGCGTGGGCATGGACAACGTGGACAAGAAGCTCTGCGCTGAGAAGGGCGTCAAGGCCATGAACACGCCCAGGGCCAGCAGCGTGGCCGTGGCGGAGATGGCCATGGCCTTCATGGTCGCCATCCCCGCCCGCCTCATCGAGGCCCACACCTCCATGAAGGAGGGCAAGTTCCTCAAGAGCGAGCTGAAGCGGACCGAGCTCTTCAAGAAGACCCTGGGCCTCATCGGCGCCGGCAACATCGCCACGGAAGTGGCCAAGCGCGCCCAGGCCTTCGGCATGGAGGTGATCGCCTTCGATCCCTTCCTCAAGGAGCACCCCATCGCGACGATGGTGAGCCTCGACGAGTTGGCCGCCAAGGCCGATGTCATCAGCATCCACACGCCCCTGACCGACGAGACCCGCGGCATGATCGACGCCGCCTTCCTCGCCAAGGTGAAGGACGGGCTCATCCTGATCAACACCGGCCGGGGCAAGTGCGTGGTGGACGCGGACCTCGCCGCCGCCCTGCACAGCGGCAAGGTGCGGGCCTACGGCACCGACGTGTGGCCCAGCGATCCGCCCCCCGCGGACTGCCCCCTGCTCACCGCCCCCAACGTCTTCATGGCGCCCCACCTCGGCGCCAGCTCCAAAGAGAACCTCGGCCGCATCGGCGACGAGGTGGTGGCCATCCTGTCCGATTTCAAGGCCTGAGGAGGTTTCCATGACCCATCGCGTGATCAACTTCTACGCCGGCCCCGCGGGGCTGCCCCTGCCCGCGCTGGAGCGCGCCCAGGAGGAGCTGCTCGACTTCGCCGGCACCGGCATGTCCGTCATGGAGGTCAGCCACCGCTCGAAGGAGTACGACGCGGTGCACGAGGAGGCCATCGCCCTCACCAAGGAGCTGATGGGCCTGCCCTCCAACTACAAGGTGCTGCTGCTCCAGGGCGGCGCGCACCTCAGCTTCGGCATGATCCCCCTGAACCTGCTCCGCAACGACCGGAAGGCCGACTACATCGTCACGGGCAACTGGGCCGAGAAGGCCACCAAGGAGGCCAAGCTCGTGGCCGGCGACCGCGTGCGCGTGGCCGCCAGCACCAAGGAGCAGAAGTTCAGCCGCCTGCCCTTCGAGAGCGAGATCAAGGTCGGCCCCGACAGCGCCTTCGTCCACTTCACGTCGAACAACACCGTGGAGGGCACGCAGTGGCACGCGTTCCCCAAGGTGGGCAACGTGCCCTACATCTGCGACATGAGCTCGGACTTCATGTGGCGCCCGTTCGATGTGAGCCCCTTCGGCCTCATCTACGGCGGCGCCCAGAAGAACCTCGGCCCCAGCGGCGTGACGCTCACCATCATCCGCGAGGACTTCCTGGAAATGTGCGAGGCCCAGGACCTGCCCAGCTACCTGCGCTACAAGATCCACGCCGAGAAGAACAGCCTCTACAACACCCCGCCCACCTTCGGCATCTACATCCTGCGCAACGTGCTGGCCTACAACAAGAGCATCGGCGGCCTGCAGGCCATCGAAGCCAGCAACAAGAAGAAGGCCGAGCTGCTCTACGGTTGCGTCGACAAGCACAGTGGCTTCTACAAGGGCTTCGTCACCGAGAAGGCCCACCGCAGCGTCATGAACGTGGACTTCTTCCTGCCCACCCCCGAGCTGGACGACCAGTTCGTGAAGGAGGCCAAGAAGGCCGGCATGGTGGGCCTCAAGGGCTACCGCGACATCGGCGGCATCCGCGTCAGCACCTACAACGCCGTCACCGTCGAGAACGTGAAGACCCTCGTGGACTTCATGGAGCAGTTCGTGAAGGTCAACGGCTGATCCTGGGGCGCAGCCCCTCACGCAGGAAGGGCGCCACCCGGCGCCCTTCCTGCATCAGCCGAGACCCAAAATGATCTCCTCGATCTTGTGATCCTTCTCAGTCCAGATCTCATGCAGCCAGCCCTGCATGCGGGCGCGGAAGGCGGGGTCGCCCTCGTAGTCGCCGCCCAGCAGGTCCTTCGGGATCTCCAGCTCCCGCACCCGCACCACCACCTGCTTCACCTTGCCGGAGAGCAGGTCCCAGAAGCTGGGCACACCCTCGGGGTAGACGATGGTGACGTCCAGCAGCGCGTCGAAGCGCTCGCCCATGGCGCTGAGGGCCGTCGCCAGGCCGCCCACCTTGGGCTTCAGCAGGTGCCGGTAGGGCGACTGCTGGGCGGCCTTCTTGGCGGGGCTGAAGCGCGTGCCCTCCAGGAAGTTCATCACGGAGGTGGGGATCTGGCGGAACTTCTCGCAGGCCTTGCGGGCCGTCGCCAGGTCCTTCGATCGGCTGCCGCTGCGGCGGCGCATGAACGGGAAGTCCAGGGCCCACCAGGCCAGCCCCATGACCGGCACGTAGAGCAGCTGCCGCTTGAGGAAGAACTTCAGGAAGGGCACCTTGCGGTGGAAGACGTTCTGCAGCACCAGGATGTCCACCCAGCTCTGGTGGTTGCTGCTCACCAGGTACCAGCCCCGGCGGCGCAGCCCTTCCAGGCCCCGCACATCCCAGCGGATGCGCTGCACCATCGCCATCCACCAGCCGTTCACGGCGATCCAGCCCTCCGCCAGGGCATTCAGCGCGCGGTCCACCCCGCGGCGGGCCGCGCCGAAAGGCAGGGCCAGCTTCACCAGGGCCAGGGGGATCATCCCCGAGAAGATGGCCAGGGCGTTGGCCGCCAGCACCGAGCCGGCCACGCTGCCCTTGAAGGTGGACCAAAGGCGTTTCAGCATCAGGACTCCGACCTGCCGGGCGCCGCGCGCCCAATGCTTCAGAATATCGGAGTGTCAGATGATCGGATGGAAGGAAAAAACGACCCATTCCCATCGCCTTCTTCTACCCTCCGCGGCCTAGCCCCAGCCCAGCTCCTCGAGACGCGCCTCGCTGATGCCGAAGTGGTGGGCGATTTCGTGGATGACCGTGGTGGCGATCTCCTCCCGCAGGTCATCCTCGTCCGCGCAGTCCTCCAGGAGGGGCCCGCGGTAGAGGGTGATGCGGGGCGGCAGGTCGCCGCTCTCCGCCCGCCCCTCCGTCAGCGCCCGCCCCGAATACAGCCCGTAGAGGGTCTCGTCCTCGGGCACGCCCAGATCGTCCAGCAGCGCATCCGGCGCCCAGCCCTCGATGACAATCGCCACACCCTCGAGGTGCGGCCGGAACTCCTCCGGCACGAGGGCCATGGCCTCGTCCACCAGCTGCCGGAACCTCAGGTGGGAGATGTGCATGGCCCGATCGTACCGCCGCGGGGCTCAAAATGAATCAGCCGCCGAGTGTCGGTGATGCGCGGGAGCCTCGTCACAGCCCATCCAGCGGGCTCGCCACGCCCCGGCCGCCGCGGTTCAGCACATGGGTGTAGATCATCACAATTATACGCATTTTGCGCTGTAAATATTGTGTGTGAGTGGCGCCATTGCTGGGTTCTTATGTTTTTTGGGTAGTCCGATGTAAATATAGGTGGCCTGGACGTGGTTCAAATGGGTTCAATCTTTACTCCAACATGAGCCCCCTGAGCAATCGCGGCAACAGTGTTTTTCGACAGGCCGATTGTCTTGGCGATCTCCCGGTAGTTCTGTCCCTCGTCAAGCAACCGCATCACCATTCCGGCGCTATTCCTAGACCAGGATTCTCTCTTGACCTGTTTGGAAACTTATTCCAACCTACGGCGTAGATCAGCTGGAGAAATTTATGCCAGAAATCAAGAATGTCACCATCTCCGTGAACACGATCGACCGCGTGGTACCTCACCAGAAGATTTCGTACGCGACGTTGATTGGGATGGCATTTCCTAATGCCACGGGTGCGAACTACATCGTTAAATACTACAAAGGTAATTCTGATAACTTGACTGGTACTCTGCCTCCCGGCGGAGAGGTAATGGTGAAAGATGGCATGGACTTCCGAATTACAGGCACTGGCGAGTCGTAATCCATTCATCGACAAAATCATCAACCAAGGCTACGACGTAGGATTCGTTAACGCGCATCTCGTCATTTTCGGCGTGCCCTACCTGAACGCCTCGGGTGAGTTGAAGTATCTCGACATGATCTGTCCATTGGATCTGCGCGAGGGATACTCGATCGACCGCCCATCGGATCATAAGGTCTATTTCGCGGGCGAGATACCGTGCAACATTGATGGGCAAAAAATCTGCACGGGTACTGCCGAAGAGGCACGAACCGTGTCGGATCAAATCGTGGGCAATAGAATGCTTTCCAGCAAGCCCGAAGGGATGAGGCAGTACGACTCCATAGAAGAAAAGATCAACCAGTACCTTGCCCTGATCTCTTCGCCTGCGATCCATAAGTACCCTGGCGTTACGCCTCGACGGGCCCTGAAGAAGCACCTAGAGTCCGCAATGAGTCCGTTGAAATTCCCTGACGCGCTGTCTGCCCGTGAAGGCGTAGTGGAACTGTCGCACAAGTTGCGACAGCACAAGGTGGCCATCATCGGGTGCGGTGGCACGGGCGCGTACGTACTGGACTACCTCGCAAAGACCCATCTTGAGGAGATCCACCTCTTCGACGACGACATCGTCCATGTGCATACGCTCTTCCGACTCCCCGGAGTATATGGTGAGCAACATCTCGGTCTACCCAAGGTCGAAGTATTGGCCGACAGCTATGTCAACTTTCATGGCGGAATCAAACCTCATGTTGAACGCGTTGATCAAAACAATATGGGGTGCTTGGCCCGTTTCGACTTCGTCTTCGTCTGTGTTGATGATGCCCCTTCGCGACAAATGATTGCTCAAGCCTGTCACGGTGCCTCGGTGCCGTTTGTGGACGTGGGCATGGGGTTGAATAAGGGTGCAAACGGTCTGTATGGATTCGTTCGTACCGCCGGCGGCGATCACGGGGATTTTGACAAACTTAATGGAACGCAGTACCTGCCCGCACAAAACGCCCAGGATCGGGATTACAGGAATCAGCCTCAGATTGCGGAACTCAATGCCCTCAATGCTGCGATAGCGGTGATTCGATTCAAGCAACATATGGGATTCTTCGACCGCCTGGCCAGTTCGCACGCCGTCGTATTCGACGTTGCCGAAATCACAATGGATGTGGCAACGTGAGCCCCCGTGTATATCGCATCATAGAGTGCGAAAGGCTTCCGCCCCAGGTAGGGCCATATGAGTTCCATTACAGCCGCCGTTTTGAGATGGCCGCTTTGGCCTGCGCATGTGGGTGCGGACACCGGGTCATGCTGAATCTGCTAGATCAACACCACCTATCTATAGAGGGGGGATCTCCCACCGTAACCCCTTCTATCCTGGTTTCAGATGCTCCTTGCTTGTCTCATTTCTTTATCCGAAGAGGTCAGGTGGAATGGGCCCAGCAGTGGTCCAAGAAGACAGTCGATAGGGTCATGAAATCCCAGGTGCGTCGCCACGTCGAACAGAGCAAGAAACGAGAACCGATACCTTCCTTCCTTCGCCGCTGCGTCGGTTGGTTCACGTCGTGGTTTGAGCGCTAATCTATTCGGCTCTGAATAACACCTTTAAGGCTTTTAGGTGGCCGTGAGGTTCCGCTGACTGGGGGCTCTGATTTCGAGCAATTCGATGAGGGTCTGGAAAACCTTCCTTGAATGAAGAACTCATGGAGCTTCTTGCCAGCGAGTTATACCCTATGAGTCGTTTTTGTGTGTGTGAGTGTGTATTAATGCACTATCAAGATGGCTTAAGTTCCTATTAGAAACATGAATTTTTTATGAAGAGAGGTATGGGCTGATCCCTCAAGTAGGTCATCGGCCAAGTTCTTCTACCCGCCAGATTTAGGACCGGGAGCTTATTAAAATCGGCCAAAGAAGGCCTGAATTTACAGAATGGGACGAGGCTTTAGACTTATGATACCGGCTAAAAATGGCCCGAAATACGAGGACCTGATTATCGGCGACCCTCAGCCTAAACAGACCTTGTATTGGTCAGGCAATAGACAAACAGAGGCTAACTATTTGAGCTAAATTCGGCTAAAAGTGGTTGCATGGTGACCACAGTTGGTTTACCCTACATCTCAGGAGGGAGGACACTATGAAGGCCGGACTCACGATTGACGATCTGATCGCGGCCTATGGGCCGACCATCCGATCTATGCCCTCGGGCAAGCCCAGGGACCCGATGGAGCGGGAGCTTCTCCGCCAGTTGGGCGACCCTACGATTGGCCGGGAGAAGGACGAATTGACGCGCCACGCTGGAGAGCGCCCTACGAATGAGAACGCAAGGGGTCGGCGATGACCCCGCAATTCGGCGGTCCCCCGGACGACGATGATCCGAAAGGGCGAGCTTGATCACCCTTCCAAGGAGGGGCTCGAACGGGCCCTTGAGATCGGACTGGATTGAGGAGATGGCATGACCAAAGCAGCTCGCGTGCCCACGGAAGAAACCGTCAACCTGCGGGAGGCCAAGGCCAATCTGAGCAGCCTGACCAAGCAGGCCAAGGGCGGAACTCGCGTGGTCATCACCAACCATGGGACACCCATTGCGGACCTGGTGCCACATGGAACCGGGGCCAATCCCATTCGCTTCCTGAAGCGCCCCGGGCCGCTCCCGAAGCCCATCAAGCTGAACGGCGAGGGTCCCTCGGCCACCGATCTCGTCCTGATGGATCGGGAGGGTTGAGGTGGTGGTCCCTCAACCCAAGTTCGCGCTCTACCTGGACACATCCGCCCTCGTGAAGCTGTTCATAGAGGAGGACGAGAGCCCTCAGGTGCGGGCCCTGGCAGAAGGCCGGAAGGGTGCGGAAGTGCTCCTGGTGAGCCGTCTCGGCTACACCGAGGCTTCCGTCACCCTGGCCCGAATGGTTCACCTGGGCCGGATCACAGCCTCAGAGCTTCCCCATCACCTGGGGGCGCTGGAGGACTACTGGGATCAATCCATCCAGGAAGTCCCCCTCACCGACGAGATCCTGGAAGACGCTCGCCAGTTGGCCCAGCGATTCCCGCTGCGGACCTATGATGCGATCCACCTAGCCTCAGCACGGGAAGCCAGGAAACTGCTTCGAGGAATTTTTGAGGGCGAAGTGCGTTTCCTTGCATTTGATGGCGCACTCCTGAAGGCCGCAGAATTGATCGGATTCACTATCCCAAGTTGAACGGTTTACCTGTTGGCCAGTAACAGCAGTAGTTGGGGCATGGCCGGTGTCCGGACTGCCACCGTCAGCAACCGAGACAGCATGGACTTCAGGTCGAAACGCCAGTTGAATCGGTATTGGAACTCGGCCAGATAGCGGTCCAGATGACCTAGAGCGAGGGAAGGGCTCCACGGTGGACTCGCTTCTGAAGGTGCTCAAGGCCCTCGATTCGCTCGAAGGGCTCGACTACTTGGCTCCAAAGGCCTCAGTCGATCCTATGGCTCTCCTGAGGCGGCGGGCGCCCCTTGTTCGTGTTCGCAAGACTCGCAAGCAGAAAGGCGAATTGTGAATCCGAACGCTGTCGAAGTCTGTATTCGGGGACAGCAGGATGGTGCCGTGGCGTTCGACCTAAGACCAACAACTATGCTTCAGCTATTCCCCCACATGGATGCGGACGGCCATTGAGCTGTCCCCTCTTCGCATGCCGCTTGCCGACCGCCGTCGCCCCTTTGTCTTACCGAAGCTGCCGAGGCTGACTTACTGTGGGCTCTCTGGAAAGCTGGCGGACGCGCTAGACCAGAATTTCTATAACGACTAGGATCGGCATCTAGGGTATGGATACGGCGTTATTTTTCTTTTCCCTGTACCGCCCTCGTGATGATTTCAATCGGAGTCGCTGGCCCGCCGTCATCCACGATTCCTGTGGCCGACGGCCTGAAAAGGACCGAGAGAATCAACTCCCGGTCATCGTCCTGCATGGCCTTGCCTCTCTTGAGCAATGCCAGATAGGCGTTGGACATTACGGCTCGCTCATCAGCATCCGTGTGAAGGTGGAGCTGGCTAAGCATCACCTTCATCAGAATCCGGATGATCCAGATCGCCATGGTTAGGCTGATCAGGATGAGCCCAAGTTTCCACGGCTCCGGCCATTTCCCAGGCTGAATGGTCGGGAGAAGAACCTTCACTTCCTGGATCAGTCCCAAAGTTC
The DNA here is from genome assembly GCF_030268045.1 of Geothrix edaphica. NCBI lineage: Bacteria > Pseudomonadati > Acidobacteriota > Holophagae > Holophagales > Holophagaceae > Geothrix > Geothrix edaphica. The sequence goes on from NZ_BSDC01000003.1 coordinate 533,984, forward strand.
CGACAACCATCGCAACGAGCACAACCCCGACCATGCACCAGAGGGCGGTGAAGTGTTTTGAGGCTTTCTGCTTCCAGTAGAGAACTGGTGCCTGAAGAGCAAGCTGCGCTTCATAGGTCTTAGAGATCAAATCTAGTTGGGCCTGCCCTACACCAATGGCGTCATTGAACTGCTGGCGCGAATCGTCGAGGGCCGCCTGAGCACTGTTCTTGAACAGCGCGATTTCCTCCTCGCCCATCTCGTGCTGCCTCTGGATCAGGGCACTCTGCTCTTCGGCCTTTGATGCGTTTTGTGAGTAATGATTTGAGGCCTGGATGAATAGCTCATCCAGAGCTGCCTTCTCAGAGCTGGCGGTCCCCTTCAGTCCGTTTCGCCAGAGCATCGCTCGAAAGATCCCGTCAAGCGATTGGGAGGACTGAGTGGACATATTTAAAGACACGGGGGGGGCCGTCAGAGCTGCGGTAGCCCAGGCCGCGCTTACGGGAGATGTCTTCGAGAGTTCCAGAACGAACTTCCCAATGGGCATTTTGGAGGAGAAGGCGCGGCCACCGGAAACCCAATTTTCAAGGGCATTCTTTATTTCAGACCGATATAGATTAGGGTTGCCATGGTAATTGTTGATGAGGTTTTGAAGTTGTTGGCGCAATCCATATTGTCCCTGACTCAGGGCATTTGTGAGGTTCCCATCAGTATTCATTACGCTTATTAACCAATTCCAAGCCGCTGATTCTTCAGCATTCCAAGCCTGGAATTCCTCGAATGTCTTGAAGCGGAGTCGTCCGAATTGTGTTCCCAGGTCAAGGTCTAGAAATAGTTCATCTGCCATAGGGTCCTCGGATTGGGTTCACGAATGAGAGGCATGAGGAAAGTTTGGCTGCTATCTATCATAGTGATAGTGTTTCCCTATCATACCGCTATTGTTCGTTCTTCTACAGGTGAATTCTACACATTGCTCGAACTGAGGATAATTTGTTATGACACAGGACTACCGCCCCCATATTCCCACCGTTGAATGGGCAATACGACTTCTCGTTCAGGCTGAAGCCAAAGAATTAGACCCGAATTCCGCTGCTGCACTCAGGAAGTGTTCTGCATTGATTCGATCGACGTTTGGGGTGGAAGTGGCTGCCACTCCCACAGGAAAGGAATTGCAGCGCTTTCGTATATTCATGAACGAACTTGCACCCATCCTCGATGGGTTGAAATTCTCTTCGAGTATCCGCCTGCGAGTAGGGCTAGGGCTTCTCCACCAGTCTCTGGAGCATATGGACTCGATCTGCGAACTAATCTCCATGGGGCTCGTCGGGTCAGCCTTCGCGTTGTTGAGGCCTCAATACGAGGCTTGCCTCAGAGGCGCCTGGATTCTCGCCTCCGCTACCGACGGAGAGATTGATGCTTTCATGAGGGGAGGAGAACCTCCGAAAGCGGGTGTCATGGTGGGGGCTGTCGGAGCCATCCTTGGGGCAGAGAATAACCTGTTTAGGGTGTTTCATTCCGATGTCTATCCGCATCTACATGATTTCACCCACGGTGGCGCCATGCAGGTGAATTCAAGAAACTCTCCGACTGAGATCACCAGCGATTACGCGCCTGATGGAATGATCTGGCTGATGCGGAATTCCGCAGTAATTGCAGGTCTGGCCGCCGCCATGATGTGTGATCAAACGCAGCCAGAAGTCGGTGAAAAGGTGAGGGAAGTCTTTGGGCGCCTTTATTCCGATCTCCAGCACTGACTCGACTCAGGCGGGTCTACACGAACCCACACCTAAGATTTTAAGGAACAGATTGATAGCACACTCCTGGACGACAGTAGGCACTTAGGTCCAGTGAGCAGCAACATGCTGGCAGATCAGGATGCTGGCCTGATTCGCCAATACAGCATCAATAAGAGTGGTCTTCACCCGGTCGGGATATCGGACGTTGGGACTGCAATCAACAACACGAAGTAGGCGCTCCTCACAGCAAGGTAGACCAACCTTCGATGCCAGTAGGTTCAGATGAAACAAATTGTGAGGAGGTCCGCCCTTTGGTTTGGATCTGGGATTCCCTCCCTTTCTGCTTATGTAGGCACTCAAGGTCTTCTCGGCAGCTTGCTGAGAAGACCATTTAGAAAGCCCCGGTGCGGATGGCCTCTGAAGGGCATACCTCGGAGCGGCATCTAGGTCGGCAGTGAGAGGTGGTGGCAGGTTGGATCGGATCTCATTGAAAGCCTGGAACCCACGGATGATGGCGGCCAGGAGGTCCTCCATAACATCTGAAGGAAGTGATTCCAGGAGGCGATCCGTCACATTCTCGATCCACCTGAGCGGCTCGACCTTCACCGTTCCAAAAATGAGCGGATAGGTGACTACGAATGGGTCCTCGTTGATGTGAACCAGCATCTTGCCGACGTTCATGTCGATGAGAAGGCGGTCACCATAACGCGACTCGAACCACCCGTGGATTCGGGCGAATATGTCGCTGCTCATCGTGAAACTGACGTGGCATTCCTGAGAGACCATGCCGCAGGCTTGGAGAGGCCGAGCCGGGATATCTACCCCGTGATCCCTAAGCCGGGCATCCACGGATGCCATGTAGGTATCGAAGGCAGCCAGTGATTCAAGGTCCCGCCAGCGCATTGTCTAGACCTCAGTCACCTTGGATCGTTCCAGGTTCAAGGCCAGCAGGCGCCCTAGGAGGGCCTGCCCGGGCTCGGTGCGACCAAGTGCCAAGCCGAGGGCATCCCCCTGAGAGTTGGCGTCCCTGAGGGCATCCTCGGCGGCGAAGAGTGGCTCGGCCAGGTCCGACCAGCCGTAGGCCGCCAGCACAGCCCGATCCAGGTCTCGATGGAGGTTGTTGAGCCAGGTGGCCCGGCCCGCCTCTCGCTCGTTGTAGAGGGCCGTAAGGGTGCGCGTCTTCAAGGTGGCCTCGTCAGCCCCGTCGGGGTTCAGCCAGCGATCCCGGGCTTCATGCAGCTTCTTGGCGGCCTCGGCCACTGCGTCGGGGGGTGCCTCACGGAAGCCCTGGGGAAACGGGAAGGTCTCGAAGGTGGTGTTGGGGGTGTAGCGGGGGCGATCCTCCAGGGCCGAGCCCATCACCAGCGCCCATAGCTCATGAATGCGGCTGTGCAGTAGGCCGAAATCTTCATCACGATCGGTTGCGAAAATAATGAAGGAGTGGCTTGCAATGACATTCTCGGGCATCCAAACAAAGAGGCGATGTTTCGCGTGGATGACCGTTGCGAGAAATCGGGGGAGTCCAAACAGAGCACGGCGAAAACCTGAGCCCGGTTCCCTGTGTACAAACCAGGGGCGTCTGTTCCCAGTGCGAGTGGCCTCCCTCATGGGTTTTACGACGTCCTGTGCGTAATGGAACGGGGCCTCATAAAAGGAGGCCTCTTTTTCCGTCAGGTGGAGCATTCCCGGTACCGGGGACGCTTTCGACCCAAGGGGAAGTCCAAAATCAATAATCCACTTCCCGCTAGGCCGCCCGGTAATGTCCTCGCCGTTTCGCCAGGGTTTCAACACATCAGCGTTTGGCCTCCCATTTGGGTTCACGGGCAGAGCGAGCCACTTCATCGCAAGCTGTCCCGGGATCTCGAAGGGTCCCGCCTTGATATTTCCCATGAAGCTGATCCCCCTATTTTCGGGGAGCCGTTGAGCACTATCCATCGAGGCTGTGTATGCCAATTCAGAGTTAATCGCCCCGACTTCGCGCCCATCCAGAATGCATGATTCACCTTCTTCCATCGTCCCAAACCCAACCATGCTCACCCGAACGGCTGCCCCCTCGAGGGTCCACTCGCGGTCACTCTCGGCGAAGAAGATCTGCGATTCGCTGCAAATTCGATCTAATACCACACGATTCTTCCCCTGCCGGATGCTATTGGTGGCAAGTAACCCACTTCGTTTTGCTCGACCCGTCGTCACTGCCTCTCGGGCCTTTTCAAACCAATAACAGACATAATCTGCCTCTCGAGGCACGCGATGATCCCACGCTATAAAGAGGGCCTCCACATTGGCATCACCCAAAGCCGAACGAAGACGCTTACTTCCGATGAACGGTGGGTTCCCGATGATCGCGTCCACGGTGGGCCAGTCGAGCGCCAGGCTATCGCCTTGCACGATGGGCTGAAGTTTTTTCAAGATCGGGCGTTCCTGGATACGGTAGCCGTGGAGGCGCAGCCACTGGAGATGACCGATCCAGACCACCACACTGGCGAGGGCGTGGGGGAAGGCCAGGATCTCGATGCCATGAAGCTGCTGGGGACCCACATGGAAGCTGAGAGCCTGGGTGTGGAACCGCTCGGCCTGGAAGCGGACGACCTCCAGTTCCAGGTCCAGTAAGCGCTGCATGGCGACAACGAGGAAGTTGCCGCTGCCGCAGGCCGGGTCGAGGATCTGGATGGTGCCCAGGGACTCGCGGAACGCTTCCACTCGGCGTTGTAGGACCGCCAATGCGGCCTTGGAGGGCTTCGCGACCAGCTTGACCTCCACCTCAGCTTTCAGGGCCGCCCAGCGCCCCCGCCATGGCCGCAACAGCACCGGCTCGATGAGGTGGAGGATGTCCTCGCGGCTTGTGTAGTGGACGCCGCGCTTGGACCGGCTGTCGGCCCCCAGGCCGTACTCGTAGAGGTTCCCGAAGATGGCCGGGTCCACGCTGGACCAGTCGAGCCCAGCGGCGGCTTTCAGGGTGTCCAGATCGGCAGGTTCCAAATCCAGGGCCGAAGGATCCTCGAAGAGCCCGCCATTGAAGTGGGCAATCTCATTGGTAAAAGCCAGACCCTCATCCCCATCCCGCATGGCCGTGAACAGCTTTTCGAGCATTGGCCGGGTGAGTGTAGGTTTGAGCCGGGCCTTGGTGAGGATGCCCTCCACCAGCTTCTCGGGAAGCAAGTCGGCATCCTCGGCAAAGAGGGCGAAGACCAGCTTCATGAGGAAACGGGCCGCCTCCATGGGCTCGATGCCCCGGGCTTCCAGGGACTGGGCCAGCGCGGCGACCTTGCGGGCCGCCTCCTCGGAGACAAAGGCGATGGTCGCGCCCGGTCGCAGCTTCTCGGGGGCGTTGAACAGGGCCCGCAACAATTCCAGAGAGCCGGGGTCTGCCAGGTTGGCGACATTCAGCTCGTAGGTGCGCTTGGCCGTGTTGGTGAAGTTTGTGTGGATCACCAGGCGGTCGGTGTCGCACACGGCCAGGAGGGGCGGGTTCTCCAGATCCTCGCGGTACCGGAGCAGCTGTTCATAAGCAGCGCCAAGGTCCTTTCGCTTGCCCTTGTACTCAACGGCGAAGAAGCCCTTCTTCCAGACATCGGCGTAGCCGTCCGACCCATCCACCTTCTCGGCGAACCGTTCGAAGCAGAACGACTCACCCGTGGGGTCGGCCTCTGCGGGGGTGGGATGCCCCACCAGGCGGCAGAGGTCGAGGAAGTGCTCCTGGCAGGCAGAGCGCTCCTTCAGCTCAGACTTCGACCACTTGGCGACAAAGGATTCGGGGGTCATGCATCCAGCGTAGCCGCGGCTGGCCTGAGTCGGGGATCCCAGTGAGGGCATGGGTGAACGAGATGACCTTCTCCCTGAAAATGGGTCCGAACATTCAGTGCTACCCACCTCCCTTCTGCTTTACCGAACCTCCACTTCGAACACTTGCAGCCCGTCTTGCCGCGTGGTCTTCCCTGCGATGCTCAGCGTCTCCCCTACGCGGTAGGGGCGCTGACGGCGCTGGATCACATCAGGGAACGCCACTGCTTCGCAAAGCGCCGTCTCGTCTTCCAGCGTGAGGAACTGCATCGCCTCGCCCTTCTCGGTGGAGACGACCTTCTCCGCCACCACCAGGGTCCAGAACCTGAGACGGGTGCCCTGGGGCTTCATCAGCGCATCCACCGCCCGGTCGGGCCCGCTTCCTTTCCGAATTCTCATCAAGGCCGCGGGATGGATCTCCAGGGTCAGGCCCATGGTGGCGTTCTCCAGGTCTGCCCGGTCGAAGGGGTTGGTTGGCCTCGGCCTCACTCCCGCTGGGACGCCACCCAGCCTCGCCCACATGAGGTGGGTGCGGTCGCCATTCCGGGTCCAGAGGTCGAAGGCCCCGGCCGCGCAGAGCGCCTCCGCCGTAGTCACGGACAACTTCACACGCCGCAGGAGGTCGTCCAGGTCCTTGAATGGTCCACTCTCCCGTCGCTCATCCAATAGGGCCTTCACCTCTTGCTCACGGGCCCCCATGACCTGCATCAGGCCCACCCGGAGCACCTGGTCCCCCTCGGCCGTGAAAGCCCAGTCCGATTCGTTCGCACTCGGCCCCTCCACCACCAGACGGTGGCGCCGGGCGTCCCCCAGGTAGGCATTGGCCGGGTAGAACCCGCCCTGATTCGTGATCACAGAGGCAAAGAACACGGCCGGATGGTGGGCCTTGATCCAGGCGCTCTCGAAACTCACCTGGGAGTAGCTGGCCGAGTGGGGCTTGCAGAAGGAGTAGCCGGTGAAGGTCTTCACCATGTCCCAGGCTTCGTCCACCACCGCCTGGCGGACGCCCCGGGCCGCGCACCCCCGGCGGAACTTGGCCTCAAAGATCGGTAGCTTGGCCTCGCAGTCTGGCTTGCCGAGCAGCTTCCTCAACTGGTCGGCCTCGTAGTAGGTCCACCCGGCCAGCTCGACCCCGACCTTCAGCACATCCTCCTGGTAGACCAGCACCCCGTAGCTCTCGGAGAGCAGCCGCTCGAACACCGGGTCTGTGGGAATGTAGGTCTCCTCGCCCCGGGCTCGTTTTACATAGCGGTCGATCCAGTGGTAGGCCGCCGGGCGGATCAGGCTGGAGTGGATGACCAGCGTCTCGAAATCCCCCTTCCGCACCCGTTGTTGGAGCTGGCGCATGGCCGGGCTCTCGACGTAGAAGACGCCCATGCTGTCCCCCCGGGCGAGGAGGGCCTGGGTTTCCGGGTCCTGCCGGGAGTTTGTTCCGGGATCCTTCGGCACGGCACTTCCCAGAACCCGGTAGGCGTCCCGGATGACTGCCAGGCTCCGGTTCCCCAGCAGGTCGATCTTCACCAGGCCATAGTTCTCCACCCCGTCTTTGTCCCAGGCCGTGATGGAGGTGTTCTCCTTGGCGGGGGCGGGCTGGAAGGCCACATGCTCCCAGAGCGGGCCCGTGGTCACGATGGTCCCGCCGGGATGAACCGAGAACTGATTGAAGTGCCCCTTCAGGAGCGCAGCTTGCCGGAGGATCTCAGCCCAAGCGGGGTTCTCCGCCGCGATCCCAAGCCCTCCTTCCCAGCCCCGCACCAACCGGGCGAGTTGCCTCAACTCGTCGTCCGGCCGGCCGTGAATCTGGGCCACCGCCCGAAGGGCTCCCTTGGCCTTGAAGAAGGTGTGGTTGGACACCATGGCCACCCGGTCCCGTCCGTACCGCTCGAACACGGCCTGGATCACCTTGTCCCGCTCGTCCCAAGCGAAGTCGATGTCCATGTCCGGGGGGTCCTTCCGCTCCAAGGTGAGGAACCGCTCGAACATGAGGTTGGTGCCCACGGGGTCCACGTTGCTGAGGCCGAGGGCGTAGCTGACCAGGGAGGCGGCGCCGCTCCCCCGGCCGCAGATCCGGCTGGGAATGCCCTGGTGCTTCAGGGCCTGGACGATGTCCTGGACCAGGAGGAAGTAGGTGGCGAACCCCTTCGCGGCGATGAGGTCCAGCTCCCGCTCCATGCGGGCGAGGATGTCTCCGCGGAGTTCGGGGAACCGTTCCTCGACGCCGGCCCGTACCCGCTCTCGGAGTACGGCGTCGAGGTCCGAGCCGTCCAGGTTGAGAGGCCGGGAAACCACCCACTTCCCCCAGTGGATGCGCCAGGCAGCCACCTGCTCCAGGAGGTCCCGCGTGGCCCGGGCGACCTGTGGCTCGGCCGCGGGGAAGCGGCCCTCCCAGGTCTGCCGATGCACCGCCGCCTCACCAGGAGTCCAGAGGGGCTCCGTACGGATGAGGGTCTGCTGGTGGTGGATGGCCCGCTTGACGCGGTGCATCTCCAACCCCTCCGGCGTGCGGTACCGCAAGACCTGGGGCGCGACGACCCGAAGCCCACGGGAGAGCGCCTGGCGGGCCTCCTGGACGCGACAGGGGTGGCCGAGCAGGGAAGCCTCCACCCCGGCCTTCTGGAGCGCCTCAAGGCCCTCCAACGTCTCCGTGAGGACCAGGCAGCCCAGCGGTGGCTCACCCTGCACCCGGAGGGTTCCCGCCTCGTCCATTCCGTGGGCTTGGTCCGTGAGCAGCTTGTTCAGGGCCGCATAACCCTTGTCGCTGGTGGGCAGGGCGCCGTAGGCATGCCCATACCAGGTGAAGCGGCACCCCAGGTGAACCCGGAACATCTCCTCCTCGAGATCCGGAGGGAGGCCCTCCAGTTCCCGGGCCCGGCGGGGCCACTCCAGTTCCTCCCGTAGCTTCGGGTAGCCCTGTACCCCCGTGTCCCAAGAGACAAGGTCCTGATAGCCCAGGCACCGGGCCAGCTTGAGAAGCTGCCGGGCGGGATAGACCCCCTCGCCCACGCTGAAGTCGGAGATCCCGAGGGCGAAGCTCATCGCAAGCCCCACGCCCGTCCTGCCCAGGTCAGGGCCGTCCCGTCATGCCTCCACCACGCCCACACCGAACCCCTCCGAGGGGATCCAAGTATGGCGAATAAAAAACGAAAATCAAGCCTCGTCTGGGGAGCCTAGGCTACGGGCAGGATCAACTCTGGCCCGTCACTCCGAACATTTCCGACCGCAGGGCTTACGGGGTGGGCGGCCATCCGGTCGCTCGGGAATGGGACGAGCAGGGGCTGGACCTCGCGGGGCTGGGAGGCAGGATCCAGCCAGAGGTCCCAGGTCTCCTTGGGCAGGATCACGGGCATGCGGTTGTGGATGTCGGCCATGAGGCTATTGGGCCCGGTGGTGATAATGCAGGCGCTGATCATCACCTCTCCGTTGGGGCCCTGCCAGTCCTCCATCAGGCCCGCGAAGGCAAAGAACCCCTCATCCTTCGGGTGGATGTAGAAGGGCTGCTTTCCTTTTCCCTGGACCTGCCACTCGTAGAAGCCGGTGGCCGGCACGATCACGCGCTTTCGCTTGAAGGCCGCGCGGAAGGTGGGTTTCTCCGTCAGGGTTTCCGCCCGAGCATTGATGGGCTTTGAGAACTCGTTGGGGTCCTTCACCCAGGCCGGGATGAGCCCCCAGAAGGCCACATCGGCGAGTCTTCGCCCTCCTTCCGGGCGGACGATGATGATGTACTGACCCGGGGCGATGTTGTAGCCATCCCGGATGGCGAAGCCCGGCGGCACCAAGCCGAACGCCTCGGTCAGGTTGGCAGCACTGAGGGTGAAGGTGTATCGACCGCACATGTGGGGCATGATGCCCGGAGGCTATGATTTTCGGAAGAATTCAGAGATAAAACCTCACGATGTGGATTTGATTAATTTCCAAATTTACAGGCAGGTCAGGGTCGTAGGCTGCTTTCAAGTATCGAGGAATATCTTGTCTATTCGACCAGTTGATCGCTAGGCACGATGAATGGTCGGCAGGGTAGCCAATGGCGAGGGGGCCTAGCCACGAAGCATTTCACTCAGTTCAACCCCAAGTGCATCTGCCAAGGCTTCCATATTGTCGACCGAAATATTCCTCTCGCCGCGTTCTACCGAGCCCACATAGGTCCGGTGGAGGTTGACAAGATCGGCCAGGTCCTCCTGGGAGAGGCCTTTCTGCGTCCGAATACTGCGAAGGTTCTCGGCGAACCGGAGTCTTGCAGGTATACGCCTTACGCCCTTCTTGGCCATAAGGGCGATCGTCGGCAATTGACGACTATGAATCTACAGACTATAAGTAGCATTGTCGAGCTAATCTTGCAACATCACCCCTACCTGAGGGCGGATGGAGAGAAGCATGCAGGACGAATCGCAAGGCGCCTTCAAGCGACGATTGAGGAAGTACCTTTCAGAAATGGAAAGGGCCCAACCGTTACACGCGCAGGGACATCGAGTCTCTGGTGGCAGGTGCCATCTTGACGCAGAGACATTCGAACTGCTGACTCGCCACTTTAAGAGAGGGAAGTATTCCAAAGGGATTATGGAAGGCTTTGTGCGTGTGATTGGTGTGACCAGTTCAGCAGACCTCCAACGGTCCTCCAACGCCGCCAAGCTACTGAGGTCAGAGAAGGGAGGGCACATCGTGCAGGTCTCGGCCTTCAAGAACGAGATGGACGAGGTGAAGAAGGCCGCTGCTTTGGCTGATTTGACCGTACCAGCCTTATTGGAGGCATGCACATACCTGTTCGTGCGAGTCGGGCTTCACTGAGGTTGAATGAATAATCAATTCCAAGCGAAGGAACTAGCGGGGGCCGGCGCCCGATTACTTCTCACTGGATTTATCGCCTGATGGCCAAAGCTCACTCAGAGAAGACTCCGCCCCATTATGATGGTCAGACAATTCTTGTCTAGTTTGACAACCGAGATTGTAGATGAGCCAATCATGACTGAAACTCCAGAACAGCGTAGAGTCAGACGATTATTCACTGCGACTCCCGAGGAGCTCGGGGCGGCTGCTGTGCGAGGGGCCCTGAGGAGGAAAGAGCACGGGGCCCTTCCCGATTTCCCGTCAGTCTGCCCCGATGCTTGCCCATACTGCGGACAAGAACTCGGGTCAGGGTGCGAATCCCAGGAGGTAGAGGCTGGGGTCGCCTATTCCTGCGCGACGTGCCACAACATTGTCTACTTCGTTCCGAAGGACCCCTCGACAGTTGATCTCGGTCGTAAATTCGCGTTAGAAGAGGACAGATTCGCGGCCCTGGATGCACGGGGGTGGGCCAGTAATCTCTCGGATGAAGAGAGAATGGCCGAGGCTGTGAATAAGGGATTGGTCCCCGCCGGGCTGAGGGCCTACTTTCGAATCATGCACCTATGGGGTATCGGCGAAGAGGAAGCCTCGGTTCTCTTGGGGTTCGACCATAAACCTACAGAGATCGAGATTGGAACCGATCCCCTGAAGCGGATCTCCCATACCATCGGAATCTACAGAGCACTACACACCCTGCTTGCTCTCGAATCCGCCAACGCATGGGTGAAACAACCAAACACTGATGAGCTCTTCAGGGGAAGGCCGGCCTTGGAGCTTCTTCAGACGGGGACCCAGGGATTCGAGCAATTACGGAACTACCTCGCAGCGAACCTCTCGTAGGCAGGCAGTTCCAAGGGAACCCATTGTTACAGAATTGATTGTTGTGGTCACATAAGTTCATCTTCATCAGCCTGAATCTGGGTGTGGGAAAGCAGATGGTCCCACCTCAGGATAGGCGATTCCCCAAGGTGTTTCCCGATCAGCCTGAAGACCTTTTTCAGGTCCATCAGCACATTATCCCGGAGATCTACGCAGAATCGCTTCCAGCGGAAGTCTCTGACTTCTGCATGCACATTACCCATGTCGTCGTTCATCGAGCCGCGCGCATTCCATCCGATGGGGGCCGTCAATCTACCCAGTTCGACACTGTAGGTGCGTTTCACCGTTGCGAAGTCTTCCTTCACGTGAGCGAGATTGACCATACCGCCCATCCAGTTGTGTTCAGATTCCCCAAGTTTGACCAATCCGTATCGAACCCGATTCAAATGGCGAACCCATTTTTCAGGGGGGGAGAACATAACCAGCCTCGCCGGATCGAGGGCTACTGACTTGCCGGGCGAGTAATCCTCGGGTGCATTGGTTGGTACAATCTGTAATACCTTGCCGCCGATTCGAAGGATCGATTCTGAAGGGATCCAAAGGAGTCTCGCAGCCTTTAGTTGGCGCGTGTGGACCCCTTGATCCCAGCCTAAGCAAAGTTCATAGGTGCTTTTCCCATAAGAGACCATTTCCTGTGCCACCGCAGCTACGAACCACTTCACTGCATCCTGAAGGTCCTCGTGGTAGCGATCAGTTCGGAGGCTTCCTGCTAGGATCCGCTGAAGGTCCTGTGAACAGCCATCTACCCAGACGGACTTCTTCAACGAGCCGGATCGATCGTGTTGAACACTGTTGAATTGGTGAAAGATCTGGTTGTTTACATCTTCGGCGCACATCCAAAGTTTGGACCCAGGATCATCTAGGCGGGACTTGATACCAATGTGGTGGTACCAAACAGACGCCCGTTCCCACTGGAGGGTTTCTTCTGAGTCCGCTCCGTGAAGTCGCATTTACTCACCTTCGCCAAGGTTGAGTTCGCGTAAAAGGCTTTCAACCTTATACGGCAGGGACAGTCCTTTGGCCGCTTCCTGTTTGGCAAGGTACAGAGCTCCGAACACCTCGAAGGGTTCCTGGTATGGGTTCCCTAGATGAAAGCCCATCGCATCAATCAATGGAGGGATGGTTCGCGGCCCCCTGGACGTACGTGGATTGAATCCGAAGATTTCCTCTGATTCGATTCCACGCCGCACCAATCCCTCACGAAGCGTCCTCTCCCATTTCAGTCTCTGCATGGAACTGGGTGAGAACATCGGAACCATTGTTGGATTATCGATGCAGTGGAATTGATCCTGAACGAACGCAGATGGATCGGGCGAGTTTTCAATCAGTTTGTCCCATAGAATATGTGCGGAGTCCCAGCAACCTGATTTATCGATGTCCGAATAGATCAACGCCAAGCCTGAAAGGGTCATCAAATCTAATTGGAGATCCATCACAACCGAATTCCTGTAATTTGAATTCCTCGGATCGATACGCCTCAGTAGTTCGGCTTTGATGGCTTCACTGGCGAGTAAATATGCTGGGAATAACTTCGAGAATGACTTTTTATCTTTCTCATCAAGCGCCTTGACGAGTTCATCCCCGATATTGGCTCTCGCAATTCCAAGTACATCCGGAAGGTCCTCCTCACCAATGGCACTGGAACATAAACCCGGGACGACCTCAGCCCAAATATGAATGAGCTTGGAGTGCGATATCTCAATGGTCTTTAGAGCCTCGTCGCCTCTGCTCTCAGGGTCTGCCCCATTGGGTTCACTGATGCTTTTCAGATTTGCGTAAACGTCTTTCAGAGTGTGGACCTGTATCATCCCCTTCTCGCATGCTTCCAATCCACGAATCACGAGAATGCTCGCCCATAGGGGCGCCTTTGATTGGACCAAGAAGGCAATAGGTTGAACGAGCCCTCGATCGATGTTGGTTGGAATCTGCGCGATTTGAGCTTTGATAACATCCGCATAGGCCAACGCGACTACCCGTCTGACATGCCTTGGTTGCGTTCGCAATTCCCCTTCCACTTCGAACTCGAATTGAAGGCGTGAAGCGAAATCCTCAAGAACGCGGAGAACCTGCCGTGGGTGGGCCACCTTATAGATTCGCCTTCTATCCAACGACAAAAGATCATCCACGGTGCCTTCGATCAAATCGTCGGTGTTATGGGCCAACTCTTGCGCAGGGTGGAGGATCGGCGCTATCGCCGCAAATCCCAGTAGGTCCGCAAGCTGAAGATGCTTCTTCGGTTCCTGCAATGGTTCAGCCTGCGATAGGACCTGGGTGGTTCTGGATATCATTTCATCCAGTAGGCCCTGTGCAGAGGTGTTTTCATAGACCCGCGAAAATGCTTCAACCAAGTACCCGTAGTCCAAGAGGAGCGTGGCCACATCATCCAAGGCATTGCGCTCCACCAGGGTGGACAGACATTTCATGAGCATGGATATGCAGCGGGTCTCAATTTGTTGATGATCCGCAACGGGAGCCGAAGTAGGCATGGTTCCCGTTTCAAGGGCAATGGATGTGGAAGAACTATTCATCGACTGAAAGCGTTGGAACTCCGCTTTTTGGGGAAACCATCGACTCGTGCTCGGGATGGATGTCTTCACGATTGCATGAGCTTTCGCCACATGTACGACCGCTTGCGCCAATGAGAGTATGGCGTCGTTGCGCGGGTAATCGTCCCGTGTGACCTCTAAAACCAAATCTTCGAGGATTAGAACTTGTTCATTCGCTCTATTGCAAGCGTAGACCTGGAACGATGGATCTAACCATAGGCGTCCTCCCCGCGTCATAGTCTGAATCTGTTGGACGAAGGTTTGAATCGGCATTGGTGCAAGCGCCGCTGGATCAAACAATCGGAAGATTTGGCTTCCAATTGGGATGAATCCCAACAAACAAAGCCCAGATAATAGGAGCATGTATGCGATGAATATAGTTGAAGGTGGGACATCGAAGCCAGTTAGGGCCACCCCAAGAATTGAGGTCATCGCAGTGTGGGAAAGCAACCTGATGTATCGGCGGTTGAATTTGTCTTGCACAATTAAATTGCGAACTGCAGGTTTCACCTTTAAGAAGGTGGTACTGGCCACGATGCTCATGGCGGTGAAGAACAAAGCCAGTACCGCCGCAGAGGCTTGGGCGATGGTGATTAGCAGCGTGATGTAAATTCCCAGATTGAAGGACGAAATGAAGGATTGCCACGCCTGGAAAGGACCGTGGCTTTGGAAATGCGCCGGCAGAAGCACTAAAAGGATCACCGCCAGGATCGAATAAATTCCTTGAGGCGTGACCTGGCGAAGAAGCCATTTAGTAGCTCCCAACCCATCTCGCCCGTCTTTCATCTGTTCAATTTGAATATGGAGAGTTCTATCTCTTCGAAAACGCAGGGACTCGATTTTTCGCGAGGCCCAAATCCCGAGTTCGGTTCGCCTCACCAAAAACAAACCAAGTTGTGGCGAGCTTGCCTGGATCCATCGATTGAAATGGGAAATCCAACTCTGCATCCCATGAATCCAGCGAAGGCTAGACGTTCGGGATTGGTGAGTTGACTGGACCATTATTGCCTTAGTGTGTGAACGGAGTATGGCAGACCGAATCTTACTTCGCGAGTCTCGGCGACTGTCTACCGCTCTCACACAGCTTTAGCGTCACATCCCATGCAAATCCGCGCTCAGAGGATACCCGTTGCATTGACACCATTGAATCGGAATTGGGAGTCGAATCGGGGGCTCTGCCCCCGTACCCCCGGGGTTTATCGCATAAGGACCAAAGCTCTCGCTGAAAGAATCGATCCCAATTTGCGGCCAGGTAGAAGAAGGGCCTCCTTGTGGGAGGCCCTTGAAGCGTGAGCTTCGGCCCCAGCTCGGCGCTCGGGTCGCATCCCTGCGTTGCCCTATCCTCCGGCTGGCTGGAAGAAGGGTAGGCCCACAAATCTCCCTCGACAAGTCCTAGCTGTGTTTCCTCCGACCCGGTGCTGACGGTGGTTCAAGTGCCTGCCCTAGTGCATCTGCGTCGCCGAAGAAGGCGGCCTAAGGAATGTTGGGATTTACCGATTCCATTCGGCGACTCTTGCGCCTTGGATGCCGGGGGCGGAATATTCTCTGAGAGGTCCGAGTGCCGAAAAAAAATCTCAATGACTCACGGCCTTCCTCACAACAGGCGGGAGAGGATCAAGAGATTGCCGAGATCATTAACGCGGTTCTCCCCTTGGCTGGGTCAGAACCAGTAGCATTCGCATGGTATCGCTCTCAGTGTTTGCCTTCCTTTGGGGACCGAACTCCAGAGGATCTCGTTCGAGAAGGCAGAGCGGAGGCGGTGAAGTCTTACATAAGTCGAATCGCCGTCGGTGGCCAAGCCTAGCGTTGGCTACTTCTCAGCATGAGCTAGGCCGTGGTTTCTCCTGAAGGGAGCCGGTGGCGCTTCAACAGCCAGCTTGAGCGCGCCTGCATCGCCGATGAAGACGACCTGTTCTGTGGCACGGGTCAGCGCCGTGTAAACCAAGGTCCGCTCAAGAAGACGGCTCCTGAATACTGGGGCAACAACTCGCCTGAACTGGCTTCCCTGAGCCTTGTGCACTGAGATGGCATAGGCCAGATCCAGTGAGTCCAGGTCAGAAACCCCCATGTCCATCAGCTTGTCATGTCCATCCCAAAGGACGGAAAGCGATGTGGGGCCTGCGGCCTGAACCACACCGAGAGTTCCGTTCCAGATTTTCCGGTCGTAGTCGTTCTCCAGCCAGATCACCGGATCGTCCACCGCAAACCCCTGCCACTGGTCCCGACCGGCCGCCCGTAGATGGTGAAGCGCGGCATTGATGGCCTTGATGCCAGCGAGTCCGTTCTTGATGGGAGAGAGGATCTGGACCTCGCCAGGGCCGCCAAGTTCCGAGACCAATTCGATCACCTGAGCCTGAGCCTCTGCACTGGTGCAGGGCATGAACGAGATGCCAGCTTTTGGCCCCTCGTAGGATTTCAGCCCAGGCATGGTCCCCATGCGAATCTGCCCAGCAACCTGAGGGATCCCTGTCTCTTTAGCCTGTCGGTGAACCTGCATCAGTTCCACCTTGGGGACTCGATCATCCTCAGCGTAGACACCGAACACCAGACCCATCCCAATGGGGGGAAGCTGGTAGGGGTCGCCTACCATAAGGAGCCGTGCGTCCTCAGGGATTGCTCGCATGAGGCTATAGGCCAGCGGGAGGTCCACCATTGAGGCCTCATCGACCACCACCAAATCTGAGCCGCCTAGTTCCAGTTCGCCGCGTTCCGCGGCTCCGAGGAACCCGGCGATTGTTCTGGCCGGACGACCCGTGGCCTCCGTCATGCGGATCGCCGCTCTGCCCGCCAGGGCGACAGCATGGACCGTGCCCTGCAGCCTCTCGGCCCCCCACATGATGGCCTTCAGCACCGTGGTCTTCCCCGTGCCGGCGCCGCCAAGGATCATCCCCACTCGCTGGGTTAGGGCCATCCATACGGCCTGCTTCTGCTCATCCGTAAGCTTCAGGCTGTTCTCGGCCTGGAACTCGGCCAGTAATTCATCCACCTTGGCGTCTGACGGGGCGGCCCAGAACAGATGCCCGGCTGGAACGTGCTCGGCAGTGACCATCGCTGCCAATCGGTCCCGAAGATAGGTCTCCATCACGTGGGGTCCTAGGGCCTGCCATCGACCTTCCCCTAGCCTCACCACGGCCTGGTCTCCTTCCGCCAGCTCCAGGGCCTTTTCCGCCCCATCCCGGCCCACCTTCAGGAGCCTGCCCACACCCAGCAGCAACTCCCCTTCCTTGATGACTGTGTGCTTGTCGGCCATGGATAGGTAGCAGACAGTCTCCACGGCCGCGATCTGACGCGCCTCTGCGTCCTGGGGGAAGCCGATGAGCTGGGCTGCACGGTCGACCTGCTCCCAGCCGGCCACGGCCAGCATGCGGTAGGGGTTCTCCTGGATCTTCTCTGGCGCAAGAGCGCCCCAGAGCTTAACCACCTTCGCCGCCAGGCGGACCGGGAACCCTTTCTGGTCCAGCCACTCCACCACACGGGCCTCGGCACGGGCCTCCTCCCAGGCCTGGACCAGCGTCCCGGCGACCTCTTCTCCGATCACCTCGGCCAGGGACAGGGCATCCTTGGCATCCAACAGGGCGATAAGACCCTTCCCGAACTTCTCCCACAGCATCTTGGCCCGAACATCTCCGACCCCCTGAAAGGCCCGATTCCGGGCCAGAAAACGGCGAAGGTGCTCCCCCTCGGGAACCATAGGAATCGCGAGGGTGGCTTCGAGTTGGAGGCCCCACTTCGGATGAGTTCTGTTCTCCCCCTGGACCCGCCAGAACTCCCCGGGCCGCGGCGGCCGGGAGATGACATTCTCGCTGGCGATGACCTTGTGGGTGGCACCCGCCTGGTCTTTGCCCTGGAAAACCGCACCACCTTTGGGGCCAAGCCATACCTGCGAGACGGTCAGGGTCAGCTCCGTCACGGGATCACCCGCCTCCCAGTCTCGACCATGTGCTGCTCGATGTGCTGGTACCGCCTCAATTTCTGCCGCAGTCCCTCCACCTCGGCCTGGAGGGCGGCGTTCCGTGTCTCCAATGTCTGGATGCGGCGGTCCTTGGCGTCGTCCTTGGTCGGTCCCGCCTCCCGGGTCCCCATCGGGGCAAGACCCAGTTCCTGGGCGGCGGCTTCGAGAATCGCCCGGCACTTAATGTTCTTGTAGATGCTCTGGAGGTCCACCCCGGAGGCCAGGGCTACAGCCTTGGCTGAGACCTTGCCATCGCGGGACGGGACCCCTTTACCCTCCGCTCGCAGGGCCTCCAGGTACCGCGCGAGGGTCCGGGCGTAATCGTCCCCGATCTGTTTTCCGTTCATTCGGGCCTCCTCCGAGGTTTTCACGAATCACTCCTCAGCAGGGGGATCTCCTTATCCAGAGGTTTCTCGAGGTCCTGAGGCAGTTTGTCCCAGCGGATGGCTCGCTCGATATGGCGCAGGAAGCGCAGGTCGTACTCCGCCAGCGCCTTCTCCAACTCCTCCACTCGGGCTTGGAGGTTAGCGATCTTCCGCTCGGCGTGATCCTTCTCCACCAGGTTCTCGCGCCTGCCACGCCGCGCCAGGTAGGTGGCCTTGATCTCAGGCTTGCGTTCTAGCGCCTGGCGGGTGAATTGATGCTTCAGGTGGATTCCGACTTCTCGGCACACCGCCTCCCAAGTAATTGTCGGCAGAGGCCAGGCCTTGATGATCGCGCAGACTTGGACGATATCGTCCTGGGTGAGATGGCGGAAGGCGCTCATCAGCAAGCCTTCTCTCTCTTCCGGTAAGGAGAAAGTTGGACCAAGTACCCAGAGGGGATCTTCGGATCGAGGTGGATGTCCAGCATTCGCACTAGGCCTTCCCGGCGCTCCATCTCCACATTCAGCCAGCGGTCCTTGTTGAAGTAGCCGGCTTCGGTCTGCTTCTGGTACCGGGCGATCGTCTCATCACACTCTGCCAGTTGCTCCTTGGTCTCCTTGATGTGGCCTGCGTTGCCCTTAATCACGATCAGCCCCGTACACCGTGCGCAGGCTTCCGGCATGGTGGGCGGGGTGGTGCCTTCCGCATGACTACACAGTCCCAGCCTGGAATAGCTGATATTCCCGAGCATGGTTCCCTTGAGCTCTGCCCGGCGGATCGGGTCTTTGATGTTCTTCAGGATATCGGCCCAGGGACCGATGAACTCACCTCGTTCCAAGGCTTGGCGTACCACCTCCAACATCTCCCAGGGCTGCATGTGGTCGTAGTTGCGGTTCGCTACGGCAGGATTGCGAGAGCTCCTATTGAAGTAGCCTGCGATTTCCAATTCGCTCAGCCCCGCCCGCTTCATCCAGGTGGTGAGCGTGTGCCGGGGGTCGTGAGTGGAAAAGCCCCAAAACTTTCCCGAGTCGGGATCTCTCTTGTCAAAGCGCTCGAAGCAGGACTTTACGTTTGTGCCTCCTGCTAGGAAGTGGTTGATCTTCATTGCTTTCAAACGGTCTGCGGTGCCGTTCAGGCCATTGCGGCTTCCCATGAAGAAGCCGCTGCTGATCACGAAAAGAGATTCGTGCAGTTCCTGCGGCCAAGGCTCCATGACCACCTTGCCCAGGAAGCTCCTAGAACGGACAAGTTCGCGAATGTCCGGAGTATTGAGGGCGTACCGCATGCCGCCTCTTCCCTCGCGTAAAACCATTGGGTAGGTCCCGGATTTCCCAAGAATCCTTCCCGTGGATTGAGCTGTGACACCAAGCAGTTCCGCGGCCTCAGCCGCGGTGTATGCCCGATCATTCTCCAGACCCGGCAGATTCACGCGACCCTCGTAGAGGGCACGGGCGTTCTCCCGGAAGGGATCCGTGATCCGCCGAATCTCATCCAGGCATTCCTTCATCAACGGGATGAGGTCGCTGGGAATCCACTTGGGCTGCGTCGCCTCGGAGAGACCATTCTTCTCAGGCACGTAGCCCAGGAACACTCCCTCCAGGATCCGACCCTGGCTGTCCCTACCCGTTCTTGGATGCCAGCAATCTACCGGCATCGAGAGAAGTTCGTTGATTCTGAAGCCAGTACAGAGCAGCATCGTCGCCGTACAAGCCAGTAGGCGATCCTGGTCATTGTCTGTCCCCTTCATGATCTCCTGCCAAATTGCCCCGAACCCTTTGATCGCACCCGGCGGGATCATATGTTCATCGCCGTTCGACTCAGGCAGGGAAAATGGGTTGCGGAAGGTGATCAGGCCTTTCGTCAATCGATTCAAGTTGAGGGCATTTGCCAAGCTTGCGAGTTCTTTACCATTGTTAAATTTGGTCACGTCGGTCAAATCGTCCCTATTTCGCAAGTCTTCGACCGCCTGATGGAAGTGGTCCGCAGATATGGTGGTGAGATCCTTGACCCCAGCAACCACCCTGGAAAAATGCCGTGCAGACACTGTGAAATTTTTACAACTGAACCCACTCCTGCCGTTCTTCGGGGCGCTCTCATTGGCGACAACAGCCTTGAGAAGGCTCTTGAACGGTTCCTCGAACCTAGAGAAATCGTGGCGGCGGTCCATCCTGCCTGCCTCGCGTTTAGAAGGCAGCTGCCAAATGTCGGAATCGAAATCGATACCGAAGGCAGCCATGACGAGTCGTCGTCCCTCGATGATGTAGGCCTGAAGCCGCTTCGCCGATTCGGTGAGGTGAGGGTCAATACTCATTTGGATGCCCCCTCCAAACGCTGGATCTTCATGATCACGACCCCCATTGCGGCGAGGTGCCTGTCGTACCGCTTATACTCAGCCTCTGGCAGTCCCCGGTGGATTAGGACCTCTCGCCGCGCCCAGAGCGCGTCGTAAACCTTTTGGTGGGGAGCCTCCACGATGGGTGTGTATGTCGGGCACACGTAGCAGTCGATCGAGCCGTTCATGGCGATCGGGCATCCAGAGGCCCCAATGCAGCCGCAACGCCCCGTCCCGCCGACTTGGGTTCCCTGTTTATCGATTTCCAACCAGGGAGGAAACGGCACCAACTTCTCAGGTTCCACCTCGTCCGCATGGATCGGCTCGTTCGGCTCGAAACATTCCGCTAGCTGGGAGAACTCCGGCACCTGGTTCAGCCTCTCCGTGAGCCGCACCCCAGGCCCGAAGTACGGCCTGATGCTCTGGACTTGCTTGTTATGCAGCGCCGCGATCACCTCGAGAGGCGTTCCGGACAGGATGTGGTTGGTAACAAACCCATCCCGGAAGGAGTAGAACGTGGGCACGATCACCCCGCCCTTGCCATCCGGTATCCGCAGGGCCTCAAATAGAGTTCGGAGGTCAGTCAATAAGACATTCGCCGGCTTCTCAAACCCTTTAGCAAGATCCTCGTGGGGAAGACCGTAAACCTTGCGAGCCCAGGAACCGGTCCCTTCTTGGGCTGTCATGAACAACGGCCAGTCCAGGGAGTTGTCGAGACCCACCCGAGCTCGAATTTCCCTGTTCTCCGCGATAAGTTCCGGCACCAACCGAGCGAGTTCGTTGCCCATGGGCAACGGCCCCTGGATGGCCTTGTAGTCAGCGTGGCGGATCTTACTCTCCGGCATCCGAATCTGTGCCAGCGCCGTCTCGCCCTCAACCTCGATGAACTCGAAATGGCTTTCCCGCAGTTTGCGGAAAGCGTCGGGTCGGTCACCGAATCGCCAGGCCAGCCAGCCCAAGACCAGATCAGCAATACCCACGTGGGAGGGGCGCAGAAGTTGGCCGCCCTTGCGGATCACACAGTACTTACCCTCAGTTCTTCGGGTTTCCCCTGAACGAAGCGGGCGGTACAGTACTTGTCCATCCCGCAGGAGGCCCTCGGCCTTATTGAAATACGCGGCAATCACCGTGAGTGTCGTCACATCGTAGACCTCCCGGTTCTTGGCGGCCTTGCTGCGCGGGGCGCCAGGCGCCGCCTCCAGGCGCTTCACGAGTGGAACGGGTGCGTCGATCCTGACCTGCTTCAGTTGGACGCAGACATACTTCGTGAAACCGGGGATTCCCTTGCCTGCCGCCCAGGAATAGAGACGTCTCACGACTGAAAAATAGTCCCTCCAGGCGCCAGTGTACAGTTCTCGGAGATGGCGCTGGACGGCCAGGATGTCCGCCAATTCGATCTCCTCGGTCCGTTCCCAGGGTTCAGTCAAGATGTCCCAGTTCTTGATACTGAGGATTCGACGAAACTCTGTCAGTGCGTGCCTCTCCGACTTGCCTTGCAGTAAGGCAGCGACGTAACCCATCAGCACGCGCAGCATGATTGGCGTAGTTTCAACACGGGTCCAGTCGATGATTCCACTGCCGAGTTCGGGGGGCAGACGCCAGACAAGGCCCGAGGTATCGATGATGTGTCCCTCTCGGGCCTGAATCGAGGCTGGGATGGACGACAGCACCTCCCTGAGAGGGTCCCTGTTGGGCTCCGTTTCTGCCCGAAGGGCCATCCCGGGGTTCAAGGAGTCCTCTTGCGAAAAACCGGAGTGCGCTTTGCATTAAGCACTTGGTGACTCCACAGAAGTTAAAAAGGCATTTCTTCCCGGATCTTCATGGCCTCGTAGATTCGCTCGGCAGAGGTCTTCTCCAGGACCTTCCCACCGAGATCTCGGAGCGCAATCCGCATGTAATGACTCGGCATCTTGCTACGCTCGGTCCACCCCATCTCGTAGCGCATCGTCCGGTCATCATTAGCGGTCCAACCCTCATAGCGGGCCAGCAAGTATCGGACACACCAGTCATGCCGAAGGTCGTGGGGTGAGAAATGAGGATCGAATCCCACCTTCAAAAGCTGATGTCCATTACGGCGCTCCGGATAATGCCTTCGCAATATCTCGAATAGAGCTGACAGGCGGCGCACGGAGAGGGGGCGCACGGCTCCCTTCAGAACGTCCAGCCGCTCGGAAACGAATACATAAGGGCATTTTGGAGCTCCTGGGAACCTCTTCTCGTCCATCCGGTCAACCTCAAGCCACCGCTGAAGGGTAGCCATGCTGAGGGAAGAGAATAGGCGCTCCCGACCCTTTCCACGCTTGGCTCCGCTCGGAGCGCGACCTCGAGTTTCAAGCCTGTCATTCCTCCTCGCCGCAATGCGGAATACCATGCGGTCTAAGAACACATCGTCAACCCGCAACGCCAAGAGTTCCCCCATCCGCATGCCGTGCTCATACAACATGAGGAGAAGCGCGTAATTCCTGACCTGCATGCCCGGCTCAAAAGGATTTAGAGGGCTCCCAGGCTGGATGACGCTTAGGAATAGCTCACGCTGTGGTGAGGTCAATCCAGAGCTTGTACTAGAAGTCTGGTTCGGGTTGGTCTCAGTTGATTCATCCGTGACCCAGGACCCAACCCATTTCTCAAACCGTCGGTCCACCACCTTGTGAGTGGAGCCCTGGAGTTTGTATATGTAACCGCTGGCCAACCAGCAGAGATACTCGCGGAGGAACCCGACACGGGCAGCCTTGATGTGCGGAGCGACCCGTAGCTGCTTGGTGGCCTTCTCGGGGTCATGGAGATGAATGGCGAGCCCCATCAGGGCTTGGGCCTCGGAAGTTTCGCCGGGCGACAGAAACTTCCCGCTTCGCACTCGCTCCGCCCAGTCCAGACCCGGCCCGCCCTGAAATGAGAGCCAGTGGGCCACCGCACGGAGTTTAGAAAGCACAGTTGCGTAGGCGTTGCCCTTCGGCACCAAGCTTCCGAGCGTCCAGAACGTCGTCTCATAAATTGGCAGTTCGTCACGGCACAAGAGCGGTATCCGCAGCCCGGAAGCCAACCGAATATTACGGATCCTGTATTGGCCGGGTTTGGGTGGCTCCATGACGACTACCTCTACAATTAATATAGTTCCGGGTAAGACGCCCAGCAAGATAAGCGAATGCAATGCCAAAATCTTGCTAATGTCTAGCATTTTTTGCAATAATAACCGGTATTCTTTACAGCAACCCATAGGTGCGAATTATGGTGGTGGCCACGTCCTTGTGCCCCAGCAGCTCCTGCACGGTGCGGATGTCGTGGCCCGCCGCCAGCAGGTGCGTCGCGAAGCTGTGGCGCAGCACGTGGGGCGTGACCGGCTTCACCAGCTCCGCGGCCCGAGCCGCCAGCCGCACGGCCTTCTGGACGCTCTCCGCGTGGAGGTGGTGGCGGCGGACGAGGCCGGAGCGGGGATCCGCCGAGCGCTGGGCCGAGGGGAAGACCCACTGCCAGCCCCAGGCCCGCGCCGCCTGAGGCGACTTGAGCCCCAGCGCATCCGGCAGGCCGACCTCCCCGAAGCCCTCGGCGAGGTCCCGGGCATGCAGCGCGCGCACCCGGCCGAGGTGGGCCCGGAGCGGCTCCACCAGGCGATCTGGGAGCATGGTCACCCGGTCCTTGCCCCCCTTCCCGTCCCGCACCACGATCTCGTGCCGCTCGAATTCCACATCCTTCACCCGGAGGCGCAGCCCCTCCATGAGCCGCATCCCCGTTCCGTAAAGCACCTGGGCCAGCAGGGCCATCCCGCCCTCCATCTGGTCGAACAGCGCGCGCACCTCCCCCGGGGTGAGGACCACCGGAAGCCGCGGCGGGCGCCTGGCCTGGACCACCTCGGACAGCCAGGGCAGGTCCACCTCCAGC
Source organism: Geothrix edaphica (assembly GCF_030268045.1). NCBI lineage: Bacteria > Pseudomonadati > Acidobacteriota > Holophagae > Holophagales > Holophagaceae > Geothrix > Geothrix edaphica. The sequence goes on from NZ_BSDC01000003.1 coordinate 558,250, forward strand.
AGGTTCCGGTAGAGGAACAGCAGGGCGGCCTTCGCCTGGTTCTGGGTCGAGGGCGACACGTGGCGCTCCACCGCCAGATGGCTCAGGAAGGCCTGCACCTCGGCAGCCCCCATCTCCCTCGGATGCCGCTTGCCGTGGAAGAGGATGAACCGCCGCGTCCAGTCCACATACGCGTCCTCTGTCCGCAGGCTGTAGTGCCGGACCCTCAGGCTGTCCCGCAGCTGGTCCATGAACTTCGGCGGCTGCACCCCCACGATCCGCCCTTCACCCGTCTGCCTATTTTTCCCGAGCATAGGACCCACCCCGATCGCCTCAGATCGCCTATTGCGCTAACCTGTGCCAGCTTTCCACCGCAGAATTGCTAGGGTTGACACAATTTATCGCCTTTTTTTCGCCCGTCAAGCCCCCCCAAAAGTTCGCCCATTCCCCCAAACCACAACCTCACCCCGCCCCCACCCCCCCAGGACTAGGCGAACTCCGACCCCCAAACCACCCACTGTCCAATTTAAAGTTAGGCCGCCCAACCAGCGGAGTACGCTCTAAATTTTAGGCCTGCATCGAATCAATAGGCTCCAGTTGCTCCAAAACCTGCTTCATCCGTGATTTTTTGGTCTGCCCATTCAAATAGCTCCGTTCAATAGCTCCACGGTAAAATTAGCAATTACATCCTTCTCAAACCGGATTAGGCGAACTACGAACTGCTTCGTTCTCGCCGTCCAAATCTAGTTAGGCCTTACACTTCTTCCTATTTCCAACCTCCATCAAAACCACTACAAGCTACATGGACTAAAATGAAATCGATACTTATAGCCTTTCTACTACTTTTCTCAATCAACGCAAGGGCCACAGAAGAAGGTGGCCCAGAAAGCGGTGTCGCATTTCTTAAAAACGAAATTCAAAACAAAAGCATCGATGATGGAATTTTCGACGGTAAGCCAATGCTGTGCGAGTACAGGCTGTATATAAGCATCAAAGGTTATGATCGTCAGCGCAGTCAGAAAATACTTGAAATTCTGACCGCAGAAGGAAAGTCGCAGCTTTATCTTTACAACCCAACCAGCAAACAATTTGAAAAAATATATGAAATCAAAATCAAACAGAACGATTACAAATTCGTGTACAAGGACGTTGGTTATCGATTCTGCTGCAGCATTGGTGTCGCCCATATTGTTGTTGACTAAACTCTTTCCCCTTCCCAATTCCGGCCTAACCCTTAGCTCAACTCGGACCCAACCTGCACGATCTGGTTTCCTGTCTCTTGCAACGTCTTTCTTAACTCCGTTCAACTCTCGGTCGCAGGTTGGTCCGGTTAGCTGCTTTCGTTAGGGCGCTACCACCACAAGCACAGGAGTACCCTTGCATTCATCCATTTCAAAACAACTGACCATGATCGTAATAATGGTCATTACGATCGGATGTATGAAGGTAAATGTAGATCCGACTACACCGCTTCTGGGCACTCATGCGTATCGCACAGAAATAAAAACTGATGAATCAAAATATTATTTGTTCTCATTGGAAATTCCCAATAAAGACGGTGACTTGGTTTGGACTTCAACCTCCCAGGAGCCGATCACCTTCTCCATCACACAAGGCAAGCCATTCACACTCATCTCTTGGAAATCAACGGCAGCTCGAGTTGCTTCTGACGTCCTCCCCACTTCTATACCAAGGATGTTGAGAGTCCTGGGTTAAGGGTTGTCTCGCTGGGATTCGCGGAGGGAGGCGTAGCCGACCGGAGTGAATCCCAGCGGCGCGCGGCTTCGGCTGGTGTTTGATCGCCG